>ADZZ01000139.1 GCA_000179315.1 delta proteobacterium NaphS2
CCTACCTGCTGAAGGATGCAGCCGAGAAAATGATTATGGAAAGCGTCGACTTGGTCGAGATGGACGGTGAAGACATAAGGATGGTCAATATATTTGGTGAACAGAAGACCGTCCGGGGTAAATTGACCCGTTATGATAACCGGAAGGGAAAAATCATTATTGAACCTGCCTGAACCGTGGGAGTCGCCTCTCAAGAATCCCTAATGAGACCTTAACTCAATGATTACATCTTTTGAAAGAGCAGCCGAAATTATTATGACGTCCGAATTGACCGTGGCCTTGACCGGTGCAGGTATTTCCGTAGAATCCGGTATTCCGGATTTCAGAAGTGCAGCAGGTCTCTGGTCACGGTTTGATCCAGGTGAGTATGCAACCATTGAGGCTTTCAGGGCCAACCCGGAAAAAGTGTGGGAAATGCTCCGCGAAATGGATGAGACCGTCAGCCGTGCCAGGCCCAATCAGGCGCATAAGGGCATGAGTGAACTTGAGGATATGGGTTATCTGCGGACCGTCATCACGCAGAACATCGATAATCTTCACCAAACCGCCGGGTCGAAAGACGTGATTGAATATCACGGGAATGCCAGCACCCTCTCCTGTCTTTGGTGCGGCAGGAAGTACCAGGCTGCGGATAAACGAAAGGAGCACCTTCCTCGCTGTGAATGTAAAAAAATTCTGAAACCGGATGTGGTATTTTTTGGGGAGATGATTCCGGAAGAAGCCATGAACCGATCTTTTGAGCTGGCCTCTTCCACCCGAGCACTTCTGGTGATAGGAACTTCGGCCGTTGTTTCGCCGGTTAACACCATTCCATCCCTCGCCAAGAGAAATGGCGCCAACATCATTGAATTCAACAAAGAAGAAACACACTTGACGGATTCTATTACCGATGTATTCCTCAAAGGCAACGCTGGTGAGACCGTTCCAGAGCTGGTGAAGATCGTCAAACAAAAAAAAGGAATGGATACCTGAACATTCGAATTCATTATTCATTGACAAATTTTTCAAAATCAATACAGTGTAGGATTTTGTGATCTCACTTGTAATGTAAATCCGGGCGAATATTTCTACCCTGAACGATTGCGTTACCCCTGTCCGGTGGGTTGAGGAATGATTGTTGCTGGCCATTAAGATCGAACAAGAAGCGCTGGAAAATGCTTGCAAGGAAATTATTGAAAGCATTTTGATCTGTTTGCCCAATGCTTTCAAAGGAACGGTATACCGTGTGGGCATACTGCCCGAAATGGTGACAACTCGTGTTGCATCGGGAATTATTGACGAAAACAGGCGGGAAATTTCGTGGGGCTTGCCGGAGGTATCCGATTACAATCCCCCGGGGAAGCCATGGAACGAATACCGCGATGAACCCGGCCGACCCCTGGAAGCGATGGCATGGTGTGTGGAGAGACAGTCCAGTTGGACCGCTGAAGACCCGCGAAACGATGCCCGTAGCGTCAGGCTTCAGGTGGAAGGTATCTGGAAAGACTTCCACCACATGGAACCGGTGCTGATCCGGAAAAAGGACCTTTATCTGGGGGAAATGCGTCCCATGGTTTATCCCAAAAATCATGCGGGTGAAACCATCTGGGAAAACAGTGATTATGTGGTTGCCGCGGTCATCAAAATACATTTCCAACCTTACTCCATCAGAATCGGTGGGCATGAAACCAAGGTCATCAAGAGACTGTCACGGGCTCTGGGCACCGAACTGCTCTCTTACCAGCTGAGAGAGCAATCACTTGAGGCAGCAAGGGCGCTGGCCGATGACAGGCTTCATTCATGCAATGTGCTGGCCGATTCCCTCAGAAATGTGATTACCAAATCCGGCCTGATTTTTTCCTTAATCAAACTGGAAATGGGGTTCTTGAGGGACCAATGGGAAAGCACCCTTCTTGAGGGAACAAAAGAAGCATCTCTCCGTCAAAAGGCCATTAGCGGTCTGGACGAACTTCTCGACAAACTGGAGCACGTCTCAGGAAGCGATATGGTGTCTGACCTAAAGCAGATTCAAAACCGGTTTCTGACCCTCCACCCTTCACCGGAACAGGGCAGAAGCTGGGTGAAAATGAAAATTGAAGATCAATGGCGGGCGCTTATCAACGAAAGAAAGGTTGACGAAAAAGATGCCAAAATGGTAATGCGACATATTGAGGATCTTTACCGGTCCCTCTATCTTGGCGAAAATCAGGAGCTGCTGGCCGGCTATAAGCAAATCCCCGAGTCTTTAATAAGTGAATGGGGTGGATCTTCTTTATAAGGACACAGATGTTTTCAACCTGCATCGTCTGAATCGACTGGTAACTTTGTTAAATGAAAATAATATCAATCTCCCCACAAAGAAAAAAC
>ADZZ01000138.1 GCA_000179315.1 delta proteobacterium NaphS2
GCAGCTGTCGAGAGCTTTGCAGGTTATGGGGCACAAAATCGGTCGGCAAAAGGTATCGGAACTGTTGGCCGATTTGGGTTACAGTCTCCAAGCGAACCGCAAGGTTCGTGAAGGTTCCCGTCATCCGGACCGCGATGCCCAGTTTCGCTATATTTACAACCAGGTAAAAGTATTTCAGGAGAATAACCAACCGGTTATTTCTGTTGACACCAAGAAAAAGGAGCTTGTTGGAGATTTTAAAAACGCAGGCCGGGAATGGCAACCAAAAGGACAACCGGATTCTGTCCGAGTACACGATTTTGCTGACAAAAATTTGGGCAAGGTTAACCCATATGGTGTATATGATCAGACAGCAAATGTTGGCTGGGTCAGCGTTGGCATTGATCATGACACATCATCCTTTGCTGTCGAGAGTATCCGTCGTTGGTGGAAAAGAATGGGCCAGCAAACTTATCCGGAAGCAAAACAACTTCTCATAACGGCGGATGGAGGCGGTAGTAACGGATATCGAATTCGGCTTTGGAAAATTGAACTTCAACGGTTTGCAGATGACCAAGGTCTTGAAATCTCCGTGTGCCATCTCCCTCCTGGCACAAGCAAATGGAATAAAATTGAACATCGAATGTTCAGTCATATCAGCATGAATTGGCGTGGCAAGCCGTTGACGAGTCACGAGGTAATTGTGAATCTGATAGCCAACACAACCACTCGACAAGGCCTTAAGATTCAGGCTGAGATTGACTCCAACAGTTATCCAAAGGGGATCAAAGTAACTGACACCGAACTTGAGAACGTCAATTTGTTTAAGGCCGATTTTCATGGCGAATGGAACTATTCTATTCGCCCTAAATGTTCAAGTTATTAACGGACAGACTCTAAGCATAAATTGAATGATTTTCGTAGCTGGGCGGCCTAAAGATATTCTTCTTGTTCGAAAATTCGGGTGTTAGCTTTTGTTATGTTATCCGGCAAGGGCGAAATCCGCCCACGTTCCGCACCGATCCCTGTAATCGAAATGCCTTCCATGATCCGAAAAATTCCAGAAAAAGGAGTGACAGGCCTTAACATCGGACAAGAAGGGGAGGGTCTGATTTTCGAGCCGGACCGGGCCTCCGTCCTGTCCCGTGGTCAGAGCTTGCTTCATTTCTCCGAACGGCATTCTAAAATGGGCGTTTGTTCCATCATCCGTGATGTCGACTTTGACATACTTGACGCCGTATACCTTTTTCATGAGAAGACCGCCGATGTTTTCCAGCGCCAATACGTCCAGGATTTCACGTTGTTCGGGGGTGGCGTTATCGCTGATGTAAATTCCACCCTCCGACCCTTGTTCCATCAACTCCTTGAAGGACGGGTGCGGTATATCTCCCATGTACAGAAGGGTGATTCCCGCGAGGTCTATGTCATTTGCGCGCCCTTCCTGAATTCTAAACACCATGAAATACCGACATCCATCGGTGCGATCCCTGCCGAAGTAATAGGGACAATATCCTTCTGCCGCACATGCTTCGTTGTAGATTCCCTTTACATGCCATCCTGGTCTTAATTCCATGGGAGTACCTCCTTTTTGAACAGCCAATTTGTTGGGTTTAGCCGCGGGAACCCACCGTTGGAAATTCCCTGGTTTCTTCCTTGCGGTACGGGTGAACTATGGTCCTACCATGGTCCGGACAAAAATGAACGATTTCGAATCCCGTTTTCGGGCAACAAAAAACCCCGTTTCGGTTTGAGAAGCGGGGTTTTGGATGCCCTGAATCATGTTCTCACCTCTTGGTTTGAGCGTGAAAAAATAACCACGACGGCATTTAAGGATATGATCCGTATAGTGTAACGCTATAATTTTTGTACTTCTTGAACAAAATGAAGTCAAGGAGAAATTGAGACGCCATGAATGCCGGCAAGCCGCGTTCCGCTCCGCCCTTTTCAAGGCGCAACAGGATGTATTTTCCTTTGAAATTTTTTTGTTGCAATGCAACAAAAGATTTGTTATAGAATGAACACTTGCAGATTTTGCAGGGCTTTTTTTGCCATGTTTCCGGCAGCAAACCAAATCAAAAGGAGAAACCATTATATTATGCCCGCTTCTTTTATGACGCTCTTTCCCCATGTCCAGAACAGCCTCGAAGCACTGAAGATACCCCTTCAAGCCACCGCAGGTCTTGCAGAAGCCACAACAGGCCTGCAATCCCTGGGATTTGGATTGTGGAAAGAAAATAATCATCTCGCATTTCAGCTTCTGAAGCGTTTTCTGCCGCTCACCACGCCTGTTAATGAAGGGGACAGCGAGAGACTGTGCGACATTATGCATGGGGGGGCGGAGTCTCTTCTCACGTTAACTGAGCGGAACATTCATGATAATCTGGGCCGCTTTCAACGAGAAAGGCTGGCAGAGCTTTCATTTATCAATGTCTTTACGGAATCGGTTCCATCCCAGGACTGGGAAGTTGAATATGATGATTCCGAAGTCATCCTCGATCTGCCAAGTCTCAGGCTGATCGATATTTCGGCGGATGTGAACCACAAAATTCAAAATTACGGTGTCGTCTTCGCGCCCAGGGCGGGGCACCATTCCAACATTGCGGAACGGGTTGCCCTGTACATGAGGGATAGCGGACTGACCCGCATGGCCATTGTGGAGCAAAAATGCGCCGAGGATATCCCCCTCCACGTCGACGGTGAAAGGCATTATGAGGGGTTTGACGGACAGGTTGCGCAGTATCGTAAAGTCTTGGAGGCGCTCAAAGAGCGGACCGGATATGCTCCCCACCTGGTGGCCGTCTGTCAGCCGGGTCCGTTACTCATGAGCACACTCATCCTGTATCCGCACCTGGGAAAGACGTTCGGTTCTGCAGGTTCCCCCATGCACACCGAAGCCGAACCTGGCTATTTGACCGATTTCTCCCGCATGATGGGCGAGGAATATATGGACAGACTCATCGATCTGCTGGGTTATACCGTTCCCGAGGAACTTCCCGGAGCCGGCAGAGAGAGTTGGGATGGCCGGATGCACGTCCTTGGCTTTTATTTTCTTGGGATGGATCAGCATTTCAAAAATTTCAGACGGCTTTTGTCGGACCTGAAACATGGAAATGATGAAGCGGCCCAACGCCAGATCAGCTTCTATCACTGGTACAATTACGTGCAGCATGCGCCTGCCGGATTCATACGGGATACCTACAAACGGATTTTTGTCAAGAATGAACTGATCAAGGGAACGCTCTCAGTCCACGGCAGGAAGATCGGCATCAAAAATTATCCCGAATCCGTTCCCATCTGGGCCATCGGCGGCAGCAGGGATGACATCGCGCCTCCGCTTCAGGCCATCGGCCATATGGACCTTATCGCCGGCGTCCCGCAGAAAGATAAATTGAAGCTGATCTGTGATGCGGGCCACATGGGCCTTTTCCGTTCCTCCAGGATTTTGAAAGAATATTACAGCACAATTGCGGCGTTCATTCTGAAACACAGTGATACGAAGGCGTCATAGTCCGGGGGCGCATTTTCCATCATTCTTCCTTTTTATTCTCCGGCGTTTTCATGGCGGCGCCAAACTGATCCAGAAAAGATTGGAAAGGCGTCAGAGCATCGATACTCTTTTGCGCCATGCCTGAGAGATCCATTCCCATCTCCAGCCACTTGCTGAATTGTTCGTCTGCAGTTTTTTTGTAGATGAGATAGTTCTTGAGGGTTTGCTGAAGATGATTGTCGAAAAAATCCTGAAGAATATTTCCGCCGTATTGAATGATCAGGTGGAGTAGGGGCGCCGGGAGCAGGGCGTCTTTTTTTCTGGCCGCTTCCAGGATGATCTGTGTGAGGATGAAAGCCGTAACGTCTTCCCGGGTTTTGGCGTCTACAACCTCAACCTGTCGGCCTTTTCGAATCATTTCCGCCACCTGGTCCAGGGTGATATAGTTGCTTTTTTCCGTGTCGTACAAACGCCTGTTGGCGTATTTCTTGATCAAAATCTTTTCGGCCATTTCAATCCCCCGTCTGTTTCAACCGGATTTGATGTACTGCAAAAAAACAACTGCTGCTTGAACCATTTAAAATTCGAAAGATGAGATATCCTAATACAATAATATCCATATGTCAAAGGGTTATGTAAATGATACCGGTTGAGAAGGCGCCAAGCGTCTTTTTCATAAATTGTTGCAATGCACAATTTGTTCTTGACATATGTGCGAGACGATTTATAATCATTTCATCACTTAGCGGAAGAGAGGCACCAACATTATCAGGGAGGTTGTAATAAAATGGAACCGGTCAAAATTGCAAAACAGATGGTTGAATTTCAGAAAGCCACCTTTGACAACAGCTTTAACGCCATGGCAATGGTGCAAGAGCAGGCCGAAAGGATGATCAACATGGGTTTGGATCAAGCCAACTGGCTGCCCGAGGAAGGCAAAAAGGCGGTCGACGCATGGATCAAGAGCTATAAAAAGGGGCGCGAGGATTACAAAAAAATTGTCGATGATAATTTCACGCGGGTTGAGCAGTTCTTTGCGGGAACTGAAAAAACACAAAAGAAGAAATGATGCGGACGGATCGTAACGAATTGATAATCTTTGGAATGAAGGAGCACTCAGATGGATCAAAATCAGATTTTTAAACAGATGATTGATTTTAACAAAGCCACATTTGATAACAGTTTCAGCGCCATGGCCATGGTTCAGAAACAGACCGAGAAAATGGTCAGCACCATGATGGATCAGGCGGCATGGCTGCCGGAAGAGGGCAAAAAAGCCGTTCAGGATTGGGCCGATGCCTGTAAGAAAGGTTCAGAAGATTTCAGAAAGACTGTGGATGAAAACTTCAAGAAGGTTGAAGATTTTTTTGCATCCGCGAAAAGATAGGCGTTTTGTGTTTGAGGGCGGCAGCCGGATCCGCCCCTTTCTCATCTACTACCTACCTCAACGATTTCATGCGCCCCTTCTGGATTGCGTTGAACGCTTTTTCAGAAACCGAGAAGGATAAACTGCGAAATCACACCCCATACGAAAGTCTGAGGGACTATGTGGCGCTTTTGCGGTTTAACCTTCAGGTGGCGAAAGGGGCAGCAGCAGATGGAGGCGCTGAACCGACTGGCTAACCGGAGCGCAAAAGGCTTTAAGGTATGGCAGCGAACGATCATTTGATTTTTTGTTTTAGCAGGTTTTCGAAGAAATCGTTCCCCTTGTCATCCACCAGGATAAAGGCTGGAAAATCCTTGACGGTGATCTCATAAATAGCTTCCATGCCCAGTTCGGGATACTCCAGCACTTTCATGTGGGTGATGCATTCTTTCCCCAGGCGTGCGGCCGGACCGCCGATGGATCCCAGATAGAACCCGCCGTACTGTTTGCAGGCATCGGTTACCTGCCGGGAACGGTTCCCTTTTGCCAGCATGACCATGGAGCCGCCCCGAGCCTGAAAAACCGGTACATAGGGATCCATGCGGGCGGCGGTGGTGGGGCCGAATGAGCCGGACGCATATCCTTCAGGCGTTTTGGCCGGTCCTGCATAGTAAATGATATGATTCTTAATATAATCCGGCAACTCCTCACCGCTGTCCAGACGTTCTTTGAGCTTGGCATGGGCGATATCCCGGCCCACAACAATTTTTCCGGTGAGCAAAAGCGGTGTGGCGACGGGATGCTGCGTCAGGATGGCCCGAATGTCGTCCATGGGCTGGTTCAGGTCAATCCGTACGGCATCTTCGAAAGCGCTGTCGAGGGAGGGCAGGTATTTGGCGGGCTCGGTTTCAAGCTGTTCCAGGAAAATGCCTTCCTTTGTGATTTTCCCTTTGATGTTGCGGTCAGCAGAACAGCTGACCCCCATTCCTATCGGGCAGGAAGCGCCGTGGCGGGGCATTCGAAGAACCCGAACATCCAGGCAGAAATATTTGCCGCCGAATTGCGCGCCGATGCCTGTCTCCTGCGACATTTTTAGAATTCTCTCTTCCCATTCAATGTCTCTGAAAGCGCGGCCCCCCTCGTTGCCGGTGGCGGGCAGGTTGTCCAGATAACCGGCGCTGGCCAGTTTGACGGTTTTGAGATTCAATTCCGCCGAGGTGCCGCCGATGACAAATGCCAGATGATAGGGCGGACAAGCGGCTGTCCCAAGGGTTTTCATTTTTTCCAACAGGAACTTTTCAAGGGTATCCGGGTTTAGCACGGCCTTGGTTTCCTGGTAGAGATAGACTTTGTTGGCGGATCCGCCTCCTTTGGCGACGAACAGGAATTTGTAGGCATCGCCCGGGGTGGCATACAGATCAATCTGAGCCGGAAGGTTGCATCCGGTGTTTTTTTCTTCAAACATGTTCAAAGGGGCATTTTGGGAATACCGCAGATTGTTTTTCACGTAAGCGTTATACACTCCTTTGCTAATGGCCTCGCTTTCATTAAAATCCGCCCATATCTGCTGACCTTTTTTGCCCATAACGATGGCGGTTCCGGTGTCCTGACACATGGGGAATTCCATCTCGGCGGAAATGACGGCATTCTTGAGCATTTCAAGCGCAACCAGCCGGTCATTCTTGGATGCTTCCGGATCTTCCAAAATGGCGGCCACTTTTTCAAGGTGTGCCGGCCGCAACAAATGGGCGACGTCCTTGAACGCCGCTTCGGTGAGTGCCGTCAGCGCCTCCGGTTCAATTTTGACAATTTCCCTGCCTTCAAAAGATGTTACGGAAACATGCGCTTGGCTTAACAGACGATACTCCGTGGAATCCACTCCCAGGGGAAACATCTCCTGGTAAATGAAATCGACCATTTTAATCTCCTCTTTATTGCGGTAGCGGGTCACCCGGAAAATGCGATTCTTCCCAGCCCGACGCTTGCGTTAGCAGAAATTGCGTCTATTTTAAAAAATTAGGTGCTCATTTAAGCAGAAAAACAAAGGGAAGTGCAACAGGTAATGACATTTTATTCAATGCACCTCCCATGATTTGCCTTCCAGCCTTTCTTAACCGGGAGCCTTAGAGTCCGCCGCATTTTGACTGTAAATTACATAAATGAATTTTATGGATATGCGCGCGCCAAATTTGTAGAATTTTTTATAGAAGTTGAGGAATATTTGATATAGTTTAAACATGTATAGGCTCATTTATATTGGTAAGCTTTTCTGGCATCAAATTTGCTCGAATGAAAGCAAACATATGCGCATCGCCAGTGAGAAGAGAAAGATGCCGACAAATCGTTTATATATTTTATATATATGGATAAGCTGATTCGGAAAAACAATGAACTGAGTGCCATACTGGATGTCAGCCGGGTTTTAACCAGCTCCTTTGATTTGGACAAGAATCTCATGTCCGTCATGAAAATTCTTTCCTCACGTCTTGAAATGCAACGGGGCTGCGTTTTTCTGCTCGATTCATCCTCGGGTGATCTTCACATTGTTGCGGCCCATGGTTTAACGCTTCAAGAAATTCGGCGGGGAACCTATCGTATCGGGGAAGGAATCGTGGGTCGGGTGATTGAGAGCGAATCTCCCATGTTTATTCCCAATATCGGGGATGAGCCGAAATTCCTTAACAAAACGGCTTCCCGGCCCCAGAAGAGCGGTGTATCCTTTATTTGCGTGCCCATCGCACTGGACAAGGAAATCCTGGGCGTCATCAGTGTCGACAGGATCTATGCCGAAGAACGCGGAAGTGTGGATGATGATCTGCGGGTTCTGCACATTGTGTCATCATTCATCGCGCAGTTTGTAACTCTTTGGAAAAATTTCAGAGATACCAAAAAAGAATGCGGCGATCTGCGCTCTCAACTGGAAGAAAGATACAGCCTTCCCAACATTGTTGGAGAGTCCCCTCCCCTGCAGCAGGTTCTCAAGTCTGTCAGTAAAGTGGCAGGCACTGATACAACCGTGCTGCTATTGGGTGAAAGCGGCACCGGAAAGGAGCTGATCGCTCAAACCCTTCACTATCAAAGCCACCGGGCAAAGGGTCCTTTTGTGGCCGTCAACCTGGCGGCGCTTCCTGAAAACCTCATTGAGGTGGAACTGTTCGGCGTGGAAAAGGGTGCCTTTACCGGCGCGGTGTCCCGACGCATCGGAAGATTTGAAACCGCCCACAACGGAACCCTGTTCTTGGATGAAATTGGAGAACTGCCCCTCTCGCTACAGGTGAAACTGCTTCGATTTCTACAGGAACAAACCTTTGAACGGATTGGTTCCTCCGATCCCATCCGCGTGGATGTAAGGGTCGTAACCGCTACCAACCGAAACCTGTTCGACGAGGTCAGGAAAGGTAAATTCAGGGAAGACCTGTACTGGCGTTTGAACGTGGTTCCCATTGTTCTTCCCCCTTTAAGGGAACGGGTGTCAGATGTCCCCCTCCTGTTGGATTTCTATGTCAAAAAATTTAACGACAAATACAAACGGCGGGTTCACATCACCGAGCCTGCCGTATCCTGCTTGAAACACTATCCGTGGCCGGGCAATGTGCGGGAGCTGGCCAACACGGTGGAACGGCTGGTGGTCATGGCTGAAAAGGATCCCATTTTTCTGGAAGATCTGCCGGCCAATCTGAAGTCCTCAGAAAAACCATCGGCAACACCCGCTTCCGTTTTTTCTGCTGATGGAGAGGGTATGAGTGAAGAAGTCGAGCGGTTTGAAAAACGCGAAATCATCAACGCCCTTAAAAACTGCGGATTTGTGAAACAGCGGGCGGCCCGGCTTCTGGGCATCACGCCGCGGCAATTGACCTACCGTATGAAAAAATACGCCATTGATGTCCGCAGACTCTAGCCACCCGTCCCTTATTTAAAGAACAGCACCAACGTTGTTAATTCAAGCGCCAGAGGAATTTGTCGTTGCGGATGTGTTGTTCGTTGACCCTATTCCAGGCATCGGCAAACCCCACAAAACCAAAATGGGAAAAAGTATCCGCGTACACGTGGGCAACAATGCCCATGAGATGCGGCCAGTAAGGCTTGTTTTTCATGTCAAGGGCATCGAGGAACATCTGGTTGGCCGGTTGACTGTCCGGAACGCAAACCATTCGCTCCAGAAAAGTTCCTGCCTTTGATCGATCCTGTTCAATGGAGGAGCCATGAACGGGCTAAAATGCTCCTTTCAGCCTGAATGCCTCATATGTATCCGTGTTGAAAGCCCAGGCCGTGATAGGTCCGGCATTTTCCGGAAGTGAACCTTTAGGAAACTGCTTTTTCCAGCCGGATCTCTTATAAGCTCGCTTCACTGTGGCATTGCCGCTTTCTCTCCGTTCTCCCACTTCCGCAACAGCGAAGGCGATTTCATCGCCGCCGGCATTCTCATAGGCGAGGATGACCGCATCGGCAGCTCTTTTTTGTTCAGGCAGGACAGCCCAACCCGATGCCACAAGAAAGCCATGTCCATCATCTGTTAATGATTCAAAAACACCATACTTTTCCAGCTTACTGTTCTCAGCGAAACTTTGGTTTTTCCCAAGGCTGGGATCCGCCATCAGTTTGACGCCTAAGAAGCCTGCATGTTCAAGAGCATTTGCTCTTTCGCGGACCAGTTCCGGAATCGGATACAGCGATTTTTTTATACATTGGCCATCATTCATGACGTTGATAAACGAAAGACATGCCTTTGCATAACGCCATTGCCAGGAGGCCCTGGCCAGTCTTTTTGCGCCTGAACCATAGTTTAAAAGCAGAATCAGTAATAGCGTTGCGCCAATGATGACAGAGGTTTTTCGATAATGTTTTCGAATCCTGGATATGATTGTACCGTTTGAGGCGGCAAACATTACAAAAATGACAATAAGCGCCACGGAAAGATAAGCGGAAAAGGTAATGTACCTGGAGGCTAAGACACCGAAGTCCATTCTCCCGACAGATACCATCAGTCCGCTCAAAAGGCTGTATATCCCCAACGCCAGCCAGGGAAGAAAGAGATCAATGGAAATACCTTTTCGAAACATTTTGAAAAGATGTACACAAACGGCTGAAAACAGGCCTATCAAGATGACACCAAATATCACACTGGGGATTTGTTCTTTTTCGCCCAATGGCGCCCCCATGAACGTTAGAAAAGCCAATGCTGTTTTCAAAGGGCTTAATAAGGCCGCCAAAAAACTTGGATGGTGGTCGGGTTTCGCGTAATCGAAGAAATAAATCAACACATTCAGGAGAAAGACGGAAATGGTTATCCCCATCAGGAAGAGCCTTTTAACGTCATATCGCTGCTTCCATGTTTTTATCGCCAGCAAGGGTAACATAATGATCCAGCACAACAAACCGTTGGCGAAGGAGTAAGTACTGATCGTGGCGAGGATCGAAAACAAAATGAATTTTGCGGCATCACCCATATTGGAATAGACAATGGCCAGACAAGTGGTAATAGAGATTATGGGGATAAAATTGACAAGTTCCATTCCCCACAAAAAGTTCATATACTGCATGGGGCTGAAAATCAGAAGATTCAGGAGAAATAACAGAAACACCCGTGTGTGAAACGCAACCGTCGTTGTATGTTTCAGCAGGATATAAATATTCAAGGAAACAAGGCAGGCCCCCATAAAGGTGAGAAGCGTCTCATACCTGATATTCCATCCGGTCAATTTTGCAAGTAGAAGAAATATGATTTTCGGAAAAAGCATTCTGCTTTCATTGTGTTGCGCAAGCAGATCCCCGAATCCCAGAGTCCCCTCATGGGCCTTTAGGAGGACGACGCCGGGACAGTCCCATTGGTCCCAAAATGGAACATTCACACCGTACGCATAAATCAAGCAACCCGTTACCATTGCTGGCATAACGGCTATTAACAGCAAAAGACTCTTTTTCATTTTTCCCCATCAGTGATCATTCATTTTTCGCGAGCCACAATGCACCAAAACGAACACTTATGTCAACATGGACAAAAATGTCCATCGTTTAAGGGCTCAAATTCCCCCTCAAACCCCGATAATTTTTCTGATATACTGACTTTTTTCTTTTAGAATCAATATATTGCAACAAATTCCTTTCTTGACGGAATCCTTTTGGCACAAGCCTTGAAAGATGAGAAGCCAACATGACAACAATTTGTAACACAATGCTTAACTGAAGGAGAAACGAAATGCGAAAAATCGCCATTTATGGAAAAGGAGGCATCGGCAAATCCACCACCACCCAGAACACGGTGGCCGGGCTTACGGAGTTGGGAAACAAAATCATGGTGGTGGGGTGCGACCCCAAGGCCGATTCAACGAGACTGCTTTTGGGAGGACTAAATCAGAACACGGTTCTGGATACCCTGAGAGAAGAGGGTGAGGATGTGGAGCTGGATGATGTTCGAAAAACCGGTTTCGGAGGCACCCTGTGTACGGAATCGGGCGGCCCGGAACCCGGTGTGGGATGTGCGGGCCGGGGCATCATCACCTCCATCAATCTGCTGGAACAGTTGGGGGCCTACGCGGAAGATGAAAATATCGATTTTGTTTTCTACGACGTGTTGGGCGATGTGGTCTGCGGCGGATTCGCCATGCCCATGCGAGAAGGAAAAGCCAAGGAAATCTATATTGTGGTCTCCGGCGAAATGATGGCCATGTACGCGGCCAACAACATCTGTAAAGGAATCTTAAAGTTTGCGGAGGCAGGCGGCATCCGGCTTGCGGGACTCATCTGCAACAGCCGCAAGGTGGACAATGAAGAGGAGATGATTCAGGCTTTTGCCAAAAAGCTGGGCAGCCAGATGATACACTTCATTCCCAGGGACAACATGGTTCAACGGGCGGAGATCAACCGGAAAACCGTTATTGAATTTGATCCGGAGCATGCCCAGGCGGACGAGTACCGGACCCTGGCAAAGAAAATGGCTGAAAATGAAATGTTTGTCATCCCGAAACCCCTTGAAATAAATGAACTTGAAGAACTGTTGATCGAATACGGCATTGCGGCTTAAACGTTCGGACAGAGTTCTCAAAGCACACAAAGAAAGGAAATGTAACATGATAATGATCAGATCCATCGTGAGACCCGAAAAGGCGGACGATGTTTTAGCAGCCCTTATGGACGCCGGATTCCCCGCGGTAACCCGAACGGCGGTGGTGGGAAGAGGGAAGCAGCGGGGGATTAAAATCGGCGAAATCACCTATGATGAAATTCCAAAGGAAATGTTGCTCACCGTTGTTAAGAGCAAAGACAAAGAGTTCGTTATTCGAACGGTGATGCAGGCGGCACGGACCGGAGAAAAGGGGGCCTTTGGAGACGGCAAGATTTTCGTGTCCCCGGTTGAGGAGGCCTATACCATCAGTTCGGGAATCAAAGAGACCGGCGATGGCGAGCCCGAAGAGGTGAAAATATGAAAGAGATTATGGCCATCATTCGCATGAATATGATCAATCAAACCAAGAGGGCACTGGCTGATGCGGGTATTTCTTCAATGACCGCCAAGGAGGCGCTGGGCAGAGGAAAAGGCCTGGTGGACATCAAATTGCTGAAAGGCGCCGAGCAGGGATATGAGGAAGCGATTTCACAGCTGGGTCAGAGCCAGCGTTTGATTCCGAAGCGGCTCCTGATGCTCGTGGTAAAGGAAAAATACGTAAAAAAGACCGTTAAGACCATCATCAAAGTGAACCAGACCGGCAAACCGGGTGACGGAAAAATATTCGTAATGCCCATCTCCGATTCCGTGAGCGTCAGGACGGGAGAGAGCGGAGACGGCACCTTAGACGACCTATAGGAGAAAAGATCATGGCGGTCATGCCCAAAGAAAAGACAGAATTTGCTGAAGATGAATTGCTGGAAAAAATCGATCCCGCAGCGGTGAAAAGTGAAATTCTTGCAAAATATCCTCCCAAGGTGGCGAGGAAGAGATCCAAACACTTTGTGATCAACAAAAAAAAGGATGAAGAAAACTACGAAGAAATACAGGCTAATGTGAGGACCATTCCCGGCATCATCAGCCAGAGAGGTTGCTGTTATGCGGGATGCAAGGGCGTGGTCATGGGACCCACCCGGGATATCATTAATCTGACCCATGGCCCCATCGGGTGCGGTTTCTACTCGTGGCTCACCCGGCGAAACCAGACGGATCCGTCCACCACGCCGGATGAACACAATTTTATGCCGTACTGTTTTTCAACGGACATGCAGGAAAGAGAGATCGTATTCGGCGGTGAGAAGAAGCTGAAGGCCGCCATTCAGGAGGCTTACGATATTTTTAAACCCAAAATGATTTCGGTTTTTTCAACCTGTCCCGTGGGATTGATCGGAGACGATGTCCATTCCGTCACCCGGGAAATGCAGGAAAAACTGGGGATCACCATCTTCGGCTTCAGTTGCGAGGGATACAAGGGGGTCAGCCAGTCGGCCGGGCACCATGTGGCCAACAACGGCCTCTTCCTGAACGTGATCGGAAAGGATGATACGGTGCGCGATGGGGAATACAAGGTCAATCTACTGGGGGAGTACAATATCGGCGGGGACGAGTTTATCATTAATGATTTGTTCAAGAAATGCGGTATTACCATCATCAGCACTTTCAGCGGCAACTCCAGCGTCGACTTTTTTGCAAATTCCCATACGGCGGATTTGAATCTGATCATGTGCCACCGTTCCATTAATTACGTGGCTGATATGATGGAACAGAAATACGGCATTCCCTGGATGAAGATCAATTTCCTGGGGGCCAACGCCACCTCCAACTCCCTTCGGAAGATCGCCCAGTACTACGGTGATCAGAAGCTCATCGATCGCGTGGAAGCGGTTATTGCCGAGGAAATGCCCAAAGTTTTGGAAGCCCAGGCGGAAGTGAGGCCACACCTTGAAGGGAAACTGGCCATGATGTTCGTGGGAGGATCCCGCGCCCATCACTATCAGGAACTCTTTAATGAAATGGGAATGAAGACCATCGCCGCCGGTTATGAATTCGCGCACCGGGACGATTACGAGGGACGGCACGTGTTACCCCGGGTCAAAGTGGATGCGGACAGCCGGAACATCGAGGAGTTGGATGTTGAAAAGGATCCCGAGAGATACCGTCCGCGCATCGATGAAAAGGAACTGGAAGCCGGGGAATGGCACGGCGTGCGTCTCAAACACTACGAGGGCATGATGGCGGATATGGAAGAAGAAACCACCTTTGCCATCGACGATATCAGCCAGTATGAAACGGAGAAGCTCATCGAGCTCTACAAGCCGGCCATATTCTGCGCCGGCATCAAGGAAAAATACATGGTGCAGAAGCACGGGGTTCCCATGAAACAGCTCCACAGCTATGACACCGGCGGACCATACGCCGTTTACCGGGGCGCCGTCAATTTTTATCATGAAATCGATCGCATGATCAACAGCAAGGTGTGGCAGCATGTTCGGGCGCCGTGGGAAAAAAGCCCCGAGCTGGCCGCCATGTATGCCAATGAATAGCCAATTGAGAGGAACCTTAAAATGTTACTGCGACATACGCCCAAAGAAATCACTGAACGCAAGGCCTTGACCGTCAATCCGGCCAAGACATGCCAACCCATCGGCGCCATGTACGCTTCCCTGGGGATTCACGGTTGTCTTCCCCACAGCCACGGCTCCCAGGGATGCTACGCCTATCATCGGTCCACCTTGACCCGGCACTACAAGGAGCCGGTCATGGCGGCCACCAGTTCCTTTACGGAAGGGGCCTCCGTGTTCGGAGGTCAGGCGAACCTGCTGCAGGCGATTCATAATATTTTCACCGTCTATGAACCGGATGTCATTGCGGTTCATACCACGTGCCTGTCGGAGACCATCGGGGACGATATTACCCAGATATTCGCCAAGGCCGAAGGTGACGGTAAAATTCCCGAAGGAAAACATGTACTCCATGCCAATACCCCCAGCTATGTGGGGACCCATGTGACCGGCTTTGCCAATATGACCAAGGCCATGGTGGACTACTTTGCCGCACCCGACGGGATGCGGGCAAAACGGCTCAACCTGATTCCCGGTTGGGTGGAACCCTCCGATATGAAGGAACTCAAACGCATGGCCGGTGAAATGGGGGTCAACATCATCATGTTTCCGGATACGGAAAATGTGCTCAACGGCCCCCAGACCGGCAAATTTAATATGTTCCCCAAAGGGGGTGTCACCATCAGCCAATTGAGGGAGACCGGAAACAGCCGTGGGACCATTGCCTTGGGCAGACTGGCCTCGGGTCCCGCGGCCCTGGCCCTGGATGCCAAATGCAAGGTTCCCTGTCAAATCCTGGATCTTCCCATCGGGCTTCAGGCCACGGACAGGTTTGTGGATACCATGAGAAAAATGGCGGGCGTTACGGTGCCGGATTCACTCAATGTGGAACGGGGCCAGATGGTAGATATTATCACGGACATGCAAGCCTATCTGTATCATAAGAAGGTAGGCCTCGTGGGGGATCCGGATCAGCTTGAGGCTCTGACGGAGTTTTTGGTGGACATTGACATGATGCCCATCCATATCGTCACCGGCACCAGGGACAAGGCCTTTGAAAAAAGGATCAAGGAGCTTACACAAGACGTTCCCCACCAGGTGAACGTGAAAAGCGCTGGCGATATGATGCTTTTTCATCAGTGGGTCAAAAATGATCCGGTGGATTTGCTCATCGGAAATACTTATGTGAAATATATTTCAAGGGATGAAGATATCCCCTTTATCCGGTTCGGATTTCCCATCCTGGACAGGATCGGTCACAGCTATTTTCCCTTCGTCGGGTATCAGGGAGGCATGCGTTTACTTGAAAAGATCCTCGGGGCGCTCATGGACCGGCAGGACAGGGATTCCTCCGAAATCGAGTTTGAATTGGTGATGTAATCACGAGGTGAAAGAAAATGGCCGGTATTCCCATATTGAAGGAAAGAGAAAGGCAGATCTACCAAAAGGGAAGCAAACCCTTTGACATGTCGTGTGAGAAGAAGAGCCTGGCCGGTTCCGTCAGTCAGCGGGCCTGCGTTTTCTGCGGCTCCCGGGTGGTGCTCTACCCCATAGCGGATGCGCTGCATCTCATACACGGCCCCATCGGATGCGCGTCCTACACCTGGGACATTCGGGGGTCCCTGTCATCGGGCCCCCAGCTTCACCGCATGAGTTTTTCAACGGACCTGGAAGAGCGGGAAATCATCTTCGGCGGTGAGAAAAAGCTTTATGGTGCGCTCACAAGCCTCATCGACCAATACGGTCCCAAAGCGGCTTTTGTGTACGCCACCTGCATCGCAGGCATCATCGGGGATGATGTGGATGCCATTTGCAGGCGTGTCTCAGAAGAAAAGGGTATCCCCGTCCTGGCGGTTCATTCCGAAGGGTTCAAGGGAACCAAAAAGGACGGGTATAAGGCGGCCTGTGATGCCATGGCACAAATCGTGGGAACCGGCTCCACTGAAGGGATCAGCCCCTTAAGTCTCAACATCATGGGGGAGTTCAATATCGCCGGAGAAGCCTGGACCATCCGAAAATATTACGAACAAATGGGACTCCAGGTGGTGAGCATCTTTACGGGAGACGGACGGGTGGAACAGATTCGGCGCTCCCACGGTGCATCCCTCAATGTGGTGCAATGCTCGGGCTCCATGATGCATCTGGCGGAGCACATGAACGAAAAATACGGCATTCCCTACAAAAGGGTCAGCTACTTCGGCATCGAGGACATGAGTAAAGCCCTCTATGATGTGGCCGAGCATTTCGGAGAACACCCGGAGGTGATGGAAAAGACCAGGGACCTGGTTCGGGAAGAGATCAAAACCATTCACCCGGTACTTAAAACTTACCGGGAGAAGCTTGAAGGCAAGAAAGCCGCCATATACGTGGGCGGCGCCTTCAAGGCCTTCAGCATGATCAAAGCCCTGCGATCCCTGGGAATGGACGTGGTTCTGGCCGGGTCCCAGACGGGCACGCCTGAGGACTACGAGGTGTTGAAGGACATGTGCGACGAGGGGACGGTGATTGTGGATGATGCCAACCCCGTGGAACTCTCCAAATACAGCATCGAAAAAGGGGTTGAATTTTTCATCGGCGGTGTCAAGGAACGGCCCATCGCTTTTAAGCTGGGGATCGGTTTCTGCGATCACAACCACGAGCGCAAGCTTTCCCTTGCCGGCTACAGCGGCATGCTCAATTTTGCACGGGAGGTCTATGCATCGGCCACCAGCCCCGTGTGGCAATTCGCTCCGAAAAGAAACCTTTCTCTGGCGGAGGGATCATAAAAATGAAAACAGAAAACCATACGGATTACAGAGCCACCAGCAATGCGTGCAAACTGTGCAGCCCTCTCGGTGCGTCGCTGGTGTTTCGAGGTATTGAAAATTCCGTTCCCCTGCTTCACGGATCCCAGGGGTGTTCCACCTATATTCGGAGATACCTGATCAGTCATTTCAATGAACCGGTGGACATTGCTTCTTCAAACTTTACCGAAGAGACCGCTGTTTTTGGCGGGGGGGCCAATCTGAAACTGGCCATGGACAATATTATCCGGCAATACCATCCGGAATTGATCGGCGTCGCCACCACCTGCCTGAGCGAAACCATCGGCGACGACGTTCCCATGATTCTCAGAAACTATTCCGGAGAGAATGGGGAGGATGCTGCTCCGGCGGTCGTTTCCGTATCCACCCCCAGTTATTCGGGGACCCATATGGACGGCTTTCACGGGGCTGTCAAAGCCACGGTCGCCGCTATGGCCCAAAAAAAGGGAAAGGCTGGTGAACACATCAATCTCTTTCCCGGGATGCTCTCTCCTGCGGATTACAGGCATCTCAAAGAAATTTTTGAGGATTTTGGTGCGAAGATTCATCTGCTACCCGATTATTCCGAAACCTTGGAGGGAGGCCTGTGGTCAGAATACCAGAAGATCCCTCCAGGCGGCACGCCCGTGAAACAAATCACCGCCATGGGGGATGCCCTGGCGACCGTAGAGATGGGAAGAATTCTGGCGGAAACCGAAAGCGCCGGCAAGTTGCTGGAAGATCGCTTCCGGGTCCCCTGCTTCAGGGTCGGGATACCCATGGGCATTAAAGAGACGGATACCTTCTTTGATGCGGTATCAACCATCACAAAAAGAAAGGTGCCGGAGAAATATTTAAAGGAAAGGGCGAGACTTATCGATGCCTACGTTGACGGACACAAATACATTTTTGAAGCCCGCGCGGTGATCTATGGAGAGGAAGATTTGGTGGTGGGCTTGGCCTCCTTTTTGTCGGAAATCGGTGTGGTACCCGTTCTTTGCGCTTCAGGCGGAAAAAGCGGGTATTTGAACGCCAAACTGGCCCAAGTGATTGATGATTTTGAGACCAAAGGGATCCAGGTCATGGACGGGGCGGACTTTGTGGAGATCGGAGAAGCGGCCAAAAAATTATCGCCCGATTTCTTTATGGGGAACAGCAAGGGGTATAAAACTGCGCGGGAAATGAACAAGCCCCTCATCCGTATCGGTTTTCCCATCCATGACCGGATGGGAGGCGGTAGAATCGTTCATATCGGTTACCGGGGAGCGCAGCAGCTCTTTGACACCATTTCGAATACCGTTATTGCATCCCGGCAGGATGCATCACCCGTGGGCTATACCTACATGTAAGTCGTCAAGGAGAGAGAAAATGGATTTATCCAGACATCCCTGTTTCAACGCTAAAATGAGAGGCATCTACGGACGGGTTCATCTTCCCGTTGCCCCCAGATGCAATATCCAATGCAAATATTGCAACCGTAAATACGATTGCGTCAATGAAAGCAGGCCCGGTGTCACCAGTGCGGTCCTCACGCCCAGCCAGTCCATGACATACCTGGATTTTGTGCTGGAAGAAGTGAAAAACATCTCTGTTGTGGGAATTGCCGGTCCCGGAGACCCCTTTGCCAACCCCGATGAAACCATGGAGACCCTGACATTGATTCGCGAAAAGTACCCTGAGATGATCTGTTGCCTGGCAACCAACGGTTTGGGAATCGGGCCGTATATCGACCAACTGGCGGATCTCAACATCAGCCACGTGACCATCACTCTGAACGCCATAGATGCCGAAATCGGGCAGAAGATCTATTCTTATATTCGATACGGAAAAAAGCTTTTGAGTCCGAAAAAAGGGTTTGACATTTTATTGGAAAAACAGCTGGAAGCCATTGTTCGTCTGAAAGAAAAGGGTATCACCACCAAGATCAACAGTATTATTATCCCCGGCATCAACGAACATCACATTCCCGCCGTGGCGGAAAAAATGTCTGAGATGGGGGTGGATATTTTAAACTGTATTCCCTTTTATCCCAATAAAGGCGCTGCCTTTGCAAATCTGGAAGAGCCTTCCAAGGAAATGGTTGCCGAAATTCGAAAAAAGGCGGCACAATTTATTCCTCAGATGATGCACTGTAAACGGTGCCGGGCCGATGCCGTGGGAATCCTGGGGGAAAGCAACAGTTCCATTATCATGGATAAATTGCAGGAATGTGCTGAACTACCTGAAATTCAAAATGATGCACGGCCGTATGTTGCGGTGGCCAGTTTGGAGGGGGTTCTGGTGAATCAAAAACTGGGAAAGGCCAAAGAGCTTCTCATTTACGGAAAGGAGAACGAAGAAATTACCCTCATCGAGACGCGCAAAACGCCCGAACCGGGCGGCGGTTTAAAAAGGTGGGAGGAACTGGGCGCCTTGATCGGCGATTGCCGTGCGCTTCTGGTGGCGGGCCTGGGGGACAACCCCAGACGGGTTCTGAAACAAAAAGGGATCGATATCCTGGAAGTGGACGGTCTCATTGAAGAAGCGGTGGCGGCGGTTTTCGAAGGCCACAGCATGAATTTCATGATGCGAAGGGATATCAAGGCCTGCAATAAACAGCATCCCATGGCCGGCATGGGGTGTATGGGATGACTGTAGGGGCAGGCCCCCGTGCCTGCCCTTTACGAGGGCAACCACAGGGGATTGCCCCTACAAAAAATGGTCAATAATAGAACCAAGCCTAAAGATCACGAATAAGGAGGAATGTCCAAGATGGAAAAACCCACACATCATATATTTGTTTGTTCCAGTTTCAGAGCCAGCGGTGAAGTAAAGGGAAAATGCAGCAAGAAGGGCTCTTCTGATTTAATTCCCTATATCGAAGGTGAAATATTGGATCGGGGGCTGGATGCGCTCCTTACCAGCACCGGCTGCATGAAACAGTGCGACAACGGGCCCGTGATGGTGATTTATCCTGAAAATTTATGGTATGGCAACGTCACCAGTGAAGAGATTGTGGATGAAATTTTGGATGCCCTGGAAGATGGGGACAAGGCTTCCGAGTACATCCTGGAATAGGAAGCGAGGTCGTTGAGATGGGATATTTACAGTTGGTAAGGATGGCGCCGGCGGAAGATCTCAACCCGGATCTGGTTATTCGCAACGGGGAACGCAGGGATCTTTCGTCCATGGTTCGATTGCTGAAGATTCTTTTTACCGCCGATGAGGATTTTGCAGTCAACGCAGAACGTCAGCGGAGCGGTCTCAAGATGATGCTGGAGGCCGGGCGAAAAAGCCACTGTATCAAGGTGGCGGAGATGGATGGAAAGGTAGTTGGCATGTGTACGGTTCAACTCCTCATTTCCACGGCCGAAGGCGGCGTGGTGGGTTTGGTGGAGGATATGGTGGTGGACCCCGAATTCCGAGGGCAATGCATCGGCCGTCTTCTGATGGAGCATATTGAGGCCTGGGCCCTCAAACGCGGGGTCACGCGTTTGCAACTGCTGGCAGAACGTACCAATTTTCCGGCCCTGAAATTCTACGACAAAATCGGCTGGCAGTCCACCAAACTGATTTGTGTGAGGCGGAAATGGTAAAGGAACCAGCCGGCAGAAAAACCCGGATCATCGACACCACCCTGCGGGATGGGGAACAGGCGCCAGGCGTTTTCTTTGACCGTGCGGATAAACCGGCCATCGCCGGCGCCCTGGATCATGCGTGAATCCACGGGAGATGGTTTGGAAATGAGCGATTTCTTTGTAATGGCTTCAGGGGTGGGAATCCATTGACCGGTAGATTTTTTTGATTCTTTCGAGAAAGCCTCCTGCATAAAGGCCACAGGCGGATGAGAGAATAAAACCGCCGTCTCGGGCCATAAAATGGCATCGCTCTTTCAATTTTTCCAGATCGGAAAGGGAGAGTTCGTTCTGCGCCAGTATTTCTCCTTCAATGCCCGCCATCAGCACCAGTCGCGATCCATATTGTGTCTTCAGTTGCAGCAGATCATTGGCTCTGTCCTGAACCGCCGCCAAACCGTCAAAGCCGTGGCCTATGAGTTGGGGGATGAGTTTGGAAATATTTCCGCAGGAATGAAAGAGGGCGACTGCATTTCCGGAATGAATTTCCGATACGGCCTGAATGTAAAAGTGCGAAAAATGTTTATCGATTTCAACAGGATCCAGGAATGTGGCGGTATCTCCCGCCAGGTCATCGGCAATAACAACGCCATGAACCGCATACTCAAGACAATCCGCCAGAAGGTTGAGCACATGTTTCCGCTCATTCTCGTAGGCTTTGAGCACATCTTCCCGATCACGGACCCATCCGCCAAAAACCGCCATTAACCCCTCTTTTTCCACGAGTCTTTGAAAGGGCCCGTCGATGACGGCCATTACGAAAAGATCCGTTGCCGCCAGCGCTTCTTTAACGGCGGAAACCGTGAAGTAACGGTAGCCGAGCATCTTGTGGCGGTAGGAAGTCATGTCCGTGGGAAGGCAGAGCATGTCCTGTTCAAGATGTTTTATGAGTCTGACACGACCATTGAGGCTGTCTTCATAACCGGCCATTTGGAGGATGTCAGCACCCAGCCACAACTCTCCTTTGGGAATGGGAGCCGTTGGGTGATGATGAAGGGCTGCCGTAATCCTTCTGAATCCGGTTTGTGCGTCTTGCTGGTTTCTTTTTGTCTCCACAGGCAAATCAGATCTTGAGTCTTGAGGGCAATGTGTCGTCGATATCCCGGTGATGATTCGAGATTGTGGATACCAACGCCAAAACATACAGGGGGATGTTCCGAAGGACTATAAGGAAAATTGAGATTCGGATCAAGTGAAAGAATCGTATGCGTTGGACAAGTCTTGCTAAAAGGTTTATCGTGAGTCGTGCGACGAAGGCTGTCTCGAAACTTCTTTATACCCAATGGAGACCATAGGGAGAATCATTATGCTGACTTGGCTGTTGTCCTTTTTTAACCTGGTTGTTCTGGTCATGGCGCTGCTGTTTGCCTATGAATCCTATCGGGAAGGGGCGGTGAGGGCGCAGAAAATCGGATTGATAGGTGCTGGATTTCATTTTCTGCTGGGTTTGGCGATTTTTTTTCTACCGGGAATTCGAAGCCCTTTGGCATGGCTTTTCGGCATTATGCTGGCTTTTTCCGCCCTGCTGCTCATTCCTCCTCGCAAAACAGCCCGCTCCCTGAAAGGAGCCGCCGGTTATCTCAGTGCGGACGGCAGCGCTTTTGTGCCATTTGATGAACGAGACATCAGCTTTGCCCGGAACCGATGCCTCATTCCCGGTTCGGAACAATATGAAACCTATTACCGTATGCACCCCGAACGCAAGGAACGGGATGACAAGAGACGTGAGAAAGGGGGTCCTCTGGGCCGGCCCGGGTCCATCGACGGCGGATACCGGCCCAATGTATCCATGCTCGTTTCCTCCTTTGAGCTTCCCAACATGCTGGGGAGCAAAGCCCGGGTGGACCCGGATTCCGCGGGAGCTCAGAGCACCTATGCAGCCAAAGGGGAAACACCGCCGCCTTTTTCCATGGAACCGGAAAAAGCGACGGGCATTGTCAAGGAATGGGCCCGACACCTGGGGGCCGATTTGGTGGGCATCTGCAAAGTGGATCCCCGGTGGGCCTACAGTCACAAGGGGGAGATCCACTATGATGAATGGGAGGAATGGGGCCGTGAGATTCCGGAACCGCTCCCCTATGCGGTGGTGGTGGCAACGGCCATGGACAGCGAAATGGTGGCCACGGCCCCCCACACCCCGGCGGTGGTGGAAAGCGGGTATAATTATGCCCGTGGGGCCTACATCACCACCATTTTGAGCCAATGGTTCGGTCGTATGGGATACCGGGCCGTTGCTGAACACAATCGTCACTATGACATGCTCATGGTCCCTTTGGCCGTTGATGCGGGACTTGGGGAACTGGGGCGACAGGGATATCTGATTGCGGATAAATTCGGTCCCCGGGTGAGGCTTTTTGCGGTGCAGACGGACATGCCCCTTGTGCCGGACCTGCCGGTGGACCTGGGCGCAGAGAAATTCTGCGAACGCTGCCTGAAATGCGCCGAATCCTGTCCCTCCCGCTCCATCCCCCGTGAACGCCGAAAGACCGTTGAGCGTGGGCTTCTGCGCTGGAAACTGAACGATGACGGCTGTTTTGATTACTGGGGAAAGGTGGGGACCGACTGCTGCGTGTGCATGGCGGTCTGCCCCTTTTCAAGGCCCTTTCGCAGCATCCACAAACTGGTCCGGTATCTGCTGAGACGCTCCGCCCTGGCGCGGATGCTGTTTCCCCACCTGGACAACCTGATTTACGGCCGAAAATGGAAACCCCGTAAACCAAACCAATGGATGGCCTGCTCCTGAATGGGTGGGACATCCTTTGATCACCGTTTCCGCAAAGGCTTCCTCCACATTCCCGAATTGCCTATTGATGGATAAAGAAATGTTGCCCGGGGTATCGTCATGAACCAGCGGCGCCCCTTCCATTTATGAGACCTCCCCTCCCCACCGGCCCGAATAATTTCGCAATGTGCAATTATATTTCAAGAAATATTTGACATTTCTTCATAATATGCAATTATTTTCAAAGGTGGCTGCCAATCACCTGACGCGCCTTCAAAGCGAGACATGGGCCACCGTGATCCTGGGCGTCATAATGGACGATCGCCGGCTGTTGAGCTGCCGTTGAACGAATTGTGGCAACCTGTGACGAGATATCATCGGAACTGGGATATTTGAAAATTTGACAGGGAAAATGAAAATTTTTCAGTTGGAGGAGAGAATTGAGAAAAATTGTTATTCAGGACGATATCTTCAGCCTTTTTCCGGATTTTTTTCGGGGCATCATCGTCGTTCACGGGCTTACCAACCATCCGTCTTTAAAGCGGGTTCGCAAGCTCTTAAAAAAGGCCATCGATGCGCAGAGAGATGTGAACATGGAAAACGATGAAAGGCTGAATGCGTGGGATGATGCCCACCGGAAATTCGGATCAAATCCCAACAAGTTTCCACCGTCCATAAAATCGCTTATCAAGCGGGTCCGGAAAAATCCAGCCCTGCCGTACATCAATTCGGCGGTTGCCCTGTTCAATCTGATTTCACTGAAATACTGTCTGCCCTGCGGCGGAGATGATATCGATCGCGTTCAGGGAGATTGTGTCTTGGGGTTGGCCGATGGCACGGAAAGTTTTTTGGCACTGGGCTCGGACAAGATGGAAACTCCGAAAGAAGGTGAAGTCATTTATTTTGATAGTGAAACCAAGAATGTGATGTGCCGTCGCTGGAACTGGCGAAACGGCGATGCCACCAAGATTGAGGTAACGACCCAACAGATTGTCATTAATATTGACTCCCTTCCACCCCAAACCCCTGAGGTGGCCGTTCAAGCCAGAGATGAGTTGGCGGAGTTGTTAAAAGTACACTGCGATGCCAGACTTTTTACAGATTCCCTTCATGCGCGGAAGCGGGAATTGATCCTTGATGAATGACTCGGATAAGCGGAGCTATTGGCTTGACTGTCAAATTTTATTTTTTTATAGTCGCGGTGAATAAGGGGATACTTGCCACCTAACAGACCGAGATTCGCCATGCCCTTGAGTCTGAAAGAATTTCACCACACCTATCGCTCTCAAATTATCAAAGAATGGGTCAACAGGCTTAAAGAGAATGCCGGACCCCTGTACGCCGCCAGACCCCGTGAAGAATTGTTGGGAACCATTTCCGAGGCATTTCAAGCCAACTATCATTTTCTGGTTGAGGACCGGATAGGTCCCATCAACCGGTTTATCGACAAAATCTGCGGAATGCGTCTTGAGGCCGGATTCCATCTGTCGGATGTGCAAACGGCCTTTGAACTCTACCGGGAAATCGTGATACCCATTGTGGCCGAATATTGTTCCGCAGAGGATTTTGTTCAGTCCGTGGAGGCCATCAACAGATGCCTGGCCTATACCATTCGAAGTTTCAGCGATCATTTCCAGGGCATGCACGAAAGAAAGATTCTGGAGCATAACCGGGAATTGGAAGATCAGGTTCGTACCCGGACCAAAGCCTTGCAAGAGTCGGAGTTGCGCTACAAAATATTGGTGGAAGAAATAAACGACGGATATTTCGTGATCCAGGACCAGTTGATTGTTTTTGCCAATCGCGCATTTTGCGAAATGCACGGGTATTTGCCGGAAGAGGTCCTGGGGAAAAAATTCTACACCTTTTTGTCCCCCCGACAGCCGGGAAAAC
>ADZZ01000137.1 GCA_000179315.1 delta proteobacterium NaphS2
CATTCGGTAGCTTTCGCTTGATGAGAACGGTTTCGGCATGTGTAAGAGCCTGTCGAGAATGGCGGACGTGAGCGTTGCATCGTTGTTAAAGATTTCAGGCCAGTCTTGATATGCGCGGTTGGAAGTGATGACCATGGCGCCCTGTTCGTATCGAAGGCTGATAATTTGAAACAGGAGATCGGCCCCTTTCTTGTCAATGGGAAGATAGCCCAGTTCATCGAGAATCAGAAGAGACGGTTTCGTGTACTTTTTGAGTTCCCGCTTCAGGTGTCCGGCAGCGTGGGCCGCGGAAAGGGTGTTGATCACATCGATGGCGGATGTAAACAGGACGGAATATCCTTCCAGACAGGCGTTGTAGCCGAGTGCGGATGCCAGATGAGTTTTTCCAACGCCTACACTTCCCAGGAAAATCACATTGGCCTTTTTGTCGATGAACTTCAATCGAAAAAGATCCTGAATCTCAAGACGGTTGATGCTCTGCGGCCAGTTCCATTGAAACTGGTCCAGGGTTTTGATGACCGGGAACCTGGCGAACCGGATACGCCTTTTTGTGGCGCGGTCCTGCCTGAAAGAGGCTTCCCCCTCGATGAGCTTGGCAACATACTGCACATGCGCCCAGTTTTTCCGGGCCGCTTCTTTGGCCATGGGGTCGTAATGATCCCGAATAAAGGGAAGTTTCAAATATGACAGATTGTTTTCAATGTTCGATTCAAATTTGTCCATGGGGCTCCTTTCCGTTATTCTGATAAACGTTGAGGTTCGGCTGATCCACCTTCAGTTCAAGGAGATCTTCCCGGCGGGTCAAATGAAGCGCACCCGGCTCAGGCAATACTCGGGAGCGCTGCTCAAGAATGTTGGCGATGTACTCCGAAGAAAAGGCCTGGAAATGAAACGCATCCTCCATGGCCCTGGCTACCGATTCAGTGGAGTATATCTCGCTCAACGCGACAATCTTGCGTACATGATGCATGGGGTTCATTCGACGCTGTTCCATTTTCCGGTAATACTGCTGCGCCCTTTTGGAAAGGGCCATAAACCGCATGAATAATTTCTGATCCCGGGCCTTTTTTCGCTGAACCAATAATGGTTTTACGTGATCCGGGTCTTCAAAATCCTGATGACGGTCGTAACTGCGTTCATGACGGGCGATGAGTTTGTCCTGAAAATAGATGCAAAGCCTGTCGGGATAGGCTTTCAACAGCAAACGCAATCCGGCATATTCGGCAGGGACCGAGTATTTGTTGGTATCGAGCGTTATGCGAAACTGGCTGGAAGCCCTGACCTGGCTGATGGCGCCCACATCAAACGGGTTGTGGGGCAACGGATTTAAAAGACTCTTTTCCTCCTCAAAAAGATCGATCGGTCTTTTACGGGTAACTCCGTGAATGCGGACGTTGGCGATGTTGTCCAACCAGTACCCGGCAGCCGGTCCAAGGGCCTGAAAATCAGGAATACGGAGTCCCGCAAGGAAGTTCTTCTTCACATAGCCCACGGCATTTTCCACACGCCCTTTTTCGTTTCCCTTGCCCACGTTGCAGGGGGTGATGGTAAAACCGTAGTGGTTGGCAAAATCGAGATACTTGGGGTTAAAGGTGGGGTCCTGCCCCACAATCCGTCTCAAGACAGCGGACTTGAGATTGTCCACCATGATTTTTTTGGGACATGTCCCAAAGAAATGAAAGGCATTTTGATGGCAGGACAAAAAATGTTCCATGGTTTGTGAAACGGTAAACTCCACATAGGCCATTCGGCTGTAACACATGACCATGACAAAAAAACTCAGTCTTCTTTTGGTGGATCCCACGGGTACTGAGCCGTAGGAACCCCAGTCCACTTGGGCGCATTCGCCAGGGGCAAATGAAAGGGTCAGATAGGGCGATACTTTGGGAGGACGGACTTTTCGAACGTACTTTTTGACAATGGAATAGCCCCCTTCAAAACCCTTTTCCCGAATACGCGCAAGTATCTGGGCGGCCGAATAGGGATAGGCTTCGAGATCACGGATAATATCCTTTTTGAAAGGATCCAGTTTACTGGGTCTCCAGCCTGATTTTCTGGGCATATAACGCTCTTCCGAGACCCATTTTCGAACGGTTCGGCTGTTCAGGGAAAGTTCCCTGGCGATTTGTTCGGCGTTCAGATTATTACGCTTGAGTTCTTTGATTTGACAGAACGTCTCATAATCGATCATGGCTGACCTCCATCATCTGTTTTAAAATCCGTCCCAGCGACTGGGGGTCTCCTGATCGTTTTTGGGGATGATGGTCCAATGCCAGCACCTGGTAAAGGGGCTTTTTGTGAGCCACC
>ADZZ01000136.1 GCA_000179315.1 delta proteobacterium NaphS2
AATATCCATGGGCACAGAATGTGGTTCTTATTGGTCTGTTAAAGGTCATCAAAGGACGATGGGCTTGTCTCCCCCTTTCACAGCGATTTTATTTGCCCCAAAAGGCCATAAATGCCAAATCGGACAATATGAGGGTTGCCGGAAAGGTCGTTTCTTTCCAAACCAAACTCCAACAAGCTGTCGAGATGGTAATTCAGGTAGCTCAACACTTTGCCGGCGTTGACATAATAATCGTTTGTGACAGCTGGTTCGGAAATAACGGCCTGTTCAAACCCCTCCGCACTAAACTCGGAAATTTTGTTCATTTGCTTTCAAGATTACGTTCCAATACCGTACTGTACTCCATCCCCAAGATCGGTTCTTCCAAAAAGCCGGGAAGACCCAAAAAATATGGCAGCAGGTTGGGTTCGTGCGCTGAAATGGCGGCGGCATTCATGGCGTACGCTTCAACCTATCACGTCTTCCTGTACGGAAAATACCGTGAAGTCAACGCATACTCCCAAATCGTTATGCTCAAAACACTCAAGTGCCCTGTCCGGGTTGTCTGGGTCTTTCGAAAAACACAGTGGATCGCAATCTTCTCCACGGACTTGAAGCTGTCGGTTGAGCAAATTATCGAGTATTATGGGGCCAGGTGGAAAATCGAGTCGGGTTTCAAGGAGATCAAGCAAGACATTGGAAGCAGCAAAAGCCAAACCCGCAATGCACAGGCAGTGATCAATCACATCAATTTTTCCATAATGGCCGCAACAATCATTTGGATCTATGGTTCACGGCTCGAAAACATTCCCGAACGCAGGCACAAGGTCAAGGGTCGCAACAGTTTCGCCTTTTCCGACCTGAGACATATCATCGCTAAGTCCGCATTGAGCGATGATTTTCATGCCGTTTGCAACCAAGACACAAACTGCCCCGAAATCTTTCCTGGAGCGTTGCTGCGCATGGTCGGCTGATCAAGCCGGGGGCATTTTCTGTGAAA
>ADZZ01000135.1 GCA_000179315.1 delta proteobacterium NaphS2
GAACACCTCCGGAACAGTTTGTGGATGATTGCCGTAGCCTCGGCGGGGAAAATCTTTCACAATAACACCCCATGAGCCGCAAAAACGGCATCTCGGACCCACGCCGGACCACCTGGAGGGCACCTTATCACCGGATGACGGGGGTGTTGAACCCTGATCATCCACGGTTTTTTTACTTTTTTTTATTCTTCGCCGACGTTCCGCCCTCCGATGAGCTTTGCGGCCTTTTTCTGTTTGCCGGTAACGGCGTTGTGCTTGTCGTCGCTGTTCCGTGCGGGCTTGTTCACGACATTGATCGCTACAGTACGCCTGGCCTCTGAAACAGCTCCGGCACACATGGAAAATGAATCCACAACTTTTACACTGGATTTTTTTTTAGAAGCCTTAAGGGCATGACGCCTTTGATCTTGAAAAGGATCAAAAGCAGACCTATGATGGGTATGCTTTATATTGTCCGGGGAAGACGGTCTGCTTCTGTTTTTCCCAAAAAAAGAGGCCCGAAGCGGCAACTTCGGGCCTTACCTTTTTTAATAAATCAGACCCCCCATCGCTCAGTGGGTCTATATTAACTCCCCAAAATCATACCCGAAAATGGAACCAAATGCAGATTTTCCACATAACTCCACGAAAGTAAACTGAATCTCTCTTCCGCTGTCTTTTTTTCGTTCAATATTTTCGCGTGTCTTGATCCCGTTCAAAACTGTCTCCCACAACAGAAACCCATCCGTGAACCAGTTTCGCTCAAGGGATCTAAGTCTCGGCAGACCACACAACTCCAATTGAGGTTTAAGTTCAAAGCCCCAATGGTTCAGTTTTCATTAGCAAGGCTGGTTCGGTTAAGATTAGCGTTGAAGCACAGSARTSYCAAAAA
>ADZZ01000134.1 GCA_000179315.1 delta proteobacterium NaphS2
TTGAGAGAGAAAACGGCAAAGCCAGACATCAAGGCGTCTGCCATTGATATTTCCGGATTACCCTCACGGTAGTCCGATACTCCCAAAAAATCTTTATGCAGACCCTCGAACAGTGGATCAGCACTAAGATACTTTCGAGAAGCTAACCTTCCCTTTTTCTGTTGGCTTTGATGTTTCATGACATTTATGGGAGTGAATCATGAACCATCGTTCGCCAAATGTCCAGGTTTTCCTGAAATTTATTTGCAGTTTTGACGCTTTTTTTTGAAAAAGAACTCCATAATGCGCTTTTTCAAGAACTTTCAATGCCAAGGCTTTACGAAAAGCGAATTTCAAGTTACACTGATATTGGGCCTTTCAACAGCAACCGGGAATTGCTGCTTGATCTAAAGAACGAATAAGTGTTATCCAGGAGGCATGATTTCTACAGACGTGATCAATACCTTAAAAGTTAAGGCTCATACGACGTTTCCGCGTGCTCATGCGTGGGCTGCAAAAAGGACATTGATCAATGACGGCAGCAATGCTTTTCCTCTCCGGCGTACGTTATGGACAAACTCAAAAAAACTCAGATAAAGTGGTAAGTTTTCTTGAGACACGCCGCGATGTGGTGTTGCCGTTCACATTATCCCACCGGATATTGTCCACAATAAAGCACGAAGAATATTTTGTTTTTGCCTGATTGATTTATCGTTGCAAGGCGATGCGTGACGGACTGCCTATCTTCTGATCGGGGTGCTGTTTCGAGAAAACCCTTGGGGCTCTGCCCCAAACCCCGAGGTTTTTTTAGGCATGAAGGCTCCTCGGAAATATCACATAAAAAGGGGAGCCCGAAGACTCCCCTCCCGATGACGATATTTCGTCGTCGCCTATCCGGCTATCCCTTGGCGAGTTGCTCCTCAGCAGAGCTCGCCTCTGTTTCACCGAATCTGATCATGCAGGTTTAGCACTATCCCGTTTCCTCCACTGCGGTAAGAATATGTTCAGCCGATACAAGCTGGGCATTCTGCAGTGCCGCCACATTCAATGAGAGGTGTGCCAGCAGATTGATTTTGCGTGGCAGACCGTTTGTCGCCTGAAAAAGCGCTTCAAGAGCCGGCTGTTCAAAAGATCCATCTGGGTTCCGGCCAACTCAAGCCGGTGTTTCAGA
>ADZZ01000133.1 GCA_000179315.1 delta proteobacterium NaphS2
ACCATTCTTCGGAGGGTTCTCCAAAGCCGGTGGCCGGGGTGGGGGATTTTGAACAGGAAGAACCGAAGACCCGGTGTCCACCCCTTCTAAAGTGGGGTAGATTGAAGACTCAGTTTCTTCAAAAATTGCCCGATGATGCAGCTGAGCATATCTCCGGATGGTTTTTCGGTTGATCCCGGTCTTCCGGTTGATCTCGCGTTGACTGAGTCCCTTTTCCAGTAATGTTATGACTGTTGCTTTCAAATTCGGCTTCAAAACGTTCATCCTTCCTTCCCCCATTCGTGGATTTCACAAATGGGAGTAGTTACGTTCTGTCGCCTTTTTCAGCAATCTCTACTGGAAAATCAGACTGGCTGGGTGGGGGATTTTGAGGTGGCCACAAGTGGGGGATTTTGGGTGGCCATCAGGGCTTGGGCAATCATTTTCCCGTTATGCAGATCAAGTGCTCCAAGAATTGACAGGGTTCCAAATCGCTTGTATTCATAATCGCGCCCCATGCTATTGTATTTTCCCGGTTTTGGAGGAAGGTCAGGGGCAACAGTCCCGATGGCTTGGACACCAGGCTTCTCGTCTATTGAAACGGTTATAACTTTGGGAGGAGTTTTTTCAACACTGGACATGGCCTGATCATTCTGAAGGTTAACTTCCTGGTAAACCATGAGAACTTCCTGCATTTTTTGTTCAAATTCAGGATCTCTCTTCTCCAGGTAGTATTTAACTTTGTGTGGCCGAATGTCATTCTCTGAGAGTATGCGCCAGATCGTCGCTTTCGCTGCATTTGCAAGGCAAAAATGGCCTGCTGCGGGGGCATGTTCTCGCGTATATCTGGCAAGCTCCTTATATGTCCAAAGTTCAGCCGCCAGATCGTGCTCTTTAGGCTTCGTGCAAGCCAAGTTGACTACCCAGGCCTTGGCAGCTTCATCAATGATCGGATCAAATGGTCTGTGATAATAATCCTTGAGACCGATCTCAACTCCGGCCGCCAAGGCTTTTTCGATGCATTTATAAATTGTTGGTCTGCTCACTTTCGTCAATTGCTGGATACGGGTTATCGGATTTCCATCGGCATAAAGCAACAGGATCGTCGACCGTTGCACTTCCCTCAAAGGCGCTGATCTGGATCTGCTGATTGCCTTAAGTTTTTCACGTTGTTCAGCCTCCAGAGAGAGTTTCGCGAGCTTTGTCTTTCTTGGCATGGCCACCCTTCCTCCATTTTTTGGGGAAAGCTTTATGGTAACCAAAGCGAAACTGTTTGTAAATATTTTATTGAAACTTTATACTAGCGTCCTTAGGAGCTAATTCAACAGCCTTTAGAAAGGCCTCTTCAGCACCCGCATGGTTGTCCTGTATTCCCTGGGCAACACCGAGGTTATCCCAATAACTAGCGTCCTTAGGAGCTAATTCAACAGCCTTTGAATAGGCCTCTTCAGCACCCGCATAGTTGTCCTGCTTGAACCGAGCCACACCGAGGTTATTCCAATAACCAGCTACCTTAGACGCTAATTTAACAGCCTTTGAATAGGCCTTTTCAGCACCCGCATAGTTGTCCTGCTTGAATCGGGCAGCACCGAGGTTATCCCAATAACCAGCGTCTTTAGGCGCTAATCTAACAGCCTTTAGAAAGGCTTCTTCAGCACCCGCATAATTGTCCTGCATTCCCCGGGCAACACCGAGGTTATTCCAACAACCGGTTACCTTGGAAGCTAAGTTAACAGCCTTTAGAAAGGCCTCTTCAGCACCCGCATAGTTGTCCTGCTTGAATCGGGCAGCACCGAGGTTGTGCCAAAGTTGAACAACTGTTTCTCTATTGCTGCTTTTAAACGATGTAAAACTAATTGTTTTTTCTATGTATTTTTGAGCAGTTGGATAGTCTTTCTTACGGATTAATGTTACAGCGAGTCCTAAATTAGCCTCAATCTCATTAGGATTATCATCGATTTTATCTCTGAAATATTTTTCTGCCTTTTCCAGACCATCCTTTGCTTCTATTTTCTCAACCACATCGGGTATCAATTTATCGGTTTGGTAGCCTGTTTCATTTAACAGATCAATTGTGCTAAAGACGGAATCATAATCTTTATGTCTCAGATATTGCTGAATCCGTTTCTCACTTTCAGTATGAAATGCCTGCCAGTAACCTTTGAACTTTTCTGTTCCTCTGAATTGCAGTGCCTCTCTACAGTGTGTTCCTGTCAAGTCTTCGCAGATGGCCATACTCGTCAGCTCTGTTTTGCTGTACCAAATGGCCAGGAATTCCACGATGGCACCTATAATTTGCCTGTCGCGAACGCTCGTGCGCCATTGATGCCATAACCTGAATAGCTGATCGGTAAGAGCGTAAAGGGTGTTCTTTCCCTTTTTTTCAGTTACCGCTTTAACTAAGCCGTCATGCTCAAGCCTTACGATTGCTGTGCCGATGTTTCTCGCCGGCAAAAACGTCTTCCGGACAATTTCCATTTGCGTCAAATTATATTCACTTTCCGCAAGGGCAAGAACAATCGGTTGGACCTGGTTGGAAAGGTCTCTCATGCGGTTCAGGTAATAGGTGCTCAGATCCTGCTCAAGGAGTGCCGAAAACGTGTCAACAGCGTCGTGAATACCCTCTTCACCCGTTACCGTCATGTAGAGGAAAAGAAGAATCCTTGGATTACCTCCTGTAAGGTGATAAAGAACCTTTAGTTTGTAATCGTCCTTATAAAAGAATGACGCCGGTTTCTTGTCCAGAACAGCCCAGCGCCTTAATAAATCAACCGCCTGATCAAATGAAAGAAGGTCCAATCGTCTGATACGGAAAAAATCGTAAAGAGGGGCCTTGCTTTCGCGGATGCCTTCAAAAAAAGTGGGAGAGCTTGCCACAAGCATCATGAAGTTGTTGTGCTGGAGAATATGTCGAAATTGCTTGATTTCATTATTTTTCGGAAGACATTTTGTGAAAATTTCGTCTGCATTTTCCAAAAGCACGAGGAGTCTTTTTCCTGATGATGCGACATAGTCTTTTAAATGGGCAACGGCAGAGTCAATGATATCAGTCTGAGAATTATTGGCGCTTCTCATACCATCTATCACGGCTGAAATTTTCGCGGACCCTTCTTTGTCACCAACTAAAAGCTCCTCACTCAATTTCATCATTATTCTGATAAACAAGGTGTGAAGTGAAAATATCCCCTGCTCTTCTTCATTCATCAGTACAGGCATCCAACGGGAACCAAGGTCGTTATCTTGTTCGACCATATGGTAGATCATGGTAATAATATGAGACTTTCCCATGCCTCTGGTTCCGATAACCATCCAGTGCTGAAGGGTTTTTTTATCCGCCTGTTCTCTAATGCTGGAAATGAGATCCTCGATCAATTGTTCTCGAGCGACAAAGGTCGACTTCAGGTCTTCAAAGGGCATCTTCCTTGGCGTATAAGGATATAACAACTGCATGGAATAACTCCTATAAGGCTATTCGACCGTAGACAGGCCGTGTTTTTTCCACCAATCTTTCAACAACTTGCTGTTGAAAGAAAGGGTGTCGTCCTCATGGTGCTTGATGTAAAAATCATCCTGGATAATTCCGGTGATAACATCAAAATTTTGTTCACTTCCTGTTGTTTCCTGCCAGATCACTCTCAACTTTTCCCTAGACACCCGGTCATTCATGGCGATCTCATCCAACAACCGTTCCGTTCCGAATCCTGACATGTCACCGTATCTTTTGTACCTTTCCAGTTGCCTTACAATGGGCTCAAAATTGCGTTTCCGGTCTGACCCTAGCAATTCGTTATAATAAATCTTTTCTATACTAAAGTTTCACCGTTTTTGAACCTTTTCCAATTTTTCCAGCCAGTTCCGCGCATTTTTTTTATTATGCGCAGAGAATTTTGGCACGAAAAATGAAAATTTTTTCAATTTTTATGCCAATAAATTCAACTAGTTATTTAACTTTTTACCCTTGAAATTCGCTCCATCTCGTGATAGGATCGA
>ADZZ01000132.1 GCA_000179315.1 delta proteobacterium NaphS2
GGTGATTGTGGGCAACGTGATCACCAGAAACAACCCTGAGGCGGTTGAACTGGCCCGGCTGAAATTGCCGTATCTCTCTTTTCCACAGGCAATCAGGCAATTTGCCATTCAAGAAAAGAAGGCGATTGTTGTAAGCGGGACCCATGGCAAGACCACGACCGCGTCACTGGTTGCCTGGATACTGGAACAAGCCGGGATGGATCCCGGTTTTATGATCGGCGGTATCCCCAGGAATTTTGAATCCAATTTCAAGCTGGGTGAGGGAGCGTATTTTGTCATTGAAGGGGATGAATACGATTCCGCTTTTTTTGACAAAGGACCAAAATTTCTTCACTACAACCCCTCCTTAGTGATTCTGACCAGTATCGAATTTGATCATGCGGACATTTATCGTAATCTGGACCATGTCGTCGATAGTTTCAGAAAACTCATCCACTTGATCCCGGGGGATGGATATCTCATTGCCAATGGTGACGACAAAATCATTTGTCGAGAGACCAAGGGTGCCCTGTGTAAACTTGAAACCTACGGGTTCGATAAGGCCAATGACTGGCGACTGGGGGATGTCGGCGATTCAGAAGATCTTACCGCGTTCAGTGTGATTCGAAATGGGCAGGAGGAAGATAACAAGACCTTCAAAACACCGCTTTTTGGCCGTCATAATGTCTCAAATTGCCTCTCGGCCGTTGCTCTGGCGCATGCGCTGGGGGTGTCGAAGGGTGCGCTGTCCATGGCTTTAGAGAGCTTTAAAGGTGTCAAACGCCGACAGGAAATAATCGGCAAAAAGAGGGGCATTACCGTGATGGACGATTTCGCCCACCATCCCACCGCCGTCAGAGAAACCGTTCGTGCGGTGAAGGGCAAGTATCCCCATCGCCGTCTGGTGGTGGTGTTTGAACCCAGAAGTAATTCCAGCCGGCGAAATATCTTCCAGGCCCAATACGCGGAATCCTTTGACGCGGGCGACCTGATGATGATTCGTGAGCCGGCGATGGTGGAAAAAATTCCCATTCATGAACGGTTTTCAGCCCGGAAACTGGTCAGTCAACTGTCAGAAATGGGACTTGAAGCCTATTCCTTTGGGGAAACGGATGAACTGCTGGAGGAACTGCTGTCTTCTGTAAAAAAAGACGATGTGGTGCTGATCATGAGTAACGGTGGATTTGACAACCTTCACCAAAGATTTTTGGAGGCGCTCTAACGGAACCATCGAAAAAGGCTCCCGGTCAAGTGATCGGAAGCCTTTTTAAAGGTTTGAGGAGGTGTTGAAGGGACTTTTTTTGGTGCCGGAGGTCGGAATCGAACCGACACGAACGCAAGGTTCACTGGATTTTGAGTCCAGCGCGTCTACCAGTTTCACCACTCCGGCACGCCAAGAAAATGGATGAATCGATGGAAAGGTTCCGTTCGAAGCCCCAAATTACATAATTTGGCCTTTATACAAAAATTCTAAAAAGATTGTCAATATCATATTGACAGGTATCAAAGGTTTCTGCTATTAAAGATCCTTCTTCACGGGGCTGTAGCTCAGATGGGAGAGCGCATGACTGGCAGTCATGAGGTCAGGGGTTCGATCCCCCTCAGCTCCACCAGTAATATCAAGGGGTTACGGAAGGCAGGGCAGGGCGGTTTTCAAAAATCTGACAGTTTTCTGACATGTCCTCTTTTCTGGCTGTCAACTTGTTCAAAAGGTTGACGGCCTTTTTTTTGTGTTCCTGCGAAAGGTGAGAATATCGCATGGTCATTTTGATGTCTTTGTGACCCAAAAGCTCTTGAACATCCTTAATGGTTGCACCGTTCATGATCAAATGAGAGGCAAAAGTATGCCGTGTATCATGGAAGTGAAAATCATCAATTTTGGCCTCACGCAATGCCCGGCCGAATGCCGTTTTTATGTCCTTGATCGGCTTTCCATTACCTAAAGGAAAAGCACACTTCATGAGAATTCTTATTGTAGATGATGAGCTTGTCAGCAGAGAAAAATTGCGCAAGATAATGTCTGCTTTTGGTCAATGCATCCTAGCTGAGAATGGGAAAGATGCCATGCGAATCGCTTCGTCTCAAAATCCTCCCGATCTGATACTCATGGATATCTTGATGCCCGGGATGGATGGCTACGAAGTTTGCAAAAAGTTGAAAGCAAAACGGAAGACATCAGATATTCCGCTCATCTTCATCTCAGGAAAAAGCGAAGAAGGCGATGAGTCAAAAGGATTTGAACTTGGTGCAGTTGATTACATCAGAAAACCTTTTAACCCATCCATTGTAAAGGCCAGGGTTCGAACCCATCTGGAACTCAAAAAATATCGTGATCGCCTTGAAGAGCTGGTGGACGAACGAACCCTTGAACTAAATGATGCGACCAAAAATATGCAAGCAGAGATGATCGAACGTAAGTATGCGGAGGATGCTCTGGAAGCAGAAAAATTCAAGTTGAAAGAATATTTTGAAAACCTCCCGATTCTTGCATACAAGGTTACCATTGATGGAAAAATCGCCGACTGCAATAATGTGGTGATAAAAACGCTGGGTTTTGCCAGTAAAAACGACCTGATTGGAAAACCATTCTTTTCCACACTTCACACGCTCGACACCCAGGAAAAAGCGAAGAGGCTCTTTGAAATTTGGAAACAGAAAAAAAAGATCAAAAACGAGGAATTACGGATTGCGACCCGTAAAGGCGGGATCCTTGATGTGCTGTTAAATATGGATACCATTTTTGACAAAGACGGCATACCGATTCACGGCCTTTCAACACATTTGGACGTCACCGAACTCAAACGGGCGGATGAGAAGCAAAAATCTCTGGAAAACCAACTCCACCGCGCCCAGAAGATGGAGTCCCTGGGAATTATGGCGGGAGGAATAGCCCATGATTTGAATAATATCCTTTCAGGAATCGTGAGCTATCCGGAGCTACTTTTGATGGATATTCCCATGGACAGCCCTTTAAGAAAACCAATAGAGACAATTAGGTCGTCCGGAATAAAGGCTGTCGATGTAGTGGCAGATTTGCTAACCATCACCAGAGGTGTCGCTATCGGTAAAGATGTCCTGAATCTCAATAACTTAGTGACTGAATATTTAGGTTCTGCTGAACACCAGATCTTAGAAAGGGCAAACCCGTTTGTTAAATTCAAGACCGAGTTGGAATCCGGGCTTTTAAACACTCGCGGTTCCGAAACCCACGTTAGAAAAACCTTATTGAATCTGGTTTTCAACGCCACTGAGGCCATTGAGGAAAGCGGTACGGTTAGTATATCAGCTGAAAACCGGTATCTGGATGAGCCTTTGAAGGGATATGAGGATGTACGGCAAGGGGAATATGCCGTGTTGAGAATTGCAGACGATGGTTGCGGTATATCTCAGAAAGATCTTGAAAGGATTTTTGAACCATTCTACACCAAGAAAGTGATGAATCGAAGTGGTACAGGGTTGGGCCTGGCTGTTGTGTGGAATACAGTACAAGATCATAATGGATACATCAACGTTAACAGCAATGAGAATGGAACGGCTTTTGAACTTTATTTTCCGGCAACCAGGCAAGAATTACTTGTTCGGGAAGCAACGGCTTCCCTCGAAGACTATCTTGGACGGGGAGAAACGGTCCTGGTCGTTGATGACGAGGAGAGGCAAAGAGAAATAGCAACCAAAATGCTGGCCAAGCTGGGGTACAATGCTGAAGCAGTCTCAAGTGGCGAAGAGGCCACGACATATGTGAAAGAGCGCTCTGTTGATCTGATTCTTCTGGACATGGTAATGCCAAAGGGCATTAATGGACGCGAAACCTACGAAGAAATAATTAAAATAAGGCATGGTCAAAAGGCTGTTATTGCAAGCGGTTACGCTAAAACACGAGAAGTCCAGATCGCTCAGGAATTAGGAGCAGGCGAGTATATAAAGAAGCCTTATACGCTTGAAAAGCTGGGAATTGCCCTTAAAAAGGAACTGGAAAAATAAGCTTGCATATTTACAGAGCCTGTCTTCCTGGCGTTGTATATGCAAGCGGCTAATTTCCACGCAGAGCATGAGACCCCTCCGGGTTTTGCGCATGTCGCCGTTGCAATTATTGCACTGAATTTTAGGAAAACAAAATTTTTCATTCAGGAGGCCGCAATGAAAGGTTTTTTTAGAACGATTGCCATCACCATCACAGTAGCCCTCTTCGCGGCGTCTGGCGGAAGCAGTGAAAGTTCGCAAAGCAGCGGTATCTATGCCGAGAAAATCCCCGCTATCCTCGCACTTGTCGCAAATGCCATGGAGCAGGAAAAGCTAAACGCCGTCCTGCTCGGCATCACTGTCGAGGGTGAAGAGCTACTCACCCTAGCTGACGGTGAGAGCATGACCGGCGTACCTACAACGGCTAACATGCATTTGCGCAATGGCAGCGTGGCAGTGGCTTACATGGGTTCCCTTTTATACCGACTTGTGGATGCCGGGATCGTCAAGGCCGGCGACGCGGTCGGCAAGTGGCTGCCCGATCTGCCGGAATCGCAGAACGTCACGCTCGAAATGCTCATCAACGGCACCTCCGGCTACCCGGACTACGTGCCCATGGATGCCTTCCTGGAAAAATTTTACGCCAACCCATTTTATCAGTGGAGCCCGGAGGAACTCATTGCGCTCGGTCTTTCCGAAGCACCCAGGTTCGCCCCCGGCAGGGACTGGAATTACGCGCACACCAATTTCGTCATTTTGGGCCTCGCTTTGGAAAAAGCCGCAGGCAGGTCCTTTGGCGAGTTGATGCAAGAGTACATTCTTACGCCGTTCGGCATGACACAGACGGAGGCACCTGATACGCCGTCCATCCCGCAACCCGTGCTGCACAGCTACACCGACGAGCGCGGCCCCTACGAAGACGCCACCTTCTGGAATCCCTCCTGGACGCTGGCACGCGGCGCCGTCCAGACTTCGACCATCCGGGATACCCTCATCGGTTTCCGCGCCGTCGGCCGGGGCCAAGGGCTGACGCCCGCGTCTTACCAGGCCATGCTGGCACCGCACACTGCCGGAATGAAATTCTGGACACCCAAGTTCTATTACGCCCAGGGGATTGTATTCGATCATGGCTGGCTCACCCAAGCGCCCAGCTTCGGCGGTCTTTTTGGCACCGCCGGGTATTTTATGGACAAGGATATCGCCGTCGCTGTCTGGTGCACCAAATCCATCGAGAGCAAAACCGAAGGTAACACCGCTTCAGTGATTTTCAAGCAATTGACCGCTATTTTGACGCCGGAAAGCCCGGCGAAATAATGCTATAACGTTTGACATTGGCCCTTTTGGGGTCTATTCTGGATATGGTCGAATAGGTGATATATGGCACATCAGTTAGTAGCT
>ADZZ01000131.1 GCA_000179315.1 delta proteobacterium NaphS2
CGTTGAACGGCACCGCAGTTATTGCATTTATAGTTCCGACAAAGCGGAGCATTACGTTTGTGACCGTTCTTTTTGACCCGGTTTGAGGTACATTTTGGACAACAAATACCACATGGCCACTTCTTTTCTCTGAAGAATTCGTAGCACTTAGCGGGGTCGATGAGTTCAAGGATTCCAATCTCCGGATTTGTAGACGATTTTGTGGTCATGGCTATCTGCATATTTAAGTGGACAGAAAGCCATCTTATTTATACCAAATCTGAAGAAATTCCCAGCGAAAATGACTTTTTCAATCAAATTATTTACAGCACGGGAAATCGTCGTATGAGCCTTTCTATTTATGTGCTAGAGATGGTCGACATGTACATCGCTACGATACCAAATCGCAATTCGCCACCGGCCATTTTGCTCCGTGAGAGTTACCGCGAAAATGGAAAGGTCAAAAATCGCACATTGGCAAACCTGTCCAAACTGCCGCCACAGTCTATCGAAGTACTGCGTCGTTCCCTCAAAGGTGAAGACTTCAACGCTAATCTTAACCGAACCAGCCTTGCTAATGAAAACTGAACCATTGGGGCTTTGAACTTAAACCTCAATTGGAGTTGTGTGGTCTGCCGAGACTTAGATCCCTTGAGCGAAACTGGTTCACGGATGGGTTTCTGTTGTGGGAGACAGTTTTGAACGGGATCAAGACACGCGAAAATATTGAACGAAAAAAAGACAGCGGAAGAGAGATTCAGTTTACTTTCGTGGAGTTATGTGGAAAATCTGCATTTGGTTCCATTTTCGGGTATGATTTTGGGGAGTTAATATAGACCCACTGAGCGATGGGGGGTCTGATTTATTAAAAAAGGTAAGGCCCGAAGTTGCCGCTTCGGGCCTCTTTTTTTGGGAAAAACAGAAGCAGACCGTCTTCCCCGGACAATATAAAGCATACCCATCATAGGTCTGCTTTTGATCCTTTTCAAGATCAAAGGCGTCATGCCCTTAAGGCTTCTAAAAAAAAATCCAGTGTAAAAGTTGTGGATTCATTTTCCATGTGTGCCGGAGCTGTTTCAGAGGCCAGGCGTACTGTAGCGATCAATGTCGTGAACAAGCCCGCACGGAACAGCGACGACAAGCACAACGCCGTTACCGGCAAACAGAAAAAGGCCGCAAAGCCCATCGGAGGGCGGAACGTCGGCGAAGATA
>ADZZ01000130.1 GCA_000179315.1 delta proteobacterium NaphS2
CAGATCACTCATGCCGGTCACATGGTACCTTAACGAAGACGGTCCTCTCGTTAACAAGCCTTCAGGGGTTGGCCCTCGTTTCATATTGGTTCATGCGATCACGGAAGATGGCTGGGTAGGCGGGGCTCAACTTGTTTTTGAGGCGAAAAAACGAACCGGCGACTATCATGGCCAGATGAACTGGGACAATTTTTCTACATGGTTTGAGACCCAATTGTTACCGAATATTCCATCTGAGGCTATCGTTATCCTGGATAATGCCAGATATCATAACGTACTTGATACTGAGAGTATTCCAAATAAAAGCAGCAGGAAAGAGCAATTACGAGCCTGGCTGACCCGCAATGGTTACCCTTGGCGGGAAGATATGCTCAAGTCTGAATTGTCTGAATTGTGTACACGCTTGGCGCCAGCGCCAGAATTCAAATTGGACCAAATTGCTGAACAACATGGCATTTCCATACTGCGCACACCGCCTTACCATCCGGAATTGCAACCAATCGAAACGTGCTGGGCAGTATTAAAAAACCACATGGCCGATAATTGCGATTTTACAATGGCTGGTCTTCGCAAAAGACTACCGGAAGCTTTTGCTAAGGTCACCACCAGCACATGTAAAGCCATCATTTCGAAGGTTTTTGAACAAGAGGAAAGATATTGGGCTGAAGATGAAAAACTCGATGAGATATATTCAGAAAATGCTGAGGAAGAATATCTCGGGAAAGATGCCTTTGAGAGCCAAGGAGATGAATTTTATTTGGAAGCTGTGTAAACTTGTCAAGCACTTTTTTCGGTATCAACTATTTCGGTACGCCCTATAGTAAATTGCAAAGAGGCAAAGCTCTGGAGCGCCTGGCTTTCTTCCAGGGATGCTATCTGTTATCTTTGGACGGAACAGGCTACTTTTCCTCGAAGAAAATTTTCTCTGATAATTGTCTGCAAAAAGTAAACAAAAAGACCGGCGAAATCACCTATTACCAACAGATGCTGGGGGCGGCAATTGTTCATCCCGATCTCAAAGAGGTCATTCCGTTAGCCCCGGAGTTCATAATCAAACAAGACGGCCAAAGCAAGAACGATTGTGAGCGTAATGCCGCAAAACGTTTCTTCGACAGTCTTAGAAAGGACCATCCACACCTGCCCGTTATCATTACCGAAGATGCCCTAAGTTCGAATGCGCCACACATAAGGGAGGCGGAAAAATACAATCTTCATTACATTCTGGGTGTGAAGAAGGGGGATCATCCTTTCCTGTTCAGAAAAGTGGAAGAGGCGCAAGAAAATGGCGAAGCTGTTCAATTTGAATTGGTCGATAATGATAATCCGCAAAAAACGCATCGTTTCCTTTTCGTTAACCACCTCCCCCTGAATGAATCAAATCAGGATTTGCTGATCAATTTCCTGGAATACTGGGAAATCACGTCAGAAAAGACGCAACATTTCAGCTGGGTTACTGATTTTACCATAACAAAGGGAAACTCTTATGAACTTATGCGAGGCGGTCGTGCACGCTGGAAAATAGAAAATGAGACGTTCAATACCCTCAAGAATCAAGGCTATCATTTCGGTCATAACTATGGGCTCGGAAAGAAAAATCTGAGTGTAGTTTTTGTGATGCTCATGATGTTGGCCTTTTTGGTTGACCAAACACAGCAGCTCTGTTGTCCCCTGTTTCGAGCTACATGGCATAAGATGGGTAGCAAACGAGAACTTTGGGATCGTATGCGATCCTTGTTTAGAGATTTTGCGTTCAAATCGATGAGGATGCTTTACGAAGCCCTTTTTTACGGGATGAAATTCCAACCGCCGATAATTTTATATGATGACGATTGAATGCAAGATGCACTATACCAATGAAAAAAAGCGTCAATTCCAGAAAAATTGGTATTTGCCGGTAAGGGACATCTGTGCGGTAAATCATATGGGATTGGTTTTAGGTCTTTTTTTTGCCCCTTGTTTCATCAAAAATTGACCGGCCAAACGAGGAATTTCAGCTAATTCTCAGCAAGGCTCTTTGACAGCGGTATCTATTTTGTAGAAATGTTAAGAAATAGACTCAGTAGCGACGCGGTCGGGAATTGCTGAATGAAGATTGTATTTTTCCGCCTCCCTTATGTGTGGCGCATTCGAACTTAGGGCATCTTCGGTAATGATAACGGGCAGGTGTGGATGGTCCTTTCTAAGACTGTCGAAGAAACGTTTTGCGGCATTACGCTCACAATCGTTCTTGCTTTGGCCGTCTTGTTTGATTATGAACTCCGGGGCTAACGGAATGACCTCTTTGAGATCGGGATGAACAATTGCCGCCCCCAGCATCTGTTGGTAATAGGTGATTTCGCCGGTCTTTTTGTTTACTTTTTGCAGACAATTATCAGAGAAAATTTTCTTCGAGGAAAAGTAGCCTGTTCCGTCCAAAGATAACAGATAGCATCCCTGGAAGAAAGCCAGGCGCTCCAGAGCTTTGCCTCTTTGCAATTTACTAAAAATATTCTTATACGCAGGTCGAATTTCCACAGGGTCTACTTCATCCAGAATCGTTCGCATCTGCGAGTCACAAGGTATACTTTCTACATGATAAATGCTTTCTAAATTCTCAGCGGCTTGTCTTCGTTTGTCAAAAGCAAGCAGGGACGGATCTTTGAGAGAGAAAACGGCAAAGCCAGACATCAAGGCGTCTGCCATTGATATTTCCGGATTACCCTCACGGTAGTCCGATACTCCCAAAAAATCTTTATGCAGACCCTCGAACAGTGGATCAGCACTAAGATACTTTCGAGAAGCTAACCTTCCCTTTTTCTGTTGGCTTTGATGTTTCATGACATTTATGGGAGTGAATCATGAACCATCGTTCGCCAAATGTCCAGGTTTTCCTGAAATTTATTTGCAGTTTTGACGCTTTTTTTTGAAAAAGAACTCCATAATGCGCTTTTTCAAGAACTTTCAATGCCAAGGCTTTACGAAAAGCGAATTTCAAGTTACACTGATATTGGGCCTTTCAACAGCAACCGGGAATTGCTGATTGTTGGCCGTTCTTTCAATTTCTTGGCAAACATATTGAGCGGATTAACCCGGAGCACCATCTGCAAAAAACAGATGAGCTTTTTGCTGCATGGATGGAGAAAACCGTAACACCTGGCCCTTCGAAAGCCCTTGGGCAGCACATGGAGCATGAGCAGATAGAGGAAATATTCCCCGGTGACGGTCCTGCTTCTGTATTGCCCGGTTTTGGCATGGAGATACCTGAAGGTGACCATGCCGTTTTCGCATTGCAGAATATCCTGTTCCCGGATGACGCCCCGGTAGAGATATCTGCCAAGATAAATGATTGCCTTGTCGCCGTTGCCGACGTCTTTGCAGTCAACGACCCACTGTTTCGGGCAATCTTCTGGCACGCTCAGCCCGTGGTCAACAATGGCCTGGAGGATCTTTGCTCTGAAGACTTGCGCCAGAGCCTTGTGGCTGAAAAGATACCCGGAAGATTTGACCCGCCATAATGCTGTTTTTGTATTGATGCTTGCCCCCGGCATGACAACATGAATGTGGGGATGATAGTCGAGTGCTCTTGAATGGGTATGGAGTATGGTGGTAAAGCCGGCTGCTCCACCGAGTTTTTTGTCTTTTTGGGTAAATGTTTTCAGGAGATCCTGGACGCAGGCAAACATGAGGGAATAGATTGTTGCCTGATTTTTCCAGGCAAGATCCCTGAGCTGTTTGGGGAGGGTGAAGGTGATCAGATAGTATTGAGCCGGTAAGCGCTTGCTCAACTGATTCTCGATCCACTGCCGGTTTTCATGGTTCTGGCAATGGGGACAGTTCCTGTGGCCACAGGAATGTGGAATATAGACCTGTTTTCCGCAGTTGTGATCCGTACATTTCGCCAGCATGTGCGGGCCATATTCTTGTCTGCATTGTGCCATGGTCTGCAGAGCCTTTGTATGGTTTGGCAGGACGGAATTCTCGTATCGGTCCAAAAAGCGGTCCCTGAATTCATTGATAATCGAGGAGAGCAGAATCATTTGACCCCTCCCCATGTTATATCAAAGGTGTTGGCCAGCGTATTGACGGCCTGGCTGGCATTGTTTCCGGTATTGGAAGTCAGATGGGTGTATCTGGTGGTGGTCAGGACACTGACATGGCCCAGGATCTGTTGTAATTCAATGAGATCAACGCCTGCTTCCAGCATATGCGTTGCATAGCTGTGCCGCAGGGAATGGCATGAAATTTTTTTTTATGCCGAGTTGTCTGACAACGGCTTTCATGGCGGTCTGGATGCCGCCTCTGTCCAGTGGCTGCTGAACCAGGTGGGCATTATTCAGACCTCTTTTCCGGCTTGGAAAAAGGAAATGGGGATGTTTGTGAACCTGCCAGAAATTTCTCAGCACGCGCAGAGTATTTTCAGGCAGCGGCACCAGCCGGTCTTTGTTGCCCTTGRCGTCGCGAATATGAACTCGCATATTGACGGAGTCGATATCACCGACAGTCAGCCTGATTCCTTCGCCAAGGCGCAGCCCCATGCTGTAGGTGGTAAAGAAAAAGACTTTGTAGCTCAACTTGTTGGTTTCGGCGAACAGCCGGTTGAGCTGCTCAATGGATAGAATATCCGGGATCCTGGATGTTCTTGGCGGTTTGATTAAGGGGATGTCTTCCCAGGTTTTGTTCAGTACCCTGGCGTAAAAGAACTTCAGACCATACAGATCGAGTTTGACCGTACTCCAGGAATGGCATTCCAGAAGCTCATTAAAATAGTCAAGCAACTGGTCGGATGTAAGATTGACGATCCTGCAATCGAAATAGTTTCCGATTCGCCTGATCGCCCTTGAGTACGCCTCAATGGTTTTTGGCCGTAATCCATTGAGTTTCAGGTATTTCTGGTGCTTCCGGTAATACTTGTTGAATTGCGAATTTTTTGGCATGGTGGTATCCATTGTAATCTCCTCCTTGTAATGATTGAAATGAAAGGCAAATGCGCCTTCCTTGATGATTTCTTTTTATTACAAAGTTGGAGGAGATTACAGCAGGTTAATCTGGGAGAAAAAAATCGCTGGAATTGTCTGCCGCGTAGCGGCTTCGTCCAACAAGCGGTTTCACCAAGGATCGCTCGTACCTCGCGGCCTGTGAACCGCGGCGTTGATGGCCGTGAAGATTTGGACCCTGATGATTCTATTGATATGCCAAGTGTGGTTTTGCGGTTTTGGGTTTTGGTGGTTTTGGGTGTGGTTTTTTGGTTTTGGGGTCGGGCCACATCCAGTGGCTGATATCAAAGAATAATTTCCGATTTTGACCATTGAAATAGGCTTATATCGAGGTTTTTAGGGGCAAAAAGGCCGTTTTTCTCCTAACTTTATGGCGAGAGCAAAGCGACATTTTATTCGGGGCTACACATGGCACATTACGCATCGATGCCACAAACGGGATTTTTTGCTCAAGTTCTCGAAGGATCGGCAACGGTATTTGCAATGGCTGTATCAGGCAAAGAAAAGGTACGGTTTGAGCATTCTGAACTACATGGTTACCTCAAACACGTCCATCTTCTGGTCGTCGACACGGGGAAAATGGATATCATTCCCAAGTCAATGCAATTGGTAGCTGGAAGAATAGGGCAGGAATACAATCAGAGAAAGAACCGAAAAGGAACCTACTGGGAAGATCGTTACCATGCAACAGCCGTAGAACACGGGGATCACCTGGCACGATGCATGGTCTATATAGACACCAATATGGTCCGCGCCGGGGTGGTCAGCCATCCATCCATGTGGTCTTTCAGCGGCTACAATGAGATCCAGGAGCCCAGAAGGAAGAACATTCTGATTGATTATGAGAGACTGCAAGGACTGTTCGGGGCAGGAACCTATGATCAACTGAAAAGCAGCCACAGAGAATGGATTGAGGAGTACTTGGTGGACGGAAGGAAAGGGCGTCAAGGTGAGTGGACGGATAGTGTCGCAGTTGGAAGCAAGGTATTTCTTGAGAAAGTGAAATCGGTAATGGGCTTTAAGGCAAAAGGGAGAGATATCATCAAAGGTGACGATGGATATCATCTCCAAGAGGAGGCCGCCTCCTATAAGGTCCTTTTTGAGGCCGAAAAAGGCGATATAGGCTCTGAACACCTATTTTTGGGACATAAACAATGAATAATCAACATGTTGTCGTAGCCTGATAATCATATAAAGGGCTCAGCGTCAATAACGGAGTAAGACACTCTAAGGTTGACATTCAAATAAAGACACCTCCTCACTCAATGCACAATGTGCTATTAAGTAAGGATGAATAAAATCCAAAAATTTAGGAGGTGTCGTTATGGAAACATACGCTGGAATCGATCTTCACTCAAGCAATAATTACATTGGGATCATTGATGGCAACGATAATCGACTGTATAGCAAACGTCATGAAAACAAAATCGAGGCTGTTTTGAAGGCGCTTGATCCTTTTGAAGAGACACTGAGGGGGATTGTCGTCGAGTCTACGTACAACTGGTATTGGCTCGTAGACGGACTGCAAGAACAGGGTTTCAAGGTACACCTGGCAAATCCCTCTGCAATTCAGACATACAGCGGGTTAAAACATACTGATGACAAATGGGATTCGTTCTGGCTGGTTCATCTCCTGCGTTTGGGAATTTTAGCACAAGGTTACATATATCCCAAGGAAATACGGCCAGTTAGGGATTTGCTGCGTCGGCGACTTCTGTTTGTTAAGCAACGAACAGCACAGATTTTGAGTCTGCAAAGTATGATTTCAAGAGTCCTCGGTCTCGATTTTTCCGGAAATTCCATTAAGGGCTTTGGCAACTATTTTATCGAAAAACTCTTTAAAAGTTATCATCTGAGATTTACAGCTGAAAAGCAGCTATTAACAATTCATTTTTTGGACGGCATCATCCGTGAAATCGAAAAAGAAGTGAAATCCCAGATCCAACTTAGGAAAGAATTTCAGATGCTTTTAACCACCCCTGGTATTGGCAACATTTTAGGGCTGACTATCATGCTTGAGGTCGGTGACATCTCTCGCTTTGCAAAAGTGGGGAATTACTCCTCCTATTGTCGCTGCGTTGAAAGCAAGAAAACTTCAAATAAAAAGAAAAAAGGAGAAAACAACAGCTTCAACGCTAATCTTAACCGAACCAGCCTTGCTAATGAAAACTGAACCATTGGGGCTTTGAACTTAAACCTCAATTGGAGTTGTGTGGTCTGCCGAGACTTAGATCCCTTGAGCGAAACTGGTTCACGGATGGGTTTCTGTTGTGGGAGACAGTTTTGAACGGGATCAAGACACGCGAAAATATTGAACGAAAAAAAGACAGCGGAAGAGAGATTCAGTTTACTTTCGTGGAGTTATGTGGAAAATCTGCATTTGGTTCCATTTTCGGGTATGATTTTGGGGAGTTAATATAGACCCACTGAGCGATGGGGGGTCTGATTTATTAAAAAAGGTAAGGCCCGAAGTTGCCGCTTCGGGCCTCTTTTTTTGGGAAAAACAGAAGCAGACCGTCTTCCCCGGACAATATAAAGCATACCCATCATAGGTCTGCTTTTGATCCTTTTCAAGATCAAAGGCGTCATGCCCTTAAGGCTTCTAAAAAAAAATCCAGTGTAAAAGTTGTGGATTCATTTTCCATGTGTGCCGGAGCTGTTTCAGAGGCCAGGCGTACTGTAGCGATCAATGTCGTGAACAAGCCCGCACGGAACAGCGACGACAAGCACAACGCCGTTACCGGCAAACAGAAAAAGGCCGCAAAGCTCATCGGAGGGCGGAACGTCGGCGAAGAATAAAAAAAAGTAAAAAAACCGTGGATGATCAGGGTTCAACACCCCCGTCATCCGGTGATAAGGTGCCCTCCAGGTGGTCCGGCGTGGGTCCGAGATGCCGTTTTTGCGGCTCATGGGGTGTTATTGTGAAAGATTTTCCCCGCCGAGGCTACGGCAATCATCCACAAACTGTTCCGGAGGTGTTCACATGATGGTTAAAAAGCCTCTTTTTCCAAAACGAATACGCAAAATCGCCGGCGGTTTTGCCTTTATTGAACATCGCTTTTTGCGAAAGGGTTTTTGGGAGAGCCTGAGTCATATTGAACTGCTGCTCTACATTTTTCTGGTGGTGGTATCTGACAAAAACGGGCTGTCTTATTACGGCTACGACAAAATCTGCCGGATTCTAAGGGTGGATGCAGATCAATATATCAATGCCCGTAATCGCTTGCTGGACAAGGACCTGATTGGATTTGACGGCCGTGTGTTTCAGGTGCTTTCCCTTCCGGATCGTCCAGTGATCGTGAAACCTGTGAAGGAAGTCCGGAACGGGGGATGGTTCAGTCTTGGAGAAACCGTACAGGAAATCATTCGGGAGAAAGGACGTGGGATCAACCCGAACAGTTGATATTCATCTGCTGGAATTGCGCTACGCTCATTGCCGGATCATGAACCACCAGGCTTTAAAGCAATTGCGGGATTCCATCGAAACTTACGGGCAAATCGTTCCGGCCCTGGTTGTTACAGAGAAAGACAAACTGATTCTGGTTGATGGGTACTTGCGTGTTCGAGCGCTTCGTGCCTGCGGAAAGGACCAAATATGTGTCCATTTATCAGAAGAAAACGAACAAAATGCCATGTTTTCGCTTTTGGCCAAAACCAATGAACGGCAATGGGAAGCCATTGAGCAGTCGGTTTTGCTTCAGGAATTACATCGGCGGTTCGGGTGCAGCCTCTCCCATATCGCAGCCCGGATAGGACGCGACAAAAGTTTTGTGAAACGACGGCTTGATCTGGTTGAGGCCCTGCCTGAAAATATTTTGAAAGCCGTGATTTCAGGAACGCTTTCAACCTGGAGTGCCAGCCGTGTCATGGCGCCGTTGGCGCGCGCCAACATTAAAGACGCACAAAAACTGATGGCCCACCTGGAAAATGAACCTTTATCCACGAGGGAACTGGCCCATTTTTACGAACATTACCAAAAAAGCAACCGGTCTGTTCGAGACCGCATGCTGGAAAATCCCTTTCTTTTCATAAAGGTTCAAAATGAAAGAATCCAATCCGAACAGGCCAAGGAGATTCATGACGGACCGGAAGGCAAATGGTTCAAGGATATTAAAATGGTATATGCTGTGCTCGGACGTCTGCTGAAAACCGTTTCCCATGTCCATTATCCAAAAAGCGATCCATTTAAGAAACAAACCCTGAAAGCCTGGGTGAACAAAGTCGAAAATCAGGCGGCAAAACTCAAAAAAGAGATAGAGCCATGATCAGACAATCCAAAAAAGATGCCATTTTGGAACTGAAAAATACCGGTATGAGTTTGCGCAAAATCGCCCGAACGCTCAAGGTCAGCCGAAATACCATCACGAAGATCTTAAAGGATCCGGATGAAGCAGCACCCCACAGAGAATCCCGGCATGAAGAACATGTCCCTTTAATCCGCGATCTTTTCAAGGAATGCAAAGGAAATGCCGTGCGAGTGGCGGAGGAACTGGAAAGCCGCCATCAGATCACGATC
>ADZZ01000129.1 GCA_000179315.1 delta proteobacterium NaphS2
TACGTTTTCGTGTTGGGTATTTGGAGGCGTTTATTTGGGTACTGAAGTTTCACAGAAAATGCCCCCGGCTTGATCAGCCGACCATGCGCAGCAACGCCTCCAGGAAAGATTTTCGGGGCAGTTTGTTGTCTTGGTTGCAAACGGCATGAAAATCATCGCTCAATGCGGACTTAGCGATGATATGTCTCAGGTCGGAAAAGGCGAAACTGTTGCGACCCTTGACCTTGTGCCTGCGTTCGGGAATGTTTTCGAGCCGTGAACCATAGATCCAAATGATTGTTGCGGCCATTATGGAAAAATTGATGTGATTGATCACTGCCTGTGCATTGCGGGTTTGGCTTTTGCTGCTTCCAATGTCTTGCTTGATCTCCTTGAAACCCGACTCGATTTTCCACCTGGCCCCATAATACTCGATAATTTGCTCAACCGACAGCTTCAAGTCCGTGGAGAAGATTGCGATCCACTGTGTTTTTCGAAAGACCCAGACAACCCGGACAGGGCACTTGAGTGTTTTGAGCATAACGATTTGGGAGTATGCGTTGACTTCACGGTATTTTCCGTACAGGAAGACGTGATAGGTTGAAGCGTACGCCATGAATGCCGCCGCCATTTCAGCGCACGAACCCAACCTGCTGCCATATTTTTTGGGTCTTCCCGGCTTTTTGGAAGAACCGATCTTGGGGATGGAGTACAGTACGGTATTGGAACGTAATCTTGAAAGCAAATGAACAAAATTTCCGAGTTTAGTGCGGAGGGGTTTGAACAGGCCGTTATTTCCGAACCAGCTGTCACAAACGATTATTATGTCAACGCCGGCAAAGTGTTGAGCTACCTGAATTACCATCTCGACAGCTTGTTGGAGTTTGGTTGGAAAGAAACGACCTTTCCGGCAACCCTCATATTGTCCGATTTGGCTTTATGGGCTTTTGGGGCAATAAATCGCTGTGAAAGGGGAGACAGCCATCGTCC
>ADZZ01000128.1 GCA_000179315.1 delta proteobacterium NaphS2
CTTCAAACGTGTTGAGCCCAAACAAGGTATTGAGGCAACGCAACACGTTTGAAGAGATAGATGAAGTGAAAGGGATGATGAAAGCCAGGATGGCATAAGAGAACCAGTGTGCTCGTTCCCTGCCGAGATTGGTGGAAGAAAAAGCATTTTGTAGAGGCTTTAAGATATCGTTTAGAATAAACATGTTGCCAAGCTCCTTTCCGATGGAATATCAATAAGTTGTTATCGAATCCTATCACGAGATGRAGCGA
>ADZZ01000127.1 GCA_000179315.1 delta proteobacterium NaphS2
TTCCGGATAAGTTTGCTGGCCCATTCTTTTCCACCAACGACGGATACTCTCGACAGCAAAGGATGATGTGTCATGATCAATGCCAACGCTGACCCAGCCAACATTTGCTGTCTGATCATATACACCATATGGGTTAACCTTGCCCAAATTTTTGTCAGCAAAATCGTGTACTCGGACAGAATCCGGTTGTCCTTTTGGTTGCCATTCCCGGCCTGCGTTTTTAAAATCTCCAACAAGCTCCTTTTTCTTGGTGTCAACAGAAATAACCGGTTGGTTATTCTCCTGAAATACTTTTACCTGGTTGTAAATATAGCGAAACTGGGCATCGCGGTCCGGATGACGGGAACCTTCACGAACCTTGCGGTTCGCTTGGAGACTGTAACCCAAATCGGCCAACAGTTCCGATACCTTTTGCCGACCGATTTTGTGCCCCATAACCTGCAAAGCTCTCGACAGCTGCCTCGTGCTTTTGCATGTCCAGCGCAGTGGCGATTCGGGATCGCCTCGGGTGGTTGGTTCAACCATCCCTTCCAAGTCACGAAGGATGATCGGGTTGACCTTGGTAATAGGTTTTCGACCACCCCCTCTGGCCCGTGTTCGATTGGTAGCAGGCTTTGCAGCATTTGACGGTTCAATTTCTTTGAGGCCCTGATAAATAGTTGTTCTTGAAAGGCCTGTAGCCTTGGAAACAGCTGATATACCACCACGACCAAGAGATTTTGCCTCTGCGGCAGCCCACAGGCGACGGCCTTTTTCATCAAGAATTGGAAGGAGCGTATTAAACTTTTCATTCACTATCGGTTCGATTTTATTTTCCATAAATTACCGATAGCATAATGACGCTATTTGTTCAAGTTATTTATGGACAGATTCTAAGTCCGCATTGAGCGATGATTTTCATGCCGTTTGCAACCAAGACAACAAACTGCCCCGAAAA
>ADZZ01000126.1 GCA_000179315.1 delta proteobacterium NaphS2
ATTTTGTGAGTCCATCTCATAGTTTGTCAGCAGCCTGAGGTTTTCGAGGACCTCGTTTCTCAAGTATTGCGCTTCATCAATAATCAGCACTGGCCTGATTTTGGATTCCAGACAGAGTCGGTTGACCTCCATATGGATGGAACGATAAAGGGCTGCCAGGCTCCGTTCCGTGGTTAGCCCCATTTCCCAGGCAATGGATTTGTAGATATCCGTTACATTGCCGGTGGTCAGAGGAACGTAAAACACCCGGTACAGACCCGTATTCAGAGAAGCGGCCATCTTTCGGCAGATACTGGTTTTCCCGCTGCCCACTTCTCCGGTGACAAGCCCGATACCGCGCAGCTTCAACAGATAATGGAGCCGGGCTTCAAGCTCATCAGCAGCTTTTGAACCAAACAGTTTGTCCGGTTCCAGATCTTTTTCAAAAGGGTAGTGGGTCAGCCCATAGACCTTTTTATACATAGCCATCCCCCTTTTCGGCTTCGGAGATCCTGCTGAAGTTAACAGGTTGTTTGGGTCTGCTTTCCCGCTTATGATCGACGGCCTTTTCAGGATCAAGTGCTTCAATGGTTTTAGACGGGCGATCACGTTTCACAAAGCAATTGGCGTAGGTGTCCACCAGTTTCGCCTTTTGGACGAAACGGCCGTTGTGACAGACCTTTATCTCTTTGCCCTGCTCGGAAGGGTTGTAGCGGAGTGTTACGGTCTCTCCCACCAGGGAAGCGTCAATTTCATAGGCCATACCGTTCAGACTTACGGTACGGTCTTTCTGCACTTTGCGTTTTGATTCAAAAAGGAAAAGGTCGTCCAGGTCATCGCCCGGTTCGGGATATCGGACCTTCTCACCCACTCTGGCCCAGCGATCAAGGGCGTTTCGCAGAGACTCCGATGGGGCGACGGTGGTACTCTGTTTCGATATAGGTCCAAAGTGCTCTGTGATCGCTTTCGATTC
>ADZZ01000125.1 GCA_000179315.1 delta proteobacterium NaphS2
ACATGCAAAAGCACGAGGCAGCTGTCGAGAGCTTTGCAGGTTATGGGGCACAAAATCGGTCGGCAAAAGGTATCGGAACTGTTGGCCGATTTGGGTTACAGTCTCCAAGCGAACCGCAAGGTTCGTGAAGGTTCCCGTCATCCGGACCGCGATGCCCAGTTTCGCTATATTTACAACCAGGTAAAAGTATTTCAGGAGAATAACCAACCGGTTATTTCTGTTGACACCAAGAAAAAGGAGCTTGTTGGAGATTTTAAAAACGCAGGCCGGGAATGGCAACCAAAAGGACAACCGGATTCTGTCCGAGTACACGATTTTGCTGACAAAAATTTGGGCAAGGTTAACCCATATGGTGTATATGATCAGACAGCAAATGTTGGCTGGGTCAGCGTTGGCATTGATCATGACACATCATCCTTTGCTGTCGAGAGTATCCGTCGTTGGTGGAAAAGAATGGGCCAGCAAACTTATCCGGAAGCAAAACAACTTCTCATAACGGCGGATGGAGGCGGTAGTAACGGATATCGAATTCGGCTTTGGAAAATTGAACTTCAACGGTTTGCAGATGACCAAGGTCTTGAAATCTCCGTGTGCCATCTCCCTCCTGGCACAAGCAAATGGAATAAAATTGAACATCGAATGTTCAGTCATATCAGCATGAATTGGCGTGGCAAGCCGTTGACGAGTCACGAGGTAATTGTGAATCTGATAGCCAACACAACCACTCGACAAGGCCTTAAGATTCAGGCTGAGATTGACTCCAACAGTTATCCAAAGGGGATCAAAGTAACTGACACCGAACTTGAGAACGTCAATTTGTTTAAGGCCGATTTTCATGGCGAATGGAACTATTCTATTCGCCATAAATGTTCAAGTTATTAACGGACAGACTCTTAGATGGCAGAAAACGAACTACAAGAGCAGGTGGCGCTATTTCGCTACGGGATTATCGCGGATTTTGTTCATTTGCCGCCCGGATCAAGAGGGCTTTACGCTCAGATCAGGAAGAAAGCAGGGCAGGAATATGTTATTCCCGGCTCCAGACGCACCCGTGTGGCTGAAGAGACGATCCGTTCATGGTTGAAAAAATACCGCAAGGGCGGTTTTGACGCCCTACTGCCCAAAGAGCGCACGGACAAGGGGGAAACGAGAAAGCTGCCCCTTGAGATTTCGGATTTACTTCTTGAGGCCAAAGAAAAAGAACCGGAACTAACCGTTCCGCTGTTAATCAAGAAAGTCAGAGCATCCGGCAACATTCCCGATGATGTTCGGATGCCCAGATCCACCGTGTATAAACTGCTGGCACGCCACGGGTTAACCCGAAAGATTACATCACCTGATAGAGACCATCGTCGCTTCGCCTACCTCAATGCCGGGGATTTGTTCATGAGTGATGTCATGTACGGTCCGGCGGTCAGGAAAAATGACGGCAGGAAACGAAAAACCTATCTCATCGCTTTTATTGATGATGCGACCCGGGTGATCCCCTATGCCGCGCCCATTCGGAAAATACCGCTGCCTTCATGGAGTGTTGAAACAAGCCGTTTTAAGCGAGGTATCCCCATGCGGCTTTTTGTG
>ADZZ01000124.1 GCA_000179315.1 delta proteobacterium NaphS2
TCTTTGTTGCATTTTCTTCGCCTCCTTTTGTAAAGTAAAATAACATATAAATTATAAATATAAACATTTCCGACAAAAAAATTTTTTTTATTCAGCGGTACTCCCGCGCAACCCACACGACTTTTCCGATGATGCGAGCCATATTCATTTCACTTTCATTCAGGAAAATGGGTGCATAATCCTTGTTGTCGCTTTGAAGCACCAGGTTGTTTGGATGCTTTTCGACCCTTTTAACCATCACCGTGTCTTCGATGCCCACCGCATAGAGGGCGCCTGCAATAATGGCTTTCTGGGATTCATCCACCAGAACGGTGTCCCCATCCTTTAACTCCGGCGCCATGCTGTTGCCGAAAATATCCATTAACACCATTGCATCGGCGCTTCCTTTTCGGTTCAGCCAGTCCTTCCTGAAAGCGTAGTACCCTTGAATGTCCGACCCCACCTCAAATGACCCGTCCCCAGCACAAAGACGTGCGTTCACTTTCGGAATTTTTGCAAATTCATCGTCCTGACATGAGCTGTCTTTCCTCGGACTGCCGATTCCCCTTTCAAGCCAGTCGGGGTTCAACCCGAATTTGCGTGACAGTCCAAGAATCCACCCGGCAGGAATGCTGCCCTTTTTCTTGGCCTGTGTGATAGCGGATCGATTGATTCCCAGAACAGCGGCCAGTTCGGTTTGAGAACGAATGTCCGTTTCAGCGGTAACCCGGTCAAAGAATGACCCGAAGCGATGAGACGTCATGAAATCCCTTCCAGTTGGACAAAATAAACAAATTGGTTATATAAATAAACTATTTTTCCGTCCCTGTCAAGCTTTTTTTGTCCATTCATATTTTTTCATCTTCTGTTCGAACCATCACCGGCTGTTCCACAAATTCCGAAAGGGGCAGAACCTCTAAATCCCGGTCTTTGATGCCCTGAAGTATTTTATCGATTTCACAAAGCCAGAACAGCAATGCGCCATCCTTTTTCGGCATCACATCATGAAGCGCAACAATATGGCCGCGCTGCAGATGTTTGAGCACCCGTCTTGAAAGGCCCTTTAGCCGTCTGTTTCCCATATCCGGCCCGCGGCAGCTGAAATTGACCGTGACCATTCCCAGTTTCTCGAGCACTCCCTGGAGTTTAGGGTTGGTGATGCCCACCGGGGGGCGAAACGCCAGGGTTTTCACATGGAACACCGCCAGTAGTTCCTGTACGGCGTTGATTTCGTCGTAAAGATATCGGCTGCTCTTGAGCATGCAAAAATTATCGTGGCGGTAGGTATGGTTTCCCAGTAAATGGCCCTTCTCAAGTATTTTTTCGATTAAATGCGGATGGGCGGCCACTTTCTTTCCCACGACAAAGAAGGTGGCCTTGACCCCATGCCGGTCCAGAAGGGCCAGCAACGGGCCAGTACTGAATGGGTCTGGGCCGTCGTCAAACGTAAGACTCACGGCCTTATATCTGGATTTTCCACGGCTGATGACGGGGACAAAAAAGCCGAGCCGGGGCAGAAAGGGTGCGATCATGCAGACGCCCACGAACAGAAAGAGCGGCAGCACCGCCAGAAAAGATCCATAAAAGGCCGGCACCAGCGCCGAAGAAAAGCAAATGATGCCCAATTTGTGCGCTTTGGAAATGAACAACCGTCAATCCTTTTCAGCCATTAACCAGACGGATTCTCCTTTTTTTCCGGAAGGGACACTTTCTTTTATCTTAAAACCGGTTTCTTCGATCAAACGTGAAATGTTCTCAATGGATCTGTCATGGAGCTCCACATGGGAAAACCTGAGTTTAAACGCTTCCAGTTTCCATAACCACGAATGCTGCCCGTCCGAAGGTACAGCCACGCGAATAAGAAGGCACCCCCTCTCTTTCAGATGCTTGTAAAGACGTCTGAGGGTGAGGGAAAACGCTTCATCCGACAAATAGTGGGCCATATCCAGCATCATGGCCATATCGGCTGGGTCCGGCGCATTTGGAATATTGGGTGCGGCATCCTGTTTCACACCGCCTCTCTTGCCCATTGCTTTGGATGCCACCCGAACCCTTTCCCCATCCGGATCAATGCCGTAAACCATTGCCTTCGGGAATCGCTCCAGGAGCCAGCAGGCCGGCACGCCGTAACCGGTACCGATATCCAGGATTATCCATGGGTTAACATCACCACTGAAGAACCGGGGCAACGCTTTAAACATGGGGTCGGTCATCATTTTAACCCGCGCAAAACACCTGGGATAGGCCTCCATGTGACGGTATCGCCTGAGGACTGCCCGGAACAGGGACAACGGTTTGCCGGTTCTTTCAGCAGGAGTGCGAAACAGGAATTTGAGAATCGGCGGCAAAATAACAAAAGCCCCCGCCAGGGAGTAGGTAATTCCCAGCAGCGACGTCAGACCGGCACTTATCAAAAGCGCATGCCGGGAAAAACACAAAACCCCGAAGCCGATGATGGTGGAGAACGCCGCCATAAAGATAGTCATCTTGATCAATTGAAAAGAAGGATGGTCCTGGACACCATATCGTTGGTAGGCTCTGACCATAAACAGTGAATAATCAATTCCCATGCCAAGCACCACGATGGAGAGCATCAATCCGGGGATATCCAGAGGGTGCCCAAGAAGGTTCAGGGTGCCCAGTGTGCAGACAAGGGCAAATAGAACCGGGATAAGCGCAGCCAGTACCAGGTGCCAGTCCAGGAAGTAAATAAAAAGAAGAATGATAATGCTCAGAGCGATGATCCACAACATCCTTAAAAAAGTTGAAAACAGCAGGCCGCCCAGCCGTTGGGAAAAAAAGGTGGGATCGAATATTTTGCCCAACGACCCGTATCGCGCATAAAAGGCCTGGGCGTCATAAGCGGGTCCCGGTTTCAAATTGGAAAACTGAACCCAAAGGGTCTTGGCGGGATTTTGCTTTATACCCAGCATATCATGAAATTGCGCCGGTATTTTCGTGGCATCCGCCTGATCGTTGTATTTTGTAAGGGTCTCAAGGAAAGGAGCAAAAGCATCCCGGCGAAATCCCGTTTCCGCGGATGCATTTTCCAGGTCTTCTTTTAAACGGTCAATCCGCTCTTTGCTCCAGAAAGACCGCCATGCCGAAAGATTCTCCATTGCCCGCTTTCCACCCGGAAAGACCATGGTTGGTATGAAGCCGGTGGTCAGCACACCGGAGGCAAGATCGTGGTTCAGCATCGGCAGCAGTTTGTCTCCCGTGGCCTGAAGATCAGAGACATGTTCTCCCGCGGTCATAAGGAAAATGTTTTCAAAGATGCCCTCGCCCCAGACGCGGTTAAAGGTTTTCTCCGCGGCAAGGGTTTTTTGGCTGACGGTATTCATGGCGTTTAGACTCACGAGGAATTCGGGTCGGGCAAAAAAAATCATAAAAACGCCCAGCAGCGCCATAAAAAAAATACCCTTTTTGCCGAATCCGGTGAGTTTTTCCACGCCTTTTCGAAGGGGCAAGGTCCTAGGAGGGGCCGACGGCATTTCGGGAAAAACCATTGGAAAAACCAGGTGAACAAATAAAAACGAAAACCCGATGCCCATGGCCGAGAACAGGCCCAGTTGTTCAAAAATAGGAAAGTCGGAAAACAAAAGGGCACCGAAGGCGCCCATGGTGGTAAGGGCCGTCAGCAGTCCAACGGAACGGATCTCGCGAGCCGCCATTTTGCCTGTTGTGATTTCCGGACGGTCCAGAAACAGTAAAAATGCGATGCCGTGGTCCACGGTGATGGCAATAACCGCGCCACCGAAGCCCAGGGCCATGATGGAGAGGGATGGCTCCAGAAGGGCAAGCACGAAAAGCGCGGCGGCGGACCCGAAAATGGCCGGCAGAAAAGCAAAAAGCCCCAACAGGGGCCTGGGAAAGGCGAAAATCAGCAACAGTGCAATCCCCAGACTGGCCAGAAAAATGGCTTTTTCGCTATCCTCTCTGGCGATGACTTCATTGTCCAGCGCCACCCGATAGGCACCCATGGGCGTCAGGGCAACCGGATTTTCATTATCTCCATACTGATGGGACAATTCCCGGCCGATGGTCTGGAAAAGCGCGGACAACTGACGCGCAAGCTGCGTATCCATGCCCGATCCGGAAGGCGTGGCAATCAACAGAAGGTGTTTTCCATCGGAAGAGATGAGTTGGCCTCCCAAAAATCGAACGTTTTTCGAAGGCGACAGGGAAGAAAGGCGGGCCAAAACCTTGTTTGAGATTGCCAGAGGGTCTTTCGAAATGGACGCGGCACGACCGATTCCTTCCAGATCCAGCAGCTTATTGTGATCGTTCCTGATGGTTCGGTTGACATTTTCCGTTGTCAACAGGGGAGCCACTTCCTCTTGAAGTTGTGTTCTATCGAACAGGATCGGCAGATTATTCAGGATATGGGACAATAGATCCGGCATTATTTTTGCGTATTGCTTAAAACCCACTTGCTCAAAGAGACCGCTTTCCCTCAGCTTTTGTTCTACAAACCGCCCGCAGGCCAACAGAACTGCCGGATCTTCCTTTTGAATGCCGATATCGATCACCAGACGGTCCTGAACGGAAGGATTCTTGAGAACATGCTCGGCATCTGCAATCACCGGGTCATGCCGGGGCAGGTATTTCGTGACGTCGGCATCGATTTCCATGCGATAAAAAGCAGCGGCCAGGAGCGCTGCCGTTACGGCCAACACCGCCAATAGACAGGGAAAGTTGATTCTGATTGATTTCATTGTGGTTGCTTATATAGCCGGTTTAGCGTTATAAAGTTATTTTTTCCAAAAAATCATCCTGTCATTTTTTGATGGAAACCAATGAACCCCATCAGCCGGAAAATCTTAAGAAGAGCAGCCGACAGCAAATTTGTGAAACGGGCCATCGCCGAAAAGGCCGACCTGAGCCCTTTCAGGGAGAGGCCGAGTCCTCGGGCCATCGCGGGAATATCGGCTATCGGCATCAGCTATATTATCGGTTGGCCGGCGGTGGCGTTTTTGGGGGCGGTGGCCATCCATTTCAAAAAGCCGTTAATTGCGGTCATCGGAGGTCCGGTGACCTACGGCCTTTCCCACCTGGTTTTCATTCTGGGAATGTATCTGGCGGGCGCCGATTACACAAGAATCTTTTTAAGGTGGGCCACAAGAAAGGTGATGGAAAGGTTCATGGAAAACTTCCATAAGGATGAAAATGAAAAATCCGAAAGGTTTAAACCGAAAAAATAGTCTCTGCTCTCAGGTGAAGATCTTGCCCGGGTTGAGGATCCCTTTTGGATCAAAGGCTTTCTTGATCCGCTTCATCAGTTGAATACCCTCGACGGGAATTTCCATTGCCAGATAAGGCGCTTTGGCAATGCCGATGCCGTGCTCCCCTGTAATGGTGCCACCCATTTGAATGACCTTTTCAAAAAGCGCTCTCACAATGGCATAACCGTTTTCCAATTGAACGGGAGCTTCCTTGTCAAGCATGACGTTCACATGGATGTTTCCATCCCCTGCATGGCCGAATGCGGGAATGGGAAGCCCGTATTTTCGGGATACCGAATCCAAAAATAAAACCAGTTCCGCCAGGCGGCTTCTGGGAACCACAATATCTTCATTGATTTTGTGAGGTCCTAATTTGTAAAGAGACGGCGATACGTTGCGTCGCGCTTCCCAGAGCCCTTCCGCACTTTCATCATCGGCTGCCCCTTGAAATGCCATGGCGCCGCAATGCCCGCATAAATCTTCTATGATGCGTGCCTCCTGCGCCACCAGATCCGGATTGCCGTCCACTTCGATCAGGAGCATGGCGCCGGAATTCCTGGGCAGATCGAGGTGCATCTCTGCCCTCACACAATCGATGCACAACCGGTCCATGAACTCCAAAATGGCAGGGACAATTCTTTTCCGGGTCATCTCCGAAACGGTCTGCACCGCCATGGATACGTTTTCAAAAAAAGCAACCATGGTGCGTTTGGTCTCGGGTTTCGGGATCAGACGAAGGGTCATGGCCGTGATCACAGCAAGGGTTCCTTCTGATCCCGCGATCAATCGCACCAGATCGTAACCCGCAACCCCTTTCCGGGTTTCCACCCCTGTCCCGATGATTTCCCCGGTGGGGAGCACAATGGTCAAACCCAGAACATAGTCCCGGGTGACACCGTATTTAACGGCCCTGAGCCCACCGGCGCATTCCGCAATATTGCCCCCGAGGGTCGAGACTTTCAAGCTGGCCGGATCGGGCGGATAAAAAAGACCCACCGCCTCCACGGCCTGCTGGAGATCGGCGGTGATGACCCCGGGTTCAGCTTTTGCCACCAGGTTTTCCCGGTCTACGGACAGGATCCGGTTCAGGCGGTCCATGGCCAGCACCACACCCCCTTGAACCGGTACCGCGCCGCCGCTCATCCCCGTACCCGCCCCCCTGGGCACAACGGGCAATCCGTTCTCTGTTGCCAAAGCAAGAATGCGGGAGATTTGTTCGTTGTTTGAAGGAAATGCCACCCCATCGGGCATGCGGGCCATTTTGGTGGCATCGGCGGAAAATTCGGCCATCTGCTCTTGATCGGTGATCAGATTTTCTTCGCCGACAATTCCGGATATTTCCTTAAGAAGGGCTGTTGAAATCATCGCGGAACTTGAACACGCCGCTTCAGGGCATGCTGGAGGGTCATGGTGTCCATGAACTTGAGGTCTCCCCCCATGGGTACGCCCAAAGCGATCCGTGTAACATTAATGGCCGGATGCTTTTCCGAAATCAATGCGGAAATGAAGGATGCGGTGGTTTCACCGCCGGTGGTGGGATTGGTTGCCAGAATAATCTCTTTAATTTGTTCCCGTTCAAGCCGTCCCAGTAGTTTTTCGATCCGCAAATCCTCGGGGCCGACGCCATCCAGAGGGGAAAGCACGCCGTGCAGCACATGGTACCGGCCCCTGTAAACACCGGATTCTTCCAGAGCCATTTGATCGCCGGGCGTTTCAACCACGCAAATGGTGCCGTCGGCTCGTTGGCCGTCCCGGCAGATTGCACAGGGGTCTTCATCGGTCAGGTTGAAACAGATGGAACAAAAATGGATTTTTTCTTTGACGTCGATCAGGCTCCGGGCCAAACTCTCTGCCAGTTCGCGATTACTCCGTAAAATAAAAAGTGCCATGCGTGTGGCGGATTTTTGGCCAATGCCCGGAAGCTTGGTAAATTGATCGACCAGTTTAACTAAAGGTTCAGGATAAATTCCCATGGGTCATCCCGTTCTTCATTCGCTGTTTGTCTCTAAACCCCCATCAGGTGAAGCTGGGCATTCCCGGAATGTTCATTCCCTTGGTAAGCTCACCCATCCCGTTATTCATCATATCCCGGGCCTGTGTCAGCGCATCGTTGGCCGCTGCCATAACCAGATCTTCCAGCATTTCCACATCTTCCGGATCGACCACTTCCCGATCTATCTTGATGGAAATGAGTTCCTGTTTTCCATTGGCCACGACGGAAACCATACCGCCCCCGGCAGAGGCCTCAACGGTCTTTTCCCCCAGCTCTTCCTGGAGTTTGGTCATCTTGGACTGAAATTTCTGGGCTTGTTTCATCAACTGCCCCATGTTCGGCATGCCTTTCATTTGGATACCTCCTTGATTATTTATTCTCCAATTTACTTATTGATTAATTTGCCTTCAAACAATTCCAGAACGTTTTGGGCCACATCCCGAACTTCAGGGGGAAGTTCGTCGGATGCTTCGGTTCTGTTTTTGCCTTTGTCGTTGCGGGCAGCACGTTCTTTTTCGCCAGCTGATGCAATGGGCCTGGCGGTAATCTTCACCCGGATATCCCTCTTAAAAAAGGTGCGGCAATATTCCGCCAGTTGATCTCGTTTGTCCTGTTCTTCAAAATAGCCGGAGGAAAATTTCTGATTGCCGTTTGCAATTTCCAGCAAATCTTCAGTGAGTGCCTTAAAATGCCAGTCTTTGAGGATAGTGTAAAGCATTTTACTCTTGCTTGAAACGAACTGAAGAAACGCCTCCCAGCCCTTTTCGCCGTCCAAGGCCGAATCTGTTGTGCCTTTCGGGTCAGCGGTATGGGGCGGGGTGTCCTTACCGGATGCGGGTTTTTCCGCATGATCATCTAGAACGGCTTTGGGAGTCCAGTTGATGGGTGGATCCAGGACGGTCTTTCCGTCTTCTCCGTGCGTTTCGGGTGGAAGAGAGAGCAGCCTCTTTTCCAGAAAGGCCATTTTTTTCATGATGTCGTCAAAGGACAGGTATTCTCCCAACGTGCAGAGCTTGATCAGCGTGGCTTCCAGTACCAGTCGCGGATAGGTTGAAAACCTGAGGGCGTCTTCCCTGCTGATGAGAAAGTTCAACACAACCTGCAGTTTTTCCGTTCCGGCCATTTCGGCCTGACGTCTGATCTCCTTCCTGTCGCTCTCACTCATGTCGATGAGGTTTTCCTCAGGTGCAATCAGACTTACCAGCAGGTTTCTAAACTGCGCCATGAGCGCACGATAGAATTCCTTGATGTCATACCCCCGACTGTATACTTTTTCCACAACGGCCAGGCATCTCGGCGCGGCGCCTTCAATGATGGCGGAAGACGACTCGAAAATGAGGCCGCGATCGATGATACCCAAAATCTCCGGCACCTGATCATCCGAGACCTTGTCCCCGGCAAAGGAGACCACCTGATCCAGAAGGCTTTCCGCGTCCCTCATGCTCCCTTCCGCTTCCCTTGCAATCATGGCAAGGGCCGTGGTGCCGATGGCGACGCCCTCATGCCCGGATATTTTTTCCAGATAGGCAACGATTTTTTGCAGCGCAATCCGCTTGAAGTCAAACCGTTGACAACGGGAAAGGATCGTGATGGGAACCTTGTGAGATTCGGTGGTCGCAAAGATGAACTTGACATGGGGTGGCGGCTCTTCCAGGGTTTTCAAAAGCGCGTTAAAGGCGGGAAGGGTCAGCATGTGGACTTCGTCAATGACATAAATCCGATAGCGGCTGGCGGAGGGCATGTATCGGGCGCTTTCCCGAAGTTCCCGAATCTCGTCGATACCCCGGTTGGAAGCGCCGTCAATTTCCTGGACATCGACGGAATTACCCTCCGTTATTTCCCGGCATGACCTGCACCGGTTGCAGGGTATACCCGGTTCACCCTCGGCACAGTTGATGGCTTTTGCAAAGATCCTGGCAACCGATGTCTTGCCCACGCCCCTGGGTCCACCGAAAATATAGGCATGCGCCAACCTGCCGGTTTTGATGGCATTCACCAAAGTCTGGGTAATGTGCTCCTGGCCGATGACATCCTCGAAAACCTGTGGACGCCATTTTCTGGCAAGAACTTCGTAAGGCATTTTCTTACAACTCACAAAGGGCTGAAAAAATCATTCGGAAAGTCGGCTTGGGCGGGTCGGCCCTTCAAGAAATCATGAGGACAATGCAAATTCAGTGAAGACAACAGATTCAAATGTATGGCGGAGAGAGAGGGATTCGAACCCTCGGTACCACGGTTAGCAGTACACGCGATTTCCAGTCGCGCTCCTTCGGCCAGCTCGGACATCTCTCCTTATTCAATTTTCAAATGAAAAAACCCAAACCACCCACCATCGGAAAAAGAACGAAACCGCCACGTTAGTAACTGGCGGAGAGGGTGGGATTCGAACCCACGTGCCCCGCTCTTCACGGGACAAGTCGATTTCGAGTCGACCCCGTTACGGCCACTTCGGTACCTCTCCGTTGTCGGGCTTATTGCCCTTTCCCCGGCGGGCTCGAAAAAACGCTCTCATCAATTCCCGGCACTCATCCTCCCTGACACCGGATACGATTTCCATTCGGTGGTTGAGCCGATAATCCCGGGAAAGGTCATACAGAGATCCCGCGGCGCCGCCCTTCACATCGTGGGCCCCGAAGATCACTGTGGATACCCTTGAATGAATGGCCGCGCCCATGCACATGATGCACGGTTCTATCGTCGCCACGAGCAGGCAACGCGTCAACCGATAGTTCCCGCAAATGCTGCAGGCCTTTCGAATGGCCAGGATTTCAGCATGTGCCGTGGGATCACAAAGTGATATGGGCTGATTGTGAGCCCTTGATAAAATGTATCCTTGAGCGTCGGCAAGCACCGCGCCTACTGGAACTTCCCCTTTCGAATAGGCCTTTTTCGCTTCCAGCAGTGCCTGCGCCATCAAATAATAAAGATCAAGTTGCATTTTTCAATGCTTTTTACATTATTTTTTTCCGGTACGTCAAGGTGAATACGCTTTTGCACGCGGGAAAGATTGCCTTAGGGCCCCTTTGTATCTGATATCTCTTTCTAAACCGCTGCCCTATCCATCCGGCCTTTGCACATTCCTTTCAAATGGCTTCAGGAAGTGAAAACCTTCCGTTCCCAGGCTGGCTGTCAGTGTGTTTATGACTTCCATTGAAAACCGTGTGCTGTCGTTAGGCCCCGCCAGATACACGGGCTTTCCGTTCCGTCCGAAAGTGAATGATCGGTCGCATTGATCTTTTTGAATGTCTTGAAAAATTTTTCTCGCAAATCCAAAATCCCTGTGGGGAGAAAAACCCAAGGTTGCAGCATAGGCGTGTGCTTCTTCCACCAGTTTCCTGGCACATGCCGGATGAACTTTCACCAGGTGCTGATGCTTTTCAATCTGTTGAAGACTAAGCCGGTATTCACTTTCATCCATCAGTGTGCAATGGACATTTTTTACCCCGAGACAAAAAACATCCAGCAGAAAAGAACCCATCAAAATCTGACTCCCCGAGGTTTTTCGACTGACGACAACGGTTCCCATGCCGGCGTCGGGGTCAAAAAGGCCTTTTGGTTCCCAGCATTCATAGAGGGGTGCCTGCAGCGCCTGCACCGTAACAAGCCGATTGGTGATGCTGGAAAGGGCCGCCTCTCTTCGGGTGGTTACCTTTCTTTTTCTTCTCTTGGCGGTTTTTTTTGTCTTTTTCAGGTGGACTTTTCTGTGGCCTAATGCCATGGCATCCATTCTTCCCGCGAAAATTGATTCTCAAAATTTCGTTGTCATTCTTCGGTTTCGTGACCCAGCAAAATCATGCGTTCCTTGGCCGCAGCATCTCTTTTTTTCTCCAAAGCGTTCCATTCTTTCTTTAGAAGGACCAGCTGCTCTTTCAGTGAAAGGACTTCTTCTGCACAGGTATCGTCTTTAAGCCCCTTTAATTCATCGATCCGCTTTTTGATCCTTCGGACGCGCTCCTTGAGGGATTTCATGGCCGAAAGGGCTTCCCTTTCCCTGGGGGTGGGAATCTCCATTTTGCCGGTGCAAGTATTTATATGGTTCAGGCCGGCAGCCTTTCCGGTATCATTTTCCATGGTTCAACCCGTTCATGATACCGGCCATAGCATTGCAGCCGTAGAGATATGATTAAACCGATTCACCTGCCAACCCCTTGCCGGTCAGCCGTTTGAGCGCGTCCAGGTATTTCTCTCTCGTCTTTGATATGATTTCCTCCGGCAGTTTCGGCGGCGGTGGCGTCTTGGGCCATTTGATTTGAATTAAATAATCCCGCAGAAACTGTTTGTCAAAGCTCTTCTGCGGCCCACCCGGCGCATAGGTATCCATGGGCCAGAAACGGGACGAATCAGGGGTCAGCACTTCATCAATGAGAATCAATTTGCCGTCTTTGATGCCGAATTCGAACTTGGTGTCCGCCACGATAATGCCTTTTTGAGCTGCCAGATCCCTGCCGAACGCATAAATCTTAAGGCTCAGCCGACGGACTTCTTCCGCCCTCTCCCTTCCCAAGAGACTTACAGCCGTTTCAAAATCAATATTTTCGTCATGCATGCCGCCTTCGGCTTTGGTTGAAGGGGTAAAAATGGGTTCGGGGAGTTTTTCCGATTCGCGCAGCCCTTCTGGAAGCGTGATGCCGCAAACGCTCCCGGTATCGGTATATTCATTCCAACCGGATCCGGAAATATATCCCCTGACAATACATTCCACCGGCAGGGGATCCGCCTTTTTAACCAGCATGCTGCGATGCTCAAGTTCAGCGGTGTATTTTCGACAGATTTCAGGATATTCGGCCGGAGAACTGCTGATCACATGATTCTCAACCGTTGATTCAAGTTTCTTAAACCAGAAAAGGCTGATTCCCGTAAGGATACTCCCCTTGTCGGGAATGGGGTCATCCATTACCACGTCAAAGGCGCTCATGCGGTCGCTGGCCACAATCAGCAATTTGTCATCAATTTCGTATACATCGCGAACCTTTCCCCGTCTTAAAAGGGTTATACCGCTAAAGTCGGTTTTCGTTACAACCTTTGAACCCATGCTTTCGGTCCCTCCAAATTCTGTTTCGCCGCGAACGCTGCCGGCTGCTTCAAACTGTTGCAAAATCCTACTATAATCCTTTATATAATGCAAGGTGACCGGACGCATATGGGGCTTTTTGATGAATATACGGATGAACTGGCTTTCCGGTCTTCAATCCGGCCTAAAAGGGAAGAATAAAATGCGGTTTGTGGCGGATATCATGCTGGGCAGGTTGGCCAAATGGCTCAGGGTTCTGGGTTTTGATACCCTTTACTGCTCTTTCAATCCGATCGACCCCATTGTCCCGATGGCACGGCGGGGCCGCATTCCATTGACCCGCCAGAAAAAACTGATTTCCTTGCTGGAAGGGGGTGTTTTTGTCCAATACAATAATGTGGGCGATCAATTGGACCAGTTGAAAAAAGCATTACCTTTGGAAGCCTGTCATGCCCCCTGGTTCAGCCGATGCATCCGGTGCAATATCATATTAATGGATGTATCGGAGGAAGCGGCTCGGGACAATGTTCCCGAATATGTCTTTTACAAAAACATGAAAAGCATTCGGTTCTGTCCTGGCTGCGGCCGGTATTTCTGGCCAGGAAGTCACAGGATCAGGATGGAGAAACAGCTCAACCTTTGGGGCTTCAAAGCGTGTGCGCCAAAATTTGACTGATCCTTCACTGGCAATACATGGGTTGTGTCCGCGACAAAACCCTCGCCTTTGTCAATGAGCAACCCATTTTCACCAACCCTTTTGTTGACCTTGGTGATAAAAGCTGATATTGGTGTTTCTTAAAGGGCGATTAGCTCAGATGGATAGAGCGTTGGTCTCCGGAACCAGAGGTCGCGCGTTCGAGTCGCGCATCGCCCACCATAGTAAAAAAAGGGCTTACGTTAATTTCGTAGGCCCTTTTTTGTTGTCCTGTTTTTGCTTATCCAACCCTATGTCCAACCTTCAGCACCAAAATGGGGCTTAGCCACAAAAAACACCACCCCCACAACCGGGAAACCTGAAGCAAGCAGTTTCGCCACAAATAGGATTTTTTTATTCGACCTTTTTCCAGAAAAAACGGCCTATCTTGTTAAGCGAACATGATTGATTGGAAAGTGGCCCAGAAGGACAATTGGGCGCCGCCCAGTATGCAGACCAAATCCATTTGACGTATCGCACACTTGAAGCTATTCTGACGGCACGGCCAACGAGAAGGATTGACAATCACCACCCGGAGGCTACCCCAACCAAATGAACAATCCCGTCGATAGCACCGATCAGAACGCCAACAAGATTGAGCAATTCCGATTTAGGGCCCTAGCCCCGCACACCTTCTTGGGTACGGCAAGCGACCGGTACGCCGGATGGATGGGCCAGATCTACACCGAAGAGAGGTACGAGGGACGAATCGCCCGGAGAACAAAGAAGGTCGGAGGGAAATCCTTTGTCGAAGAAACCCTGCCTGTCGAAAGCGTGGAGGAATATTTCGAGCATTTCGCAGTTCTTGAACTCGACTATACTTTTTACTCGTCCCTCTTGGACAAAAACGGGGAACCCACACGAATCTTTCATGTCCTAAAACGATACCGGGAACATATGAAGGAAGGTGACCGGGTCATTGTCAAGGTCCCCCAGATAATATCCGCCCAGAAATTTTGGCGTGGCGGCCAGTACATCGAAAATGAGGCTTACCTCAATCCGGAGGTATTCCGCGCGCAATTCTATGAACCTGTCAAAAAGATGCTGGGTCCCACACTGAACGGGATGGTATTTGAACAGGAATACCAGCGTAAGAAGGACCGGCTTCCGATAAAAGAGGTTGCCGGGGACCTGGAAAGATTTTTTGGATCCATTCCCGAGGATACACGATACCACATTGAACTACGGACCGAAGCATACCTGAGTTCCCAGATTTTCCGGGTATTGGAGAAACACGGGGTCGGGCAAGTGCTGTCCCACTGGACTTGGTTGCCGTCTCTTAGAAAACAACTGAATAGGGCAGGCAACAGGGTTTTCAATTGGGGAGGGCAACGAATCATCCGGCTCATGACACCAATGGGGATGCGGTACGAAAATGCCTATTCCAAAGCACACCCGTTCAACAAGCTGGTAGACGGAATGCTTCAACCCCACATGGTCAAGGAAGCGGCCGGCTTCATGCGGGAAGCCGTCGAGAAGAGCACCAGAACCAGCATAATAATCAATAATCGTGCCGGCGGAAATGCGCCCATCATTGCGCAAAAAGTGGCTGAAGAGTATTTCAGGGACCCCCAAAAAATACAATGGCAAACATGACATGATAAACCTGGTGCAGGAAGCCGGAATCAGCGGTGGAGCGTGCCATGGACATTCCAAAGCAGGGCAGAGATGGGGAAGGTCCGGTTTGTGGCGGGTTGCGGTTAAACAAGAAGAGCATTGCGGCCCCAATCTAAATACAGCTTATTGCTTTTAGTTATTTGGAGGGATTGAATATGGTTACAGACGTTGTGCCTTTCTTGGCAAATATCGCTTTGGTAGCTCATGCAGATGGCACTCTTTCTGCCGCAGAACTAGGGCAGCTAGAGACAATCCGGAAGGAACTGAAATTTAAGAAAAGCGACTACAATGCTGCTATCCGCCTTGTGGCTGATGGCGATCATAAGCTGACGCCAGTTGGATCTTTCGCTGATCAAGTGAAAAATTTGGAGCTTATGCTTCGCGTAGCCTATGCAGATAGCGACTTGGACAAAAGCGAAGTTTCGCTTATCCTTGATTTCTGTAAATCAATAGGAATCAAACAAGACCAACTAAACAGGTTAAGAAATGAAGTCCTTTCTACACTAAAGCAGCAAAACAAAGTGTGCCCCGGTTGCGGACTGGAAAGCGATTCAGAATCACGGTTCTGCCCAGGTTGTGGCATCGCTTTCGACAGTAGCACTCATGACGTCCAGCTTCAATTCACAATTCCAAAAACCGGCATCGCCATTGAATTCGCCCAGTCGACTTCAGCAGCCTATCCAAAAGCTTTGGCTATTGCTAAATCTTTGAATGGATATCAGACCTGTCAAAAAGGAAAGACCAAATGGAACCTTGCTGTTTATCCATCCGGACAAATATCGGAAGTCCTTCCTCTTGCCGAAAGTCTCACTGGCCTAAGGAACCGCTCAGTATACATCGATGGCAAAGAAAGAAGCTGGGAGAAAATTTTTGGGTTCTCCTGGTGTTCCGCTGAAAGAGCCAATGCGTACAGGCCTGCCGAATATTGCTTCGGAAAGTACGAAAATAGAATAAATCCTTGGGGCTGTAAACAGGCTCGGATGGACTGGGCCGGATGGGCCGAATGGTTCCGCTATGGTAAATGGGAAAAGTCCGGTCTGCGTGGCAAGAAGACCCAGTGGAAATTTGACAAGGAGAGAATCAAACACGAACTGGCCTCAAACCTCTATCGTTTTCGATTCTGCCCTTATCTCAAAACTTCTTTATCGAGCGCAGTTTTAAAGTATTTTCCGGAGACGGTTAATCCAGAAACTGATCCCAACTGGGCTTTCCATGAAATATACGAAGAAGTGCCCGGCGCAATCAAAGTTGTTCAAAAAGAACGCTCTGATGGCATTTCCTATACCAATAAGTTTTGGTCCGATGGCGTTCGCCCCAAAGGTCATAGAGTTTTGGATGAAATCTTGACATACGCTTTCCAGGATTTAAGTGTGACATCGACCTCTGTTGAAGCGCTATTGAAGTAGTATCTTGACCAAAACTTTGAAGTGAATTATTTGGGCGGCCATGATTCCCCTTTTTGAGCCCATACCTTGGCCTTTGTTTCACAGAGAACGTCGATTCTCGCGGATCTGGCGAAGCCGGTTTTTCATGGCCAACATATTGATTAATCACTCATTATCAACCTTTCCTCTCCGACATTATCCAGGACTTCAACCGCCCGTGTGACCGACGATGGAAGTGTGTGGGCATAGGTGTTGGTTGTCGTGATGCGTTCGTGCCCCAAATATTCCTGCACTGCCGGAAGTGGCACGTTCTCAGACAGCAGAATAGATGCCCCGAGGTGCCGCAACGCGTGAAGGCCAAAATGTTGGACTCCCGCTTTTTCACAGAGACGTTTCATCATGTCATTCAGGTATTCAACACTAAATTGAAAGACACGATCGTCAAGTTTATTTCTTCGCTCATAGCGATTCTTGAGCGCCGTATAGAGTGTTTTCGTTATAGCTTTCGGTTTTGGTGTCAACGTGCCGTTTTTGCGTTTTCGCGTCCAAGAAATCAAAGTTCGTGATTCAAAATCCACATCACGCGACCATAAAAGACGGATGGCTTCAATCCTTCTTAAACCCGCATAGAAAATCGTTTCCAAAAAATCGCCTTCGTCTCTTGTGGCCATCAGTTTCACCGCCACAATGTCTGAAAAAGGAGGAACATATCTTAACTCGACATCTTCCCCGATTTTTTCAATGTCGTTTGCCGGATTATGAAAAATGCCCTCCCGCCCATAATACCAGTTGAACATGGCACGAATATCTCTCAAATCTCTATTAAAGGTTGATTTTCCGGAATCAATTCGCAATTCCAAGTATGCTTCGATATCGCTTTTCCTTATCAACTCAACAGGTTTATCACCGATGCTCTTCACGAAATTGCTTAAAACAAAATACTTCTGCCTTATTGTATTAGACCTCATCTTCCGTTTTTTGCAGTATTTCAAGTAGTTCAGGATTGTCTCTTCTAAGTAACCTGAGGGAGGCTCTTCCAGCTCCATCAGCCCCAACGACGGAGCGTTTACCAGCGTCCGTTTCCCTGCCTCTGCAAGTAGAGCCTCTTTCTGTGTTTTGAAGCCTTCCCTTTTGTAACGCTTTTTCTGGAATTCGAACTTGTACTTCCACTTTCCCGTTTTTGGATCCTGCCAAACACTCATACCCGTGCCCCCTTTCTGCTTTAAGGTAGAATAACACATCAATAATATCGAAACGTGCTGCTCTGAGATCTGATCCGGTCCCAACAAAAAAGTGGGGAAACTTTCTCCAAATACGATTGATGTTTGATCGGGTGACGTTGAGATGCTTTGCCAAGTCATTTATGTTCATAATGCAATGTTCATTGAAATCCCGATCATATTTTATTTCATCTCCCATTTTTTCTTTTTGGCTCCTTTCTTTCACACCCCCCATCAATCTTAAAATTGCGGCCTTCCGGATCCTGATGTAACCGGACCCTGGGAGACCGTGCGCCTATCAGCGGTTCAAGGGTGCGACAAACCCCGGATACTTTTCCTTTTGTTTCTCTATCCACAACAGGCCTTTTTCCGTCTCAAGCCATTCAACAAAGCCTTCACGAACGATTAAAGGTTTATGCCCAATATTCACATATTCTTTCCCTCTGCGAATCCATCTTTCATACATCAAATTATGGAAGCGTCTGGGCAACAATCCGAACTATTCGCACGCGCCTTTTATGCTGAAGCTGTAGGGCAGGGCACCTTTCCATGAACCATCTGGTTGTTTCGCCATAGTATCTTCTCCTCCTCAGGCATTTAGTACCTACGACTCCGATAGATATTTTCAGTTAAACGCCTACCTGTTGAGCGATCATCCGGATTTGACATCCGGTGATAATTTGGCTTCGAGCGCAGAACCGTCTTTTCTCGTCAAATTCGGGATGAAGCGATTGTATCGTTTCCATGTCGTTTCTTCGCTGGCATGCCCAAGCGTCTTTGAAACCCAACTAATATTCTCTCCAGCCGCCAAAGCCAAAGTTGCAAAAGTGTGTCTCATCTGCTTTGGAGGCCTATATGGAAGTCCCGCCAGCCGAAGTAAGTCCCGGAATTTTTTTCTCATGAAGGCATCCGAAAATGGACGTCCAGCCCCGGTCAGAAAAACATATCCTCCAGCAAGGCCCGTTCTGGACTCTTGCCGCTTAAGGGCTTCGATGGTTTCCGGACTCAGATCGATATCCCTTGACGACTTCGGCGTTTTCGGAGGGCCGTCGGTTCGTGAAGAGAGTCGGGTTTTCCGGATCAAGAGTTTTGAATTGAAATAATCGACATACTCCCATCTCAAGGCATAAATTTCCCCGGGCCGCGCTCCCGTCCTGGACCAAATATAGAACAAATCATAATACTCGGGCGCTTTCGCTTTTAGCGTTTCCAGGAAGTGTTTCAGTTCATCGAAAGTGAATGGGTTGATGTCGACCGGATCCTCGGACAAACGGCGGACGTTCTTACAAGGGTAACTTGAAATCATGCCCGAGCTATACGCGCGAAAAAGGCACATGCACACCGGCTTAATAATTTTGTCGTTGATGGTCGAAGCCTTAAGTCCCTTTCTCAGCAGCCGCTTTCTGAATATCAGGATTTCGTGGTCTGTTATTCTATCGATCGGCAAGTGACCAAAGTATGGTTCGATATGGACCTTAAACGAGGAATTCCATCCCTTTTCAGTGTTCCACCTCAATGACTTCTCTTCGATCCATTCATCCCACCAGTCAGAAAATGCCGGCATCTCAGTTCGTTTGAAAAGCTTCGCCTTCGCACCATTGGGAAAAAAGTGCAAGTAATCGAACTTCCCGTGCTTCAATCCGTACTGGATCGCCCGATCCTTGGCTTTTGCAATCCCGCGATTCTTCTCAGTGTCTTTGAGCCCGGTGCTTTCGCGTGCTCGGATTGATTCATTATTCGGGCCAAGGAACCTGAAGTCTATTGTCAATCGTCCGTGTTGGTTAACTTTGACCGACACTTCCATCCTCCTTTTTCAAGAATTCGATGAACGCCTCCCGAATAATCACCGGCTTGTTCCCTATGTTAAGATAGTGGATTCCCCTGTGAAGACGCCCTTTATACATCCAGTTATAAATAGTCTGAGGAGAAAATCCAAAATGCTCACTGGCCCCCTTAACGCTCAGGCTGTACGGTGGGAAAGTATTCTCTGAATTCTTCGGTTTCTTTTCCATAATGCCCCCTTTCATCGTTCCAGCACATCCAGCATGCCGGTCAAATAAATATCTGCCGCGTCCAGGGCATATTCATCCAATCTTTCAAGCCGGCGCAGCTTGTGCATGATCCTCGTGGCCATGTCCTGATTTTTGAATTGCACCCCTGAGGAAGCAACCGGCGCCCGGGTGAAGAGATCAACTACCTTGCTTTTTCGTTGGTTTTCCACGGTCCAATCTCCTTTGAAGTCTTGAGATCATCACGTTCCTCACCTCTAACTTCAGTTTCCTGAGTTGTTTCCGATCTTCTATGGCCTCGGCGTATACGTGCATGGTTGAAATTATGGCCGAAATGTTCCCTTTATGGCCTCCATCAAGGACCCTATCAAGTAAAGCGTGTATCGCTGCTCTGTCCATTTCTCTCCTCACGATTTGGGTGAACGCCTGTTGCCTTTCCGCGTGTTTCCCCTTCGGACATTTCTGTTCTTTTCTTCATCCATCAATAATTCCTTTCAGACAAGAGTTTTCCAATGGGTGTATCCGTCGCCCGATGGGCGTTGAATGCCGGCCAATACCATTCTTGAAGGTCAACGAACCCTACGCCACGAATCTTGCGAAGTATGATAAGCCACGTGTGCAGGATACCGGCCACCGTTGATCACACGTAGCGACACACCACCCCTGGTGTAGATTTTCCCCCTTGCGTCCGACAGGACCGTGATTTCGCGCAGGGCCTCGCGGATCCGCTGTTTCCATGCCGTCCTGCGGGCTGGCCAGCGCCGCACGAAGGATTCATACTGCCTGAGCGTTGAAGGGGCCAGCGTTCTCCCGTTCCTACCCATGCCTCGCTCAACATGCCGGCGTTTCACGGCCACGTCCCGGATTTCCCGCCGGTAGGTCCACAGCATCCCTTGAAGCTCGACGCGAAGCCCGTTGACGGTGGTCACCCTGCGGATTCTGGACGCCATCTCACCGGCGGTCACCACAATCTCGTTGTACGCCTCGAGGTTCCCAGCCTCGGCAGCATCGTTGATCCGTTCCACCACCATCCCCATGTACGGCCACAATGCGATCGCCTTTTCACTCACCACCATTCCATCTTCGCAGTCCATCACAGCCCTCCTTTGCTCACTTTAAGGATTTCTACCAATTCCTCATTCAGTCCCGTTATCCTGGGCATGGATTGTTCGTTTGAAAAATCACGCAGTACATCAAGGATTCCGGACGCGATGTCAACAAGGTCGTTCCACGTGTCAACATCAATATGCCGGGTTTTCCTGATGGCGCCGTCGAATGTAAGGGTTTTGGGGTCCTGGAAAAAACAATCGGGTGTTAATTCGGATGACGGGCTTTTGTTCGTTTGCATGACGAATCTCCTTGTGAAAAAGTTTTGAGAAGATCCGCCTTTCTCCGCTCCAAACGAAGTAAGGCGGGCTGCACGCGGTTGGTCGACCGGCCCACAAGGAAACCGGCAAGCCAGAAGGCTTCCGCACGCAACCCGCCAGAGGAATCGTATGGACACAAAAAAAGCGCCATACGAATTTGAGGCGCTTGCACGCCTTGTGGATATTCCGGCGACCAAACCGGGTCATGGATTTTGCCATGACGTGATCAGGATATCTGCGGTAATGGCAGTTGTCAAACATTTTTTTGCATGGTTCTTTAAATCACTCTTGACTATATGTATTTTTATATGCATATTTAAAGCATGGAATTCACCTGGCACGAAGAAAAGCGGAAAAGCAATATTCGCAAGCATGGTCTTGATTTTGCCAGGGCGCATAATGTTTTTGCAGGGGAAACCTTCACTTTTGAAGACATTCGGTTTGACTACGGCGAGCAACGCTTTGTCACCATCGGCCTGCTTGATGATTCGGTGGTCATCATCGTACACACCGAAACAGCGAAGGAAATTCGTATAATCTCTATGCGGAGGGCAAATAAACATGAGCAAAAACTCTATTTCGAAAACCTCTATGGATGAATACCCGGAAGTGACCCAGGCGGATTTTGACCGGGCAGTTTTCCGCGAAGGTCTTAAACCCGCCCAAAAAAAACAACGGATCACTATCATGCTTGATGCCGGCGTTATCAGTTATTTTAAGGCCAAAGCCGGAAAACGGGGCTACCAGACCCTTATCAACGAAACCCTGAAGAAGGTCGTAGATACAAATTCCATAGGACAAAACAGGCTTGAAGAAACGCTCCGCAGAATCATCAAAGAAGAGCTTGCGGCTTCCGGCCATGCCCAGTAATTTTCCGATTTATCCGCCATCTTCAATGAAGGAATTTTTGCTCGATTTCTTGAATTGGCAAATCCTTGAATGTTTTCTGTACACTGACCGTTTTCGTCTGCAAGGTCACCCACTTTGAAAGATAATTGAGCATGTCTTTCTCAGTCGGAATCATAACCATCGGAACACCTTTCAAATCGACGAGGGGCTGTTTGAAATGATTGGCGATCCATACTGCATCGTCAAAAAGCGCAATATAGAACTTTCCTTCACAGAATTCCCCGAACAGAATTACGGCGCCCTTGTGACGGATTTTCCACCAAATGTAGTTTTTTAGGATTTTTTCGCAAAAGCTGTCCGTATCCTTTGGTTTGATTCTTTGCATATCAGTTAACCTCCATATCTTGAAATACTGTCTTTAAAAAATCCACAATCATAGCGCCGGCGCACCTTTAATTTGACGCGCTTGATCCTGCCCTTTACCCTCACGTCCTGATGCTCTCCAAATATTCAGCCCACAGATGCAGCTCAACGTCTGACAAAAAGCTTTGGGGAAAAAGATCAGGCCGCACTTGGAAGAGAAAAGACTTATTCATGTAACAAAGAGCCAAGGCCGACCTTACGCTTTCGTCTCGCCAGAGGATTTGGGCTTTTTTTTGCTTCCTGACCGAGTCCCGTCAAACGACGGATCGCGTTTGTCAACAAAGCAAAAGCACTGGGGCTCACCCTGCAAATCTTGATTGAAAGCTCCATGTTCACTTCGGGTGAAACGGATCCCAATACCAGCGTTTCAAGCCGCCGGGCAATATCGTCAGTGACCCGATCAGGATCGTTCAATTTCTTGGATAAAGATTCCACGTCTTTGACCGATAGACTGACCAGTAGCTTTTCAACGGCATCCGCGAGAGACTTCCGGTTGCGCGCTTCCGTTTCGTTCACCACGCCCACTTCCTGGCCAGTCAATCCCCTTACGCGAAAAACAGATTTTTCGTTTTCATCGAAAAAGCCCGTCAGATCGGGGACAGGGACATTTTCCTCACGGGGCAAAAACTGAGTTGCTAAAAAGCTTTTTGTATCAAACATTTTTTGACCTCCTTTATGATTGTGGCCACGCGGGCCATTTTTTCACAAAACTATTTTTCCAAACCCTAGCCCGCCGCCGCCAACAAAAATTCAGCGCCGCTTTTATTTGCTCGGACCTGGATTTTTTTAAGGATTTTCCACATGAATGCTTCAATTTCAGGCTCCACCCCGGCCGCCTCGATCTTTATGGTTTTGTCGTCAACAGATGCCGTCTGCCACATGATGTCCGCCGCGCTCACCATGTCTTCGGCAACCGCCGCCTGTGCGTTGGTAAGTCGAGTCTGCGCGTCTATTGCCTGCTTTTGGAGTTGCAACTGTTGCTCGATCGCCCGGCGGGCCTGTTGCAAATCGTGTGGGTCGGTCGCCTCGTTTAGAGCGTCAAACAGGTCCGCCATGCCGGAAGGATCGAACAGGTCGGACAAATCCACATCAACATTTTTGATATTCTCCTCGAAATAGGATTTCAGATCACCGTCGCCCGCAGGACCAACGCCCGGTCCGGATATGTTGACGCCGATGTTGATGCCACCGACTTTTGCGTTCGTGACCTCGCTTTTAATCTTTTTGATTGTGTCCTTGACGGAATCTTTATCAGGCTTCGTTTTGACGGGTACTGCGATCTCCTCAATATCCCCAATCGCATCGCCGGGATCCGGCGGTGTGTCTGTGATATGCAGGCCGCCGTTTGCATCGGTCCATTTGTAGGTGGTCTTGAATTCAAGGTCTGGAAGGTTTTCAGACAGGTTCTTGCCACTGAAATCTAACGAATAGACATTAGAGAATTCATCCTCAAGGTACGAAAAAAACTCTTCGACCGGATCCTTATCTGCCGTGAAAACGATATCAACTTTGCTGTTTAACGCTTTGAATTCATCCATCTTCTGTTCGACAATGGCCAGGTTCTCTTCGAATGTTCGGGTTTCGAGAGTAGGTTCGATGGAAAGTTCTTCAAAATTCGACCAGTCGAAGAATTTCGTAGGATCGATCGTCGGCATGAGGTCTTCCCAGTCGTAAAAAATGTCTTTCAACGAATGCCCAACCTCGGATTTTGCTTTGTCTGCCCCCTCCGAAAAGGCATCCACGATTCGGTTCCATCCATCGTGGACGTTATCGACACTGTTGAAAAGCCGATCCTCAATGCCATTCATGGTTTCTTGAATGGATTTCCTGGCTGCTTTTATTTTAGTGTCCCAGTCTCCGAATGTTACCATCTCCGCAGCGGCTAGAATTCTGTCAATATCTTTCAGTGCAAGCAATGCAATGGATTGAATTCCACTTTTCAGGGCGCCCCATCCCAATTCGATACTACCGGCCACCACTTCAAATGCGGTCTTGATATCATCCGCGTTATTGCCAACGGCCAGCATGAGGGCGGTCAAACCAACTCCCAGAGCTGTTACCGCCTTGCCAAGCGCAATAATGTTGCCCGCCACCTCTTTATCCGTGGAATTCATCTTGTTAAAGGCATCCACTGAATTCAGGATAGCCTGGATAAATGGCTCGAAACCGGCCACCAAGCCCCCGGTAACCCTTATCAGAGTCTCGATGGAATCAACAACAAACTGGATCGCCGCACTGACGTCTTCAGGATCTGAAGGATCAAAGCCGTCAAACATCGAACCGATACTGTCCCCAAGGTCTCCAAGGGCATCCAAAAAGCCGCTCCAATCGATAGCGGCCAGGGCTTCCGGCAATGATTCCGCCAATTCCTTGAAAAACTGTTCAATGTCATCACCAAACCCATTTAGGGCGTCAAACACCTCATCAAAAGCACCCGCATCGATGGAAACACCTACGGATTTGAACGTTTCGGAAATCGACTTTACGATATCCACATAATTGTCAATCAGCTCCAATCCGATCTGAACGAATGTGGCTTTGATATTGTTGGCGAGATTTTGGTTGGTGTCTTTAAAACCATCCGCCATTTTTTGGTAGGCTGTATTCGCTGCACCGGTGGACGATGCCATCGCATCCAGGGCATTTTTAAATCTGTTCGATTTGTCTTCACCCAAAATTAATGCGGCATTCAAGGCTTCAGTCGATCCAAACAACTCAGCCATTTTGTCTACATTTCCGCCGGTTGCTTCGTATACTTTCTTTAAAATACCCTCGAATCCTTCAGCCTTTAACGCTGCTGCCCCGAACCCTCCCTTAAGATCCTCCGTCGCAGCTTTTGCTTTTTCCGATGGGCTGATAATATTTGAAATCGCAGCTTTGATTTGGGTAATTGCCTGGCTCGTTGGTTGACCGTATGCTGTCAATGCCGCAATTGCCGCGGCCAAGGTATCAAAGGGAATGCCCGCACTGGACGCAATGCCGGTCACCTGGGCCAGGGTTGTGCTGAGCTCTGGAAGGGTTGTTACACCCTGTTTTACGGTTGTGAATAGAATATCGGAATATTGGCTCGCCTCACCTATCGATGCACCGTATGTATTCATGGTGCTCGCCAAAACCTTAGTGGTGGCATCAAGATCCGCTTTTGCCCCAATGGATAATTTTTCACTGTCGGCTATGACGTCTAATGCATATTGATAATCAACCCCCGCCGATTTTGCTGAATAAAGAGCAGCTTCTATATCCTCTAGACTCTTCTTCGAATCTCGGGAATAGGAGAGGATGTCATCCCTGAACTGATCAACACTACCACCAGTTTCATCAATGAGCGTTGTAATCTCTTTGAATGAATCGCTGAATTTGCCAGCTTGGTTTATTGAAACTGCAAGCCCGGCCGCGGCCATGGTTGCGAGTGCTGCATCCAGCCCAAGGACACCGTCAGCTAACTTTGACAGGGGCTCGGCTACCGTATCGACTTTCCCGGAAAAACTGCTTAGATTCCGGCTGAGCCCGGCGAACACGTCCCCGGTTTTGTCGATGCCTGAAAAAATGATTGAAACAGTCTTATCTAAATTTGCCATTCTAAAAATTCTCCTGTAAATTTTATTTCAATTTGCTCAATTCGTATTTAAGCCGGTCATCAAGGTTTTTCTTCAGCCTGTCCCCGCCAAGACGAAGAATTTCCGCCATTGTAGGCCCATGACCCATCACCTCGGGTATGGCCAGGCTGGTTAATGCCTTTGCAGGGAAACGGTATTTTTTGGGGAAGGTTCCATATTTTCTTTTGTTGGTCTTATCCCATTTCGCAATGCCGACAAATTCTTTCTGCTTCCGCCAAAAAACCAATTCAGTTCCGGTTTTTGTTTTGGCGATATACGCATGTTTGATAAGCTCCCGGGCAGAATTTTTTTTCACCTGAACCGTCACCCCTTTGTTGGTGGGCCGCGCCTTGAAATTGATCAGGTTCAGGGGACCTCCGGTGCACTTCACGAAAGCATTCCCATCGGCAGCGGTCATTTTTTTCACGGTCATAGTGCTGCGGATTTTTTTCTTGGTGGGCGTAATCACCTTGGCAACCTCGTTGGTTGCGTCCGTCCTAACCCCGGTCAAGGTCCGGTTGACGGACTGTTGAATAACTCGTGGGATTGCTTTCTTTACACCAGAAAGCATCCGCTTCACTTCCGCAAGATCAGATTTGCTAATTTCAAGTTTGAGTTGTGTCATCACATCACCCCCTTTACAAAAACCACCCCTTTGGCAATCCCGCCTTGACCCACTTACCAATATTGATCCCTTTTTGAAACGCCTCTCCCGGATCCTTCCCAACCGGTACCGGCCAACGAATGGTCCGAGGAAAGTTTTCGGCCCACCATTCGTTTTGGTTCCTTCCCGCCTTATCGTAATCCAGGGCATTCAGAATCACAGGGACATCCCTGAGTAACCGGGCCGTTTTCGCTTCCGGCTTCCGGCTTGCGTTTCCCAGGGCCACCACGCCCACCGGAAGCCTGGCCTTTTTTGCCGCAAAAAAGATCATCATTGCATCCAGTTCCGATTCAACAACAACATAGGCCCGGGCTCCCGGCAGGGCTTCCACCAGACAATCCATGGATGACCCGGGCAACACATAATATCGAGGATCGTCTTTTTCACGCCGAAACCGGATACGGTGGACTTTTGGCGGAACATCGTCCGACAGCATCGGAATAATGAGGCCCATCGGGATCCACAATTTTTTCTTGAGGTCCTCTTTAAATTCCGTGGGAAGCCCCCAGGATTCGCGTGGTCTAAACAGATCCTTGCCGCCTTTGCCGGGGTTCCAGCCTATCCCGAAATGCTTGATCACGAATTCATCAATGCCGCGTCTTGCCAGCCACCCCTTGATCCCCTCATCCGGATCCATATTCATGAGATTTTCAAATGCCCAAATGGAGAATGTCGCTGCCTTTCGGAGCCATACTTCCGACGGAGGCGGACTGGCTGGATCAGGTTTCCATGTTTGTTTCCTCTCGGTTCGCTGCATTTGAGGCTTCAGCGGTGTGTATGATGTATCCACCGCCCTGGGTGAAATATCCAGGCGCTCGCAGGCTTCCCGATAGCCCAAGCCTTCGAACTCTCGCAAAAACTGGATATTGTCACCGCCCCTGCCGCACTGGCGACACCACCATGATCCATTGCCTTCATTTTGCTCCGGCCACACATGAAAACGGTCGGTGCCTCCACACCCGGGACATGGGGAATGATACTCGCCGCCCTTCGTGGAACTCACCTTTTTGGGCTCACAATATTTTCGAACAAGATTCAATACATTTTCCATTTTCCTACTCCTGAATGCCCACCAGATTGGAAACGCTCCCTGATCCCCAAACAATCCCTTTTTGGAATCAGATCCTTCTTTTTCGCTGCATATCCTCAAATAAATGCTGTGCGTCTCGCCAAAACCGGTGCGGATTGCGCACACTGAACCTGATACAAGAATCATCCTCTCGCCGTTGAACCACTTCCAGACTCGCCGGCTTCCGGGAAAAAAGCTTCGGATGTCCACAGAAGCCGATGGCACCCGAAGTCTCAAGAGTTTCATCGACCGCCAGCCAAAAGCAGTTCTTGCACCTGTACTTTTTTTCCGCCGGCATCTGATCGAATTCATACAGCCATTTTTCACGTAAATTTTTTTCGTGTTTTGAGGATGATGCTTTCATAGTCTGCCTCCTCGTGGAAAACATCCCAGGGAGTTAAATTCATGAGGATTCAACATGCCGGGATGTCAAATAATTTGTCTTTTAGTTCAGATAGTTGACCTATTGCTGGAGGGTGGGGAGGATTCTTTGTACAAAGTAGAGTAGAATTTCAATACAGTAGTCTATACATGGCAATAATATCACTATTATAATATATATACTATATTTTATTTATTTACTATTTCAGTAAATAATTCTCCCCACCCTCCTAAATAAATATCAACCTATTAATTATACAGAAATATTTTGCAGTCGGCGCTTGGTGCTGTATCCCTCCTAACTCCACGATACCTCCTTTTCAGTCCCTTATGTCTTGACCAAGCGCAAACCCTCATATCTGATGGTACTGCGTTTCACCCTTTTAAATTGGCTCCCGATCATCTGGCCAAAGGATTTCCGGCTCGGGGGTTTCTTACTCACGTTGGAGGTCCAGTAGCCCTTGAAAGCATCGTACAGATCAGCCGCGGACTCTGTTTCACTTGGGTCTACGAAACAATATTCGTCAATGAAATCCTGCAGAAAGTCTTCATCGCGACGATATTGTTCAGTAGCAGCCAGTACTTTTTCCGGTGGACAAAGGCCCATCTTTTGCCACTGGAGGCATCCCCTAACAAGCCACGTCAAGATACCCGGATACTCTGAGGTTAATTTTTCTGGAATGTGTTTATCGATGCGCCGCTCATTGGGTGTTTTCGGCTGCCGGTCAACAAAGGAAATCTCATACGGTATGAGGTTGACACGACTCCAAAAGGCGAAATCGTTTGCGGGCGCTCCTGGCTTACTGTTCGTCATTAAGAACAAGGTGTGTGTTGGCCTAAATTTTGTGCTGCGGCGGTCATGCGGTGCCCTGGCCGTAATGGTGTCGGATCCTGAAAGCCATTTGACCCGGGCCGCAGAAAACCGCCGGCCCTCTTCAATTTCACTCGCAAATGCGATGCGTAGTCCTTTCAGGTCCATTAAATCAGGCGATGGCGCCGCACTATTCTGGTAACGCCCTTGATCCAACAGCATCTGGGATGGTATTGGCCCTGCCATATCCCCAACTACGGCCGCAATCGTTTCATTTTCAGTTGTTTTTCCATTCCGCCCTCCACCACATTGTACCGGTACCACTGCTTCCGATGTTTTACCAACGATGGCGGATCCATATAACCGCTGCATATATCTGACTATTTCGATATCACCATTGTGGATCTCCAGAAGTACTCTCTCCCATTCGGGCGCCGGAGCTTCAATACCTTCCCAGCCAACAGGGCTCGCTTTGGTGATGTAGTCGTGAGGCCGACCCGGGCGAATCTCTCCGGTCTGAAGGTCGATCACGCCGTTTTTGCATGCGAACAACCATGGATCCTGATCGAACTGTTCGGATGAAACCTCTAAGGAAAGGACATGGTTTGAGTGGGCTGTTTTTAGACAGATTTGACGGCCGGTTTCGGTTCGCAGGCGAGCTACCATTTTGTTGCAGAGACGTTGATCACGTTGCAGCTTTTCTATGGTGGCTTTATTATTTTGGCTTCCGGCTTTTTCTATTTGTTTTGACAATGCGATCGCCTGTCCTATGTACCAAAGCGCGACCTTTTCGACATCTTTGAGCGCATTATTCATTTTATCGATCACCCAATGGTGTCCGGCCCATACCCACCACTCGAGGGAATCTTTATTGAAAATGAACTTTCCCTCATGCAAACGCGCAAAAATTATCCCTGCCCCTACCTCTCCTGCTTCTATGCAATAACGATCAAAAGTTGGATCTTGCGCCACCTGCCGCTCCTTTTGCCTTTCGTGGTGGCCTCCATCTTCGTTTTGTACCCGGCCTTCAACGGCTTTTTTCATGTCAAGATCCATAACAGACCATTAAAATTCCATTTTTCCATTCCATTTAAAAATTGAAACACGTGCGAAGTTTACGCCTCTGTGTGTCGTGTGGGAATATGTCCCAGTGAGGACCCGCCGAATTTCGGGAGGGATCCTGCGGATCGGACTGGTCGGTTGAAATATTTCAGGGGGTGCGGGGGAATTCATTTGAGTCCCCTGAAAAGAAGCCTTGAATCCTTGCCAAAAGCGCTTTTGCTTTCCAACCGTTTTCCACAGGGCTACCCACAAGAAGCCACACGATGCTTCTCAATAAATGCTTCCAGGTCCTTACGGGTGTACCGAACTGCACGGCCAATTTTGATGTAAGCCGGTCCTTTGTTTCCTTGAGACCTATAGTTTCGTAAGGTCTGAGGGCTGAGCCCCAGGAACAATGCCGCTTCATCATCTTTCATGTTACGTTTCTCTTTTTCCATTGGTATGGTCCTCCTTTCCTGCTGGTTTGTTGTTTTACTTGGAGGATAAACGTTATAACGGGGGAGGGCAACACACTAAGTGATTGATTTTTCGGCGTAACGGCGATACGCCGAAAAACATGAAAAAAGTTCGGCGTAACGGCGATACGCCGAAGAATTCAGGCAAGAAAACCAGTGTTTCCCAATTGGAACGCTGGTTTCATTTTATTGTTGAAAGGAAATATTATGGGAAATGTTTGTCAAGATATGATGCTAGGTGATCGCGAATTACTTTGTTACTGTGGACTTTCCTTGGCTTTTCTCCTTTCGCTTTGGGATTGATTTCCTTTTCTCTTTTATTTTTTTTCTCAACGCGGTCTTGCTCACGTTTCAATGCTTCCTTACGGATTCTTTCGGCAGTTGCGTGACGGCTTTTACCCAAGGCTTCGAATTTGTCAGAATAAAGCAACTCAAAATAGATCTGCTTGTCAATATAACCTTTTCTATCAGCCTCTGACGCGTGCTTGACGCTATCGCTCTTCTCCCCTTCATGATTTAACTGCTCTATGGTTTTTCCTGCCTGGAGTAGCGCTTTCATAGTTGCAAGATTAATTCTAGGCTCATTATTGTCTTCCAGGCAAAACGTGAGCCAAAATACTCCATAAAACTCTTCTGAAAAAGTCTCAAAATCATCACTGAACTTGAATTCAGGATCAAGAAGAGGTTCAAAATCATTTAGAAAATGTGATCGCATATCTGGGCGGTTGACAATCTCAAGGTGTTCTTCAAGCCAATAATGGGTCGATTTGATAACCTTAATTAAAATATCCCGAGTAATATCATCCTTTTCCTCTCCCAGTTTCTCGAACACATTCTTATAGTTAGAAAATCTCCATTTCTTAAGATCTCCTCCTATCTTTTTGAAAGGGTTAGATAAATCCGGCCTGACTCTTCTTATAACTTCGAATCGTTCAGAGATTTCAGGTAGAACGTTTTCTTTTTTCAAAACCGCAATTTCATGGGACCTGAACACGTTCGCTAGTTCATTGCCTGTCCGCCACAAAAGCTGAAGCTTACTCTCACAGAAATCTTTCGCAGGATCTTGTTTCATGGCACCCCTCATGCCCCCCCCCCTGTTTGGAAAATCCGGGGAAGGCGGGACAGGGAATCCCGCTTTTCAGGAGCGACCCTATCCCCGGAAACTATGTTTTCTAAAGAAACACCCGGTAGTTCACGCCCAAGGCCTCGCCAAGCAAAGAAGCGTTCTTCTTACCAATCGGACGCTTTCCGCCTTCCATCTCGGAGATATGAGGTTGGGGAATACCGGTCATTCGGGAAAGCGCCGTCTGGCTCAAACCTTTTCTTTCCCGGGTGACTTTCAGACAAATCCCGCCTTCATTCTCAAGGAATTCATCCGGGAAAGCCTCTCGCCAGGAAATACCAGCCTCGCCTTTCTCCACATATCCAAAAGTGTTAAGCTCCATAAAAGCGATCTCCAACTTGACATCACAAATTGTGGCCTCAAATTCTATTTTCTCAAGGAGTCCAAATTAACAACCTTCTCTTCTTTCGGGATCATGGCGCCCGGGAAAGCGCCTTTTCAGCTCCGGTAGCTGATCGCAGCCTATCCTTGAAATTGTTCAGGAGCGGCTAAAAGCCGATCCTTTTCTTTTCCTTTGGATCTTAAGGTTCTATCAATTGCTTTATGGCATCAAAGACCACCTTGAATTGCCGGTCATACTTCATTTCCATGTGCTCAATCTTCTTCCTCAACTCCTCGTTTGACATGAGCATTTGCCGAAGTTGGGTGAACGCCCTCATAATCTGAATGTTTACCTGTATGGCGGTATCGCTCCGGAGGACGCTTGAAAGCATGGCAACCCCTTGCTCAGTAAAGGCCATGGGCGGGCGTCTAAGCCCCATCTTCTCAGAATTGGACATCACAAATTGTGATCTCCAATTTTGAAATTCATCTTTCGTCAATTCGAACATAAAATCATCAGGGAACCTCTCCATGTTTCTTCTCACGGCCTGTTTCAGAACTCTCGTCTCTACCCCGTAAAGCTCGGCCAGATCCCTATCCATCATTACTTTCGTATCCCGAATCAAGAATATCTTCCCGAATATCCGCTCAACTGGCACCAGACCCGTCATTATTTCCGCACCTCCAAATTAACAACCTTTTCTTCTTTCGGGATCATGACGGCGTTAACGATTTCCGCCGCTACACTGGAGGCTTCTTTAAGGGCCTCATCCCTCAAATGGGCATACCTCATGGTCATGGATGGGCTTTTGTGGGTGAGAAGCCGCTGCAATGTGTAAAGGTCAACCTTGCCGGAAGATGCAAGCATAGAGGCATAAACATGCCGAAGCCCATGGAGCGCCCGGAAGTCTTTTGGTAGCCCGGCCCGATCCCTGATCCGATTGACCTGGTGGTGGATGTCCACCCGCTGGCCACCACCCCGCCCAGGGAATACATAAGGGCTCCCCGTGGAAGGATGTTCTTTTAAAAGATCCCTTGCCGCGTCGTTTAAGGGGATATTCTGGTCAACCCCTCCCTTGGGATCACGGATCTTAATGAAGCTCCGCTGCCCGTCTATATCGGACCATTTCAAACGGAAAAGCTCAGATCTACGCATCCCGGTATAAAGAACCATCTTCATCAAATTGCCTGCCTGTGGGTGGTCATCTTCATCAATGGCGCGCATAAGAGCGTCCAATTGCTCCGCCGTCAGATCTTCGATCTTGATATTGTTCACCTGGGGCATTTCGATAATGAAGCGCAAGCCTTCACAAAGTCGCTTCTTTGCGCCGAAATTGGCAAGACGGCGCAATAGGGCCAAAACCAATTTGACGGTCTGGGGGCTCTTCCCCGCTTTAAGCATTTTCAGCCGTACCCGGTCCACATCAAGCGGTAAAAGCTCTTTCGGCTCTTTTCCGCCAAAGGGTTCCTTGAGATAATTATCATATCGGTTCTGATCCGGACCCTTGCCCTTGTAAACGGTCTTTTGCGCCTTGTACTCTCGCCACAAACGGTCAAATGTCCACCGGGATTCATCGGCTTCTCTTTCGGCCTCCTCTTTAAGACGCTTTTCTTTCTGTGTGAGCCTTTTTCCTTCAATGATTTCAGACCGGATATGACTTGCTTTTGCCGGGGTCATTGCGTCTTTGTATTGGCGGCCTATTTTGGTTTCGCGCATTTTGCCGTCCTGCTTAAAGACGGCATAGTAAACACGCTCTTCCCCAGGCCCGCCTATACGGTTTCTGATTCGGTAAAAAATTCCGGCGTATTTTGTCTTGTGCCTCTTTGTTGACACCATTTTTGGACCCCTTCAGAAGTCAACAGCCTGATTATAAGCCAGGTTTGGAATTTAAAATATCCAACCCTATGTCCAACCTTCAGCCATTATATAGGGGTATTTTGGGGGATGTCAAGGGATAAACGCTAAAAAGATCAACCTGTAAATACAGTAAGTTATTTTATTGAGGTACTTGCTTGTAGATATTGCCTATGGTCTCCGGAACCAGAGGTCGCGCGTTCGAGTCGCGCATCGCCCACCATAGTAAAAAAAGGGCTTACGTTAATTTCGTAGGCCCTTTTTTGTTGGCCGGTTTTTCGTTTTCCCACCGTATTTCCCACCTCCAAGGGTATTTTCAGTGATTCTGGCGTTCTGAGCTCTGGAATCCAAAAGAGACTCTTTTGAGAAAATTTTCATCCGCCGATAAAAAAACTCATTCCCAACCATAAGAAAATGTCAGCCGCAAATCATTTTCCAACGTTGCTTCCCGGGTACTTCCGAAGAAGGCTGATCCCACGGGGTATTCAATGTGGGGCACGGGCAGGAAGCCGCTTTTTTAGCACCTTTGAAGGTGAATGTTATCCTCGGCATCGGCCAGGTGCGCCAAAGGATCCTGTTGGAAAACTTGCATTGGGTGCGTTTTTTCCTTGACACGGAGCAATTCTTTGGTTGAAAATTATTTGAAAAAGGGGCTTTTTTCACCTTAAAAAGATATGGCGAACGAATACTCTGCAAAATTAGCAATGAAATTGACGGGCGTAACCTCGAACCAATTGAAGTATTGGGCTCGAATAGGCCTCGTAAACCGAAAAATAAGCGGAAGAAGGGCCAGGTATTCTTTTAAAGACATTGTCAAACTTAGGGTTCTTGTTTCGTTGCGCAAAAATGGTTTAAGTCTTCAGAAGGTTCGTTTGGGTATAAACCGTCTTTCGCAAATCCTTCCAGATGATGAACCTCTATCGAGATTGATCATCTATACGGACGGAATGGACATGATTGTCGTTGAGAAAGGATCCTATTTCAGTGCAATTACGAAACAACAATACTTCAGGTTTGATACCGAACAGATTGGAACGGACATCATAAAATTAGAGCAAAACGGAAGGCACTTCCAGGCGACGCACGCAGTATCCCACCCAAACAATTGCCCCCTACTGCATAAATGGAAAGGGGAAAGGAGAGTCATGATGGGGTGACTGCACTCCAAATTGTGAAGAATGAGTTACAGCTCTTAGGATATTCCGGAAATCTGTTACTGGAAAACTATACCTTTGATGATGCATCGGCTTCCCAAACAAAAGAACTCAATATTCCATTGGGAGCATTTGCCCAGTGGCCTCCAAGCTATCGAAGTGCCTGCATAGGTGTTTTACGGGCAAACGGCAGTGCTGGCCATAGATTCGTATCCTCTTATGGTGCTTTCGGCGCCCCTATGTTTCTGGAAGTCCATGAAAATCATGTCGTCAGGTACCGAATGGAAAAGGCTGGGCGGGCTGTTGAACTAGAGTCTATTCCCTTTCAAAATATTCCGAAGGCCTTCGCGAGTAACAAAAACACATGGAGCCCGGGAGCGATCTTCAGGGCAAAAGCCATGTCTCCACTATCCGGGCCTATCCAACTGGATTTTTTTGATGCAGGACTTCTTCCCGTCCTGAAAGGGATGATCCATAAAAAGCTTGATCGACTTCTGAAAGAGACGCTTCTCTCTGGGGTCAACGCTTACAGAGAAGTGAATTCAGGAAACAGCCCCAACGACACTGAGCTTTTTCGCCTTGTATTTCGATTTCTTGCCGCGAAAATTTTCAGAGATAAAAAACATCCCGGAGACTGGTCTTCCTCCGATCCGCGAACCGTCATAGATAACGTGCAAAAATTCTATGGCCTCGACAAAATCTCATCGGGTGCAATAATTGACGAACCTCAAACCCAGCAGGCCACCTGGGACTATCTTAGAAACGCTTTTAATTTCCAGAATCTTTCCGAAGAAGACCTTGCTTTTGTTTACGAAAACACTCTCGTAACCAAGAAAGCCCGCAAGGAGCATGGGATTCACGCCACTCCTTCCGTTGTGGCAGAATTGATTGTTGACCGCCTTCCGTTTGAAGACCTGTCTATAAATGAACGTTTTGTGCTGGAGCCCTGCGCTGGCCATGGCGTTTTTTTGGTTGCAGCTTTGCGTCGTCTGCGAGAGTTGTTGCCCAGCTCTTGGACCGCCCAAGAACGACATGCTTATCTTAAGAAAAGGTTGAAGGCAATCGAGCTAGACTCTTTCGCCGGTGAAGTGTGCCGATTGTCTCTCACCCTTGCCGATTATCCGAATCCTGACGGTTGGGAGATAGTTCAAACAGATGTTTTTGGCACGGATGTACTCGAAAACTCATTGCCACAATCCAGAATTGTCCTCTGTAATCCGCCCTTTGAAGACTTCAGTGAACAAGAACGGAAACGATATGAAAGCCGGATTCAAAGCGTTCACAAACCTTACGAAGTTCTTCGTCGAGTCATCGCGAATCCACCTGCAATGCTCGGTTTCGTTTTGCCAAAATCAGCGATTATTGGCGGGAGATATGACTCTTTGCAGAATCTTTTGGGGAAATGCTACACCTGTGTCGAGACTGTGTCCCTTCCGGACCGTATTTTTGCCTTTTCAGATCAAGAAACCATGCTGCTTCTGGCCTACAAAGCTGATCCTTCGAGAGATGCGAAGATCTCCACCAAAACATTCTGGGTAAGGGAAAAAGACAGGACACCGTTTCTTGAGACCGCATATCTGCCCGAAGCCATTAACAAAACAATATCCAGGGCAGTGCTTCAAAAGGCACATAAAGACCTTTGGAATCCGCCTTTGTGGGATGCCTGGGAATATCTGGCAGATTTTCCATTAATAAGAGGAGTGTCGGAATGCCATCGAGGAATCGAATGGAATGTCCCTTTCTCTAAGAATAGCGAAATCCTGGTTTCTTCAACACCAAAACCCTTTTTCAAAAAAGGCCTGGACAAAATCCCTGGCAAAATTGAACCGTATTGGGTCACTGGATCAGTCTATCTCAATCTGGAAGAGAAATATCGCCGAAGAAGAGCTCATTATTTTCCTTGGGAAAAGCCAAAAGTAATAATCAATAGACACATACTGAGTCGCGGCCCGTGGCGAGTTGTGGGATATCCAGATAGAACAGGACTTGTGTGTTATCAAAACTATATAGGTGTTTGGCCGAAATGCGAGTTTCCGCTATATATACTGGCGGCTTTGTTGAATTCACCTGTCACAAATGCTTTCCTATTTGTAAACGGAGGAAAAAGGGATATACGGATAACGACACTAGAACATACACCAATTCCTCCCATTGAGAAAATTGATATTGAAACCCTAGAAAGCCTTGTAGACAAATATTGTTCCCATAGAAGGAATTTTCAAACCAACAATCTAAAACGGTCTGATACCACAAAGAAATTAGCCGAGAATCTACTCAGCATAGACAGTTTGATATTGAAAGCCTATGACTTCCCTCCCAGACTTGAAAGAAAACTGTTGGACTTCTTCAGGGGCTATCCACGCCCTGTTCCATTTTCATTCCCGGAGTACTTTCCGGGAGATTTCAAACCCTGCATTCCCCTGTATCAATATCTGAAAATGAACGTAAAGAAGGTCAATGCTGGAGAACTGCTGAAAAGGATTGAACCTATTGATTCCGAGATTATCCACCAATTCGTTTTAGATCTCGAGGAGCGGCAAGCCTGATGGATGGTTATCTTCTGGACACCAATGCGGTAAGTACACTCTGGAACTTGAGACATCCCGACCACACAACCCTGACAGATTTTCTGCAGGAAAGAAGCGAATCCCTCGTTTGGGTTTCGGTAATTGCTTTGGGAGAAATCGAATACGGACTCAAAATAGCACCTCAAATGGATGAAAACTCTCAGAATGAAGTTAGAATGCGGATGTCTGAGTATGCTTTCTTGGAAGTAAACAAACATACGGTTGAATCCTATTCAGATCTCCGTTCTGCCCTTTTTAAAAAATACTCCCCGAGAAGCAGACGTGGGCGCCTTAAGATGAAGTGGCCCGAAGATCTCTGTGAGCGGACAACGTCTAAAGAACTGGGGGTTCAAGAAAATGATATCTGGATTGCGGCCCAGGCCGTTCAATACAATCTGATACTTGTCAGCAACGACAGCATGAGACGAATCCAAGAGGTGTCAGCAGATTTTGAATATTCCTTTCAGCTGGCTTCATGGAAATGATCCCAACATTGGAGATGAAAGACGAAGAGTATCTGTGATAAGCCACCGCTAAGTGGATTGGATAATATGCCAAGCCGATTTGGGTCCCCGACGTTCGCTGATCAGGCTATCCTAGGCATTTTCCGCTTGTTTTAGGCCCATACCTTACCCTTCGTCATACTCCTAACCCGGACAAGCCGGAACCATAAAGGTAAAGATTTTTATAGCGTTGTTTGATTCTACTTTCATAGCGTTATACGATGATGGCAACCACTATTTATGGAGGTGCTCATCATGACGGACTTTGTTGAAAGACACTCAGATAGAATCCTTGGACAGCTTTCTTGTTTCGACAGAATCATCATCCAAGGAACGTTACCTGACATTTGCTATCCGGGCGCCATTACCAACTTCTTTTTTCGATCCGGCATCAAAATTTTTGATTTTAAGCAATGGGCTTCTCCCATGAGAGACGACATTAATGAGAACGCAAAGTCCATCGCCCACGAAAATGGACTTGAAATTGAGTTCATCCGTAAAAAAAACTTCCGCAAGGACGATCGGGTTGCAGAGATTGTTGCTAAAAGGGGTGATCGTCCCGGCCTCGTGCATATTTTTTCAGCCATGGAAACCTGTACAGCTTTCAAACCATGGCATGATCAGACGATTCCCCCGACCTAAACCGGACACTTTTTGGGGCATGATTTTAACTCCCAAAACAAGAACCTATTTCGAGTTGTTGCAGGCAAAAGTCGTCCAAGGCATGGGGCCTCATGGTAGCCGTACTCCCTATTACATTGAGGATGATCCAGTCATCACAAACTACGAAATCGTCCGGGAGGTATGGGTTGGCAAATCATCCATTAAAGAGGTTTCCGAAAAGTATCACATCAGCTGCACACAATATTACGAGAAGGAAGACGCGTTTGTGAACCATGGCTTTCCAGGGCTTTATCCTGAAGCCAGAACACTTCCTCTGTCAGAGGATTTGGAACGTCTGGTCATGATGGTCAGCAAATCAAGGCCGTCTCTGTCTCAACAGGCCATTTTGAGAATAGCTGAAGCACTTCCCTTAACCGGGGAAAGTGCAGGCATGGAAGCAGTTTCAGAGATCCTGGCATCATACGGCCGATGCGTTTCAAGTCGGCCTGGGGACAAAGCCTTCTGGTCTCGCATCCAGCGTACCCTTGACCAGTTGAAACGGCTGAAAAAAATACACATCAAGGGGCGAAATCGACAAAACCGCAGAAAGACATTTTTCAATGATAAAGATGTGTTCCACAAACGGCTGGAGCTTTTGAGGCACCTTTTTTACCAACCGTCTGTTGGCATCAAAGACGCCTGTTTACAATTCGGTATTTCACCGACCAGCTACTACCGGTTGGTTAAAGATTACGGAATTTTCGGTCCATGGGCGGTGGTTCCGGGAAACCTTCCCGGCAAAGAAACCATGAGTAACGAAACTGAGCTGAGCATTATTTTAAATAAGTTGCGATTTCCCGGCTATTCTGCACAAGAGATGGTCAACAGACTGAAATTACGATGTTCCAGATATGCCGTTAATCGTGTTTTTTCCAGGTGGTCACTAACAGACCGTAACCGGGCGCCGATTGCCTTGGATCAGTATTGCACTGCGGAAACTGATGAAGAAAAGCCATTTGAACCGGTTCTGCCGGCTTGTCACCTTTACAGCGATGCGTCCCTTTTGGAGTCTCGGCGAATTAACCGTCAATTTGAACAGTTATGCGGTAAAATGCGGACCCATGCTTATCATCTGTGTGACCCCGGACCGCTCATTCTGGCGCAGTTTGTCAACGATCTTGGCGTTGTTCAGGCCATGGAAAAAAATGGTCCGCCGAGATTGCGTGGAATTGACATGAGCAACCTGGCCCTTCTCAATGTATTCCGAATATTGGCAGGGTATCGTCGAATCAACCATCTCAGCAATAACCGGGACAGGTCTGTTGCATTGGCCGGTGGGCTGGGCATGTTTGGTTCCCGTTCCAAGTATTATGAAGACACCCTTGAGTTTAAATTTGACCAGATCCACGCATTACGGTGTGATTTAATCAGCCGTGCCAAAGAGCTCGAACTCATCGAAGGCAAAAAGATAGCTTTTGACTTTCATTTCAAGAAATTTTTCGGTTCCCACAGCCAAGAAAAAGGGCTTGGAAAGGGGCCGGATAAAGCCGGTAATATGGCTGCCGGGTTCAGGCCTCATGTGACTTGGGACCTGGTTGCCAACACAGTACTATCCATGAATTACTATCACGGTGGTGTCCGGGCGCCTGGGATTCTGGAACAGTACTGTGAAGAACAGATTTTTCCACTGATTGATCCCAGGGCGATTGAAGAAATCTATATGGATTCGGAGTATACCAAAGAAGCAAGTCTCCAGTATTTTAAGCAGGATCGCTGTCCCAATGGGGATGTGTTTCTCTGTCTGAAAAAGAACAAGCAGATCAAAAAGCTCATTGCGCCGGCGCTTGAATCAGAAGAAGGTTGGGAAAAATATGATGCCGAGGATTTGGCAAAAACCATTGACGTAACGCTTCCCAAAACAAAGCTCCCGTTACGCATTGTCATCCTGAAAGATTTGGAAACCGGTAAAAACATTCGGTGTTTTGGGAGTACCAATACCAGCCTGAAATCGGCCGATATGCTTCAGAAATACCGGTATCGCTGGCTCATCGAAAATGGTCTCAAGGATCTTGTTTACGGCTATTTTCTGGATGAAATGTATGGAAACGATCCGCAGAAAATCGAGTTTGAGTTCTATTGTACACTGGTGTCAAGGCTGAGCTACGAATATTTTTTGAAAGAGTTGGGCGGTGAATATTACCATCAGCACAATGGGAACAAGACGACATTGCAAAAGATGAGAAACCTGTTTTTCGAGAAACGCAACTTTACCCTCGAACAGGATTCCGATGACAATCTGATCATGACCATTCTTGATGGAGGTGGAAACGATCTGGAGCTGCGGGTTGCGGCATTACTCAAGAAGCGCATGGAAAATGGACGAAACAAGGTCCTCTGGTGGGGCAATAGAGGTCTCGTTTTGCGCTTTAAAAATCAGTACTCAGAGCAAAAAGTGTCCGGGTAGGGTCCGCCGAAAGTGTCCGGAAAACAACGGGGGAATCGTCTGATACTTAATTAATGGCTCATACGACGTTTCCGCGTGCTCATGCGTGGGCTGCAAAAAGGACATTGATCAATGACGGCAGCAATGCTTTTCCTCTCCGGCGTACGTTATGGACAAACTCAAAAAAACTCAGATAAAGTGGTAAGTTTTCTTGAGACACGCCGCGATGTGGTCGCAGCCAAGATCGTAGAAGCGACCAAAAGCCCTCAATTGTATTGACATGAACTTCACAGAAGCCATCGCCGTCTTCATCTCTGGCATATTCTCCCTTACCATGACAAACAGTCTTATGGGTATAGCCCCAGTCAGTGAGATGATTGTAAATGCTGTACTCATCTGTATTCACCAAGGTTCCTGGTGTTATAACAGACCGCAAAATCGGTTCGATGGTTTTTTGTTTAACGTCTGGAAGCATAAAAATGGCGACATCCCCGGAACGTTCAATGATTCCGAGGACAGGAGGTTTTTCTTTTTCAAGAGTTCCTCGGCCCGGAGCACCCTTGAGCGCTCTGCACCGTGGTGCTCGCCCTTTCTGACGAACTTTTTCCGGATGCCCTTTATGCCCTGCAATTACGTATACTTCGTCGCACTCTACTACCCCACTGACTTTACATCCCGGCTTCCTTGCAGCGATTTCGCTCCGAAGCAAAATAGTCATCCTATGGGCGACATCCGGATTAAGGTCCAGCTCCGCGGCGATTTGCCTGTTGGATAGGTTTAGTCCCATGAGTGCTTGGCCGCTAACGAAAACAGAACCAGTTTTGCTAATCGTAACGGAACCGGTGATTGCGCGTTGTTCTGTTGCTTCTGCAGAATAAACTGGAATGTGAGAGGCGGTGTTTTTTGAGAAGAGGTCTTGAAAAGGGTTTTTTTCTTATAGGTTTACAGATAATTGAAAGCCATGTGGCATCATGAGGTTTGAGAGGGTTTAGATCGGCTTAGAAAAATGGATTAGCCGGCATCTGTTTTTCTGAGAGAAGGCCCATCGATATGAACATTGATGCACCGATGGTTGAGGCGATCCAGCAGAGCATCGACCATGTCCTTTGGTTCAAGGAGGGAATACCATTGTTCAGGCTGGAGATTGGTCGTAATAATGGTGGGCCGCCCGGCTTCATATCGCTCTTTCATGAGTTTGAAAAAGGCGTTCATTTGCTCCTTTTTCAGGGTCAGGTATCCCAGTTCATCGAGCAACAGCAGATCATATCGGCACAGGGCATTGAGTAGTTTGGGGGTGGATCGATCGGCGAGAGAGGCATAGAGTTGATCCAGCAAATCCTGAACATTATAAAAACGCCCCCGGTACCCGGCAATAATGGCTTGACGGAGTATGCCGACGGCCAGGCCTGTTTTCCCTACGCCGGTCTTTCCGTGAAATACGATGTTTTCTCTTCGATTGATGAAATCAAGGCCGGACAAAGTCATCATCCGGCTTTTCCGGACTCCGGGCTGAAGATCAAACGGAAAGGAGTTGAGGGTCCAGTCCCATGGGAGCCGTGCAATCTGAAGCCGATAAGTCATGCTCCGCTCCTGCCGGAAACGTAATTCCTCAGCCAGGAGGTTGTATATGACCTCGTAAACGGAAAGCCCGTTCTTTTCGGCCAAAGCCAACTGCTCATCGAAGGTCTTCACCATGCCTTTAAACTTCAAGTCAATGAGTAATTGCTCAATTTTCTTTTTCATGACAGATCAAAAAAGTCACCCGCGGTATAATCGAGGATGATGTTTTCCAGACGGGACAGATCGTCGAGTAGACCGGTTTCTTCAGCAACCTTAACGCAATATGCCTCAGACTACGCCCTCGCCGCACGCGGCTACTACGTATCATAAGACCACATGAGATTGGTAGCAGTTGGCCCCGGCCCCTCCCAGAACCGTGCTTGCGCTATTTACGCACACGGCTCCTCATGAGTACGCTTCACGATTAAGCGAAAAGGTTTACCGTAATACGGGGTTGCGGCAGAGGAAACTTTTTAAGAAGTAGGTTAAACTTCTCCCAGTTCATACACCCTCGTTTACCTCGCCTGTTCAGCCATTTGAACAACAGACGATGAACCTCATAGGAAAACCGGTTGAGACCTTTTGAATTGTCCGTGACTCCGTAGTAGGCAAAGTGTCCCTGCAATTTCGAGCCTACCTTACCCATTAGCTCATCGGTCGGCAGGGTCCGGTTGGCTTTCAGCCAATCCCTAAACATCCGAATTTTGGCGGTAAACTTCTTGCGAGAAGTGATCCGTTTCATCCGGAATTTCCTGCCGTTCCTGGACCGGCTGCAGTAGTGCGTGAATCCAAGAAAATCAAAGGTAGACGCCTTGCCACCGCGGCTATCGGCCTTGGATTGTGCATATGGACCAAATTCGATGGTCTTCGTCTTTTCAGGCGATATCTCAAGGCCAAACTTGGAAAGTCGCAGATCCAGTTCCTTTCGGAACCGTATCGCATCTGCCTCACGCTCGAAACATACAACAAAGTCATCGGCGTAACGGATTATCCGACTTTGGCCATGACAGCCCTGCTGAAACACTCGCGTGAACCAGATGTCCAGACTGTAATGCAGATAGATATTGGCAAGTACTGGTGAAATAATCCCGCCCTGAGGCGTTCCTTTGTCACTGGCAATCTCTTTGCCTTCCTCCATTATACCTGCTTTGAGAAACCGCTTGACGTAGCGCAACACTCGTTTATCTGCTATTCGGTGGCCGAGAAATTTAATCATCCAATCGTGATCAACATTATCAAAGAACCCTTTGATATCTGCGTCCACAATATAGTGAACCCGGCATCCCTCAACCTCTTTGCTGAGTGCCCTCAACGCGTCATGACACCCGCGACCGGGCCGAAATCCATACGAATCGTCAATGAAATCCTGCTCGTAGATCGCCGAAAGCACCCGTGTCAATCCCGCCTGTACCAGCTTATCTTCAAGGGCTGGTATGCCCAGCGGTCGTTTCTTGCTACTCCCCGGTTTAGGAATGTACACCCTGCGCACCGGCAATGGAATATACGCCATCCGATGCAATTTTCCGACCAGAGCGTTTAGGTTCTCGCCAAGTTTTTCCCCATATTCCTTCTTGGTAACCTTATCAATGCCAGATGCTGCGTCTTTGCGCAGCTCCTGGAAACATTCCCGCAACATCTCCTCGTTCATCAGATGAAACAGACTGGTGAATCGGCATTCATCTTCTTTGCGGGCCTTCTCCGCTATGCGTTGTAATTTCGTTTCCACCATTTCTCTATTTCTGAGCATAGATGATGTGTCCTCGCAACACTGTTACTCATGTGACGTCCTTTCCTCCAGCGGAGTTACCCGCCTTCTCAGGTACTACGACGCCATCCGACTTCCCCTGCCCCGTTTGCCATTCTCCCTTTATTATCGGTTGGCCGGCATACTCGCTTTTAAGCAAGAGCGCAGAGAACCTCCCGGGTTGCCGCATATTCGCAATGTCCGACATGCCATGGTCTCAGACCCCGGAGAGGCGCCATTGACTTGCCATTCGCCAATGGTCATTTTGACTTCCGTCAAAGTTAAAACGTCGTCCCTCTCAACTAATCCTTTCGAGGCTCAATCCCTTCAACCTTATGGCTTACGGCCTATCGTCTCGCTGTCCTACGCTTAATCTCGGGGATTACTCCCGTCGATCCAAGGACTCACTACCCAGTGGCTGGCCAGCCTTCCGGGGCGGGATTCACACCCGCTAAAATATGCGACCTTGCCCGGCCGCACAAAAAGTCGATACTTAAGGGCCTGTCTTACGGCTTTGAGAAAAGGCTCACCGGGATAAGTCCGTTGCAGATGCAGCAGACGGCGTAACTTGACCACGCCACGACCATGGCTTCTTTTCTTCAGTTCGGCCACATACGCATCCAGAACGGCATCATTTCCCACCAACAGCTGTTCTTCTTTTGAAGGGACCCGGGCATCCTTTTTTCTTCGAATCGGAACATGATGTCCCGGCACAGTTGTTCGCGTATCACGTTTATCCAGAATACGGTCATGTTCCGCCACGTTCCGGCTTTTGTCATAAACGATGACCTTGCGCCAGTGTTTCTGAACTTCCAGGGATTTTCCAATCAGTGCTTCAGGGACGGAATAACGGTTGGTGTCCAAATGCACATATCCCTCGATATCGACGACCCGGTGTTTTGCCACATAGACCGGCGGCCGGTATGGGGGTAAATCAATGAGATGCGGTTTTTCAATGATATAGGCCTCATCCGGTATCATTCCCAAAGCCCGTTTGAACGTTTTGTCGCTGGTGTTCCGGCACCAGTCGATGGCCTGCCGGTTCAAATCATGCCAGCTGACAAAGGTTCTTCCAGGAAGAAAGTTATTTTCCACAAAATGAAAAGGCCTTTCCACGCGGGCACTTCGATTGGCATCGCCTACGGCATGGGCCACAAACCCGGTTTGATACATATCAGCGAAGTATTTCATCTCAGGTGCAATCAATGCGTCAGGTCCGGTGCCGCCGGCCACAATAACACTGGTATTGTCAACGATGCACCGGGAACACACCCCATCCATAAAATCGAAGGCTTTTGACAGAAAAACCCTATGGCCGAAAATAACGGTTGGCCTTGATTTTGCTTAACAACCAAACAATTCTCCCAGTTTTCGAGGGAACGCCGGTTCCCGTATCATCTTTTTCAAAATCTGTGGGAGCCTGCCTGTTTCCTTCCTTTTTTTGTCTAATTCCTGCAAAACCAATTTGCTGTCAACCCGCGCAAAACGTTGTTCCAGCGTATTGCAACCATCAAGTATAATGTCGAGATACTCCTTGTTCTCAAGGTTTTTGACGAGGGGAGTGTCCGAGAGGATTGTTTTCAATGTCTTGTTCAAAGAAATTGTCCCTGTTTTTTTGCGGTATTTTCTTTTGAGATCCCTGAAAAAGCGCTCCAGAATATTGTTGGTTCGTTGGGGCTGGATAAGTTGTTCTCCAGTAGCGGTATGAACAGAGATGGGATCTGCGAAGAGCTTATCCCAATATGTATCTATCTGCTGAATCATCTTTTTGTATTCATCTCTCTTTGACAAGGTTTCTTCAGATTTTAATTTTTCCTGGAACGCTGCTACCTTTTCCTTGATCGTTTTCATATCCGTATCATCGCCATCATCATTGAGGCCATTTTTTCCTTCTGGAAGTGCGATGCGGAGCGCCTCTCGCAGTGCATTGAAGATCTCTGCTTTCTTATCGAGGGCTTTGGCTGATCTTTTTAGGGTTTGATCAGCCATGACTGGCTTGATCAATCTGAAAAGCTTGTGAAGAGGCTTATGCGTCTTTTCGTATTTGTGCGGGCTTTCCCAAATTGCCTCAACAAGGGTGTAAACCGTTTTCAATCTGTGATAGAAAGCGAGGTGAGGAAGATCGAAAGGAAAGCCATATCCATTCAGTTCCGCCGAAATATCAAAAACCCACTGAATCAAAGCAAATGCGGACGCGATCGACATTTCGGCACCGGTTCTGACATCCCCATGCTTTATGCCGGCATTTAGTTGCTCCATTACCTTGCGGTCTTGAACAGCAGTTCTTTCAAGACTCTTGGCCATCCGTCGAAGCGAACCACGGATCTTGTGCTTTTTGAGGCGATTCCTGATTTTTTTGTATTCATCTTCCATCAAGTCCTTGCCGATATCTCTTAAAAAATGAAAATGGCAGATAAAATCAGGTGTTCCCGGGAATACCGCTGCAATAGCCGAAAGGATTCCCTTTCCCATGTCGTGAACCAAGGCGATTGGGTCGCCGTATTGCCCTTTGATTTTTTCAAAGAACGGAATGAGCAACTCGCTTTGTTCCGAAGGGATTTTTATATTGTCCAGAACGACTTCGGCAATACCGTCCAGACCTGTAAACAGGTGTGGGCTATCGCCCTCGCATGTTCCATCAACGTGAAGGATATATCCGCCGCGCTGATCCATCGCGCTTCTTATTTTTTGGCGACTTTCGCGATGGGCCACGGCAAGGTAGGTGACAAACTTCTTGCCTAAAAAACTCACTTCTCTATCAGAAATCGAGATGTTTTTCCGAGCCAATTCACTCACAATGTCCTTTTCGCTGCGGCAGTGAACAAAGAGGGCATACCCCACATATACAATAACGTCATAGCCAAATGTACACCGGTGCGGTGCAAGGCTCTTCAACTCTCGGCAAGTGTATACCTTACCGTCATCCTCCGATTGCATGATGGTTTCTTTGGCCCGGAATGCGCCGATATCCAGGGTCACGACTTTCTTTTCCCGCGTCTTTAACACTTTATTGTTCCCGAAACAGAAGGCCTCTTCTGAAAAGAAGTGTACTGTTGGCATTTCGAAAAACAGGTTGCCTGCACAGACACTTCCACAACTTTTTCAATATGGTCCTTAAGGCAACGGATCACTTTGTATCCGGAATTTTTTTAACAGACCATGATGGTTCAGAAAAGCCTCAATTACCTGAGGTTCAATCCGGATTCCCTGCTCTGCAACTCTTTCGAACAGTTCCTCGATGCTGCTATGAGGGTATTTGACAAGTTGAACAAGAATCATCACGCTTTCCGAATCTGTCGGAAATCTTACATGATGCGGTCTGGACAATCCCGATTTTTGCTCCTGATATTTTTCCTCGGAGAAGTATACAAAACGTCCTTGATGCTTTTCTCGTCGGATTCCCGGAGCATGCTGCAGCCGGGAAAAAACGGAACTGTTAGGGACAATTTCAACCAGTTGGGCAATCTGTCTGGCATTCAATCCCGTTTCAGATCTCTCGATAAGCTGAGAAATTGTCTGCATAAGGTTTCCGTATTGTGAAAAAAGGATCTCCCGGTATTTCCATATGCCGTGTTCATCAAATCGCGGAATTCCCGGAAGACTGTAATAACGCCCATTCATATTAAAGCTCGTGTAAGTCCGCCATTTTTTCAGTTGTCTTCTGGCGGTGGTCACGGAAGAATCGAGGAGATCCGCAATCTCTTCGATTGTGACCACTTTTCGTTTTTGAAATTCCTTGATGGCCTTTTCCGCATCCATATCCACCCCATGGCAAAGTATGTGCAATAAACAATCATTTTGCGCATACTTTGCCATGCCGGTAGGCGCAAGTCAACAATTTTTCCATAATATGGTTGGTATGTTATGTGAAAATCAGGTAAAACTGAGTGCATGGCAGATGCGCATACTTGATCAGAATCTGCGAGAAAAGCGTAACCATTCGAATAATATGGGGTATTCATTTAGCAACCGTTATTTTCGGCCATAGGAAAAACCTTGCACTCAAACCGGGTGAAACGCGGGTAATACTGAATAAAAAGCTTTCGGGAAAAGGCCAGTGTCAGGGAAGCGCACTGGGCCGATACTTTTTTCCCATCAATGGTAACCTGATGGGGTGACGTATCATGCTGCATCTCCTGACCGGGTTTAAAATGGTATTGTCCCGCGCGTCTTTTTTTTCGCTTCCGGATCTCGTGTTTTCTCATGATCCAGGTCAGACTTTGATAAGGAATCGTGATCTGATGGCGGCTTTCCAGTTCCTCCGCCACTCGCACGGCATTTCCTTTGCATTCCTTGAAAAGATCGCGGATTAAAGGGACATGTTCTTCATGCCGGGATTCTCTGTGGGGTGCTGCTTCATCCGGATCCTTTAAGATCTTCGTGATGGTATTTCGGCTGACCTTGAGCGTTCGGGCGATTTTGCGCAAACTCATACCGGTATTTTTCAGTTCCAAAATGGCATCTTTTTTGGATTGTCTGATCATGGCTCTATCTCTTTTTTGAGTTTTGCCGCCTGATTTTCGACTTTGTTCACCCAGGCTTTCAGGGTTTGTTTCTTAAATGGATCGCTTTTTGGATAATGGACATGGGAAACGGTTTTCAGCAGACGTCCGAGCACAGCATATACCATTTTAATATCCTTGAACCATTTGCCTTCCGGTCCGTCATGAATCTCCTTGGCCTGTTCGGATTGGATTCTTTCATTTTGAACCTTTATGAAAAGAAAGGGATTTTCCAGCATGCGGTCTCGAACAGACCGGTTGCTTTTTTGGTAATGTTCGTAAAAATGGGCCAGTTCCCTCGTGGATAAAGGTTCATTTTCCAGGTGGGCCATCAGTTTTTGTGCGTCTTTAATGTTGGCGCGCGCCAACGGCGCCATGACACGGCTGGCACTCCAGGTTGAAAGCGTTCCTGAAATCACGGCTTTCAAAATATTTTCAGGCAGGGCCTCAACCAGATCAAGCCGTCGTTTCACAAAACTTTTGTCGCGTCCTATCCGGGCTGCGATATGGGAGAGGCTGCACCCGAACCGCCGATGTAATTCCTGAAGCAAAACCGACTGCTCAATGGCTTCCCATTGCCGTTCATTGGTTTTGGCCAAAAGCGAAAACATGGCATTTTGTTCGTTTTCTTCTGATAAATGGACACATATTTGGTCCTTTCCGCAGGCACGAAGCGCTCGAACACGCAAGTACCCATCAACCAGAATCAGTTTGTCTTTCTCTGTAACAACCAGGGCCGGAACGATTTGCCCGTAAGTTTCGATGGAATCCCGCAATTGCTTTAAAGCCTGGTGGTTCATGATCCGGCAATGAGCGTAGCGCAATTCCAGCAGATGAATATCAACTGTTCGGGTTGATCCCACGTCCTTTCTCCCGAATGATTTCCTGTACGGTTTCTCCAAGACTGAACCATCCCCCGTTCCGGACTTCCTTCACAGGTTTCACGATCACTGGACGATCCGGAAGGGAAAGCACCTGAAACACACGGCCGTCAAATCCAATCAGGTCCTTGTCCAGCAAGCGATTACGGGCATTGATATATTGATCTGCATCCACCCTTAGAATCCGGCAGATTTTGTCGTAGCCGTAATAAGACAGCCCGTTTTTGTCAGATACCACCACCAGAAAAATGTAGAGCAGCAGTTCAATATGACTCAGGCTCTCCCAAAAACCCTTTCGCAAAAAGCGATGTTCAATAAAGGCAAAACCGCCGGCGATTTTGCGTATTCGTTTTGGAAAAAGAGGCTTTTTAACCATCATGTGAACACCTCCGGAACAGTTTGTGGATGATTGCCGTAGCCTCGGCGGGGAAAATCTTTCACAATAACACCCCATGAGCCGCAAAAACGGCATCTCGGACCCACGCCGGACCACCTGGAGGGCACCTTATCACCGGATGACGGGGGTGTTGAACCCTGATCATCCACGGTTTTTTTACTTTTTTTTATTCTTCGCCGACGTTCCGCCCTCCGATGAGCTTTGCGGCCTTTTTCTGTTTGCCGGTAACGGCGTTGTGCTTGTCGTCGCTGTTCCGTGCGGGCTTGTTCACGACATTGATCGCTACAGTACGCCTGGCCTCTGAAACAGCTCCGGCACACATGGAAAATGAATCCACAACTTTTACACTGGATTTTTTTTTAGAAGCCTTAAGGGCATGACGCCTTTGATCTTGAAAAGGATCAAAAGCAGACCTATGATGGGTATGCTTTATATTGTCCGGGGAAGACGGTCTGCTTCTGTTTTTCCCAAAAAAAGAGGCCCGAAGCGGCAACTTCGGGCCTTACCTTTTTTAATAAATCAGACCCCCCATCGCTCAGTGGGTCTATATTAACTCCCCAAAATCATACCCGAAAATGGAACCAAATGCAGATTTTCCACATAACTCCACGAAAGTAAACTGAATCTCTCTTCCGCTGTCTTTTTTTCGTTCAATATTTTCGCGTGTCTTGATCCCGTTCAAAACTGTCTCCCACAACAGAAACCCATCCGTGAACCAGTTTCGCTCAAGGGATCTAAGTCTCGGCAGACCACACAACTCCAATTGAGGTTTAAGTTCAAAGCCCCAATGGTTCAGTTTTCATTAGCAAGGCTGGTTCGGTTAAGATTAGCGTTGAAGCACTGGAATCTCAAATCCGCTGAATTGAGCATAAGAGGTTGGGCGCTCATTCATAATTTCGCTCCCTGCAATCCCGGAACTGTTAAAAAGCATAAAGGCTGGCAGAGTCCCGCAGAGAGACTCAATCAATTTAAGTACCACGATAACTGGTTGCAGAATCTATTGATATCGGCGTCATTGGGAGGTTTTCGCAATGCTCCCCCAAATCCGTTATAGTCAGTAAAAATCTTTACCTTTATGGTTCCGGCTTGTCCGGGTTAGGCTAGTGCCCATCCATCTATTCTTTTGTGGGCACTTCGGGTTTCCAATACAGAAATTAGCTTACAACTTACATTTCGCATGATTGGAGCGTAGTTTTCCGATTTATGTGGAACCAAATTTCTGAGCTAAGTCCGAACCATGCCTATCCGGTTACCGAACAATGCTTATACGTCCATCCAGCCGCCTGGATGCGTCCACGTCCCATCGTAAAGGCCGTCGTATGTTGGCGCTTTTTGTTTGCTCGCAATCGGCTAGGGCAGATCTGAAGGCTACCATGGGCCAGAATCGGTGGTTGAAGCGGAAAACAAACTCATTGAGATATGCCTGCAAATGCTTGGGGCTTACCCCATGATGGATTCCCAGCAGCCATGCATCGAGGTTTCCAAAAACGATGTGTATCATAGAGAGGTGTGCCTCGGTGTTGGCTTGATCCCCTTGGATGGGGAGCGGATCGTGACGATAACCGAGCGAGTCAACCCAAGGAGCTTTTGGAACTGGAGTGCAGACATTCCGGGGGTGTGGCTTGTTACGAGCCAGGCACCCCAAAACCAAGTAGACAAGGGTAATTTAGATTTGTGCATTATCGTCCCAGACGTTCTGTGTTTCTTGAAAAAAGGGTGATCATGACCTACTATAGAAGGACGATTCTCAAAAAAGTGAAAAATGGTTTGCGTATGGAAAATATCCTTACCGGTCTTGATCAGGTAACAGAAGGGGAATGGTGCCGCTTTGAGGGGCAACGACTGGGCCTTCTGTCCAATCAGGCTTCGCTCAACCGACGGCTTGAAACAGCTCGAAATGTGTTGCAGAAAAAACTCCCCGGTCATTTGCGAGTGCTTTTTGGACCGCAACACGGGTACGGGGGAGAGGATCAGGACAACATGGTCGAAACCCCTCACGCCCATGACGAAGTCCTCAATATTCCGGTTTTCAGCCTTTATGCTGAATCGAGGGAGCCTGCCCCCGAAATGTTTGACCTTATTGACACGCTGATTGTGGACCTTCAGGATGTGGGGACACGGGTTTACACTTTTTCCTCCACCATGCTTGGCTGCATGAGGGCCGCGGCACGATTTGGCAAAAAGATCGTCGTACTGGATCGGCCCAATCCGCTTGGTGGAAACATCCTGGAAGGAAACTGCCTTTCGCCTGAACTTCTTTCCTTTGTGGGCCCTGCGTCACTTCCGATGCGACACGGACTCACCATGGGAGAAATGGCTCTTTTTTTCAACCAGATTTTTGCACTGGAATGCAATCTGGAGGTTCTACCCCTGATCGGATGGCGCAGGAACATGACATGGCGTGAAACCGGTCTCAGGTGGTTGATGCCCTCCCCCAACATGCCTCTTGCTGAAACAGCCTTTGTATATCCCGGGCAGGTGTTGTGGGAAGGAACGCATGTCTCCGAAGGAAGAGGGACCTGCCGGCCCTTTGAGATTTTCGGAGCGCCTTATTTTGATACATCGGGCATTAGAAAACGGTTGGATCCCAAAGCGTTAAAAGGTTGCTATCTACAGGAATATCTATTTCGCCCCACGTTTCACAAATGGTCAGGCCAGCTTTGTCGTGGGTTCATGATGCACATTTTGGATCTTGATGCCTATCGTCCCTACCATACATCCCTGGCACTGTTGCAGGCCGTCATTTCGCACCATGGCGAGCAATTTGAATGGAAAGACCCCCCATACGAGTATGAATACGAAAAAAAGCCCATTGACATGATCCTGGGAAGTTCTTCCCTTCGACATGGTTTGGAATCCGGAAGATCTCTTTATCGCTTACAAAAAGATTGGCTGCCGGATCTCGAAACCTATGGTGAGCGGATCAAAACGATCTTGATCTATTCTTGATGACCTAATAGGTGCCCATCGCTCTTAAAAGCCTGGCGTGAGCCAGATGGTAACTAAAAAGCGCATTGAAGTGATTGACCCTTGCCCTTGTCAAATACCGCTGTGCATCCAGAACTTCCGTTGATGTACTGACCTGGGCTTTGAAACGTTCCCGGCTTACCCTCAAATTTTCTTCTCCCTGCTCCACAGCTTTTTGGGTAATGGGAATGTTTTCTTCTGCAGTCTTGAGGTCCAAAACCGCGTCCTTTATCTGTAGCTGTATCTGCTCCTCCAGTTCCATCTTGGATTTCAGAACTTCATTTTTCACGCTTTGCTGCTGCCTTACATCGTAGTAGGTTTTTCCCCACTCCCAGAGGGTCCATTCTAAACCAACGGTGGCTTCCCAATTACTGGCCTGATGAAACTCACCACCGTTTACGGACGGCGTATCCCCCTGCTTTATGTAGTCCCATGTAAATACCACTTCGGGATAAAATTTGCTCTTGCTCAGTGTTGCCGTTCACATTATCCCACCGGATATTGTCCACAATAAAGCACGAAGAATATTTTGTTTTTGCCTGATTGATTTATCGTTGCAAGGCGATGCGTGACGGACTGCCTATCTTCTGATCGGGGTGCTGTTTCGAGAAAACCCTTGGGGCTCTGCCCCAAACCCCGAGGTTTTTTTAGGCATGAAGGCTCCTCGGAAATATCACATAAAAAAGGGGAGCCCAAAGACTCCCCTCCCGATGACGATATTTCGTCGTCGCCTATCCGGCTATCCCTTGGCGAGTTGCTCCTCAGCAGAGCTCGCCTCTGTTTCACCGAATCTGATCATGCAGGTTTAGCACTATCCCGTTTCCTCCACTGCGGTAAGAATATGTTCAGCCGATACAAGCTGGGCATTCTGCAGTGCCGCCACATTCAATGAGAGGTGTGCCAGCAGATTGATTTTGCGTGGCAGACCGTTTGTCGCCTGAAAAAGCGCTTCAAGAGCCGGCTGTTCAAAAAGATCCATCTGGGTTCCGGCCAACTCAAGCCGGTGTTTCAGATAAGGGAGCAACTCCTCTTTTGCAAGACCGGATATGTGATAACGCACCACAAGCCTTTGAGCCAAAGGCTCATGGACGGACAGTGAAAGCCGTCGCCTCAACTCGGCCTGGCCAACAAATATCATGCAGAGACGATTTTGTGAGTCCATCTCATAGTTTGTCAGCAGCCTGAGGTTTTCGAGGACCTCGTTTCTCAAGTATTGCGCTTCATCAATAATCAGCACTGGCCTGATTTTGGATTCCAGACAGAGTCGGTTGACCTCCATATGGATGGAACGATAAAGGGCTGCCAGGCTCCGTTCCGTGGTTAGCCCCATTTCCCAGGCAATGGATTTGTAGATATCCGTTACATTGCCGGTGGTCAGAGGAACGTAAAACACCCGGTACAGACCCGTATTCAGAGAAGCGGCCATCTTTCGGCAGATACTGGTTTTCCCGCTGCCCACTTCTCCGGTGACAAGCCCGATACCGCGCAGCTTCAACAGATAATGGAGCCGGGCTTCAAGCTCATCAGCAGCTTTTGAACCAAACAGTTTGTCCGGTTCCAGATCTTTTTCAAAAGGGTAGTGGGTCAGCCCATAGACCTTTTTATACATAGCCATCCCCCTTTTCGGCTTCGGAGATCCTGCTGAAGTTAACAGGTTGTTTGGGTCTGCTTTCCCGCTTATGATCGACGGCCTTTTCAGGATCAAGTGCTTCAATGGTTTTAGACGGGCGATCACGTTTCACAAAGCAATTGGCGTAGGTGTCCACCAGTTTCGCCTTTTGGACGAAACGGCCGTTGTGACAGACCTTTATCTCTTTGCCCTGCTCGGAAGGGTTGTAGCGGAGTGTTACGGTCTCTCCCACCAGGGAAGCGTCAATTTCATAGGCCATACCGTTCAGACTTACGGTACGGTCTTTCTGCACTTTGCGTTTTGATTCAAAAAGGAAAAGGTCGTCCAGGTCATCGCCCGGTTCGGGATATCGGACCTTCTCACCCACTCTGGCCCAGCGATCAAGGGGCGTTTCGCAGAGACTCCGATGGGGCGAACGGTGGTACTCTGTTTCGATATAGGTCCAAAGTGCTCTGTTGATCGCTTTCAGATTCAACATATGTTTTTCCGAAAGCATCGGGAGAAACTGCAATCGTACCGTTCTGAACCATCTCTCGATTTTTCCCTTGGCCGCTGCATGGTAGGGTCTGGCGTGAATCAGGGTTATGCCGAGTTTTGCGCAGACCAGGGATAAATGCTGTGAGCGGTATTTTCCGAATGGGCAAAAGCGGCATAGGGGATCACCCGGGTCGCATCATCAATAAAAGCGATGAGATAGGTTTTTCGTTTCCTGCCGTCATTTTTCCTGACCGCCGGACCGTACATGACATCACTCATGAACAAATCCCCGGCATTGAGGTAGGCGAAGCGACGATGGTCTCTATCAGGTGATGTAATCTTTCGGGTTAACCCGTGGCGTGCCAGCAGTTTATACACGGTGGATCTGGGCATCCGAACATCATCGGGAATGTTGCCGGATGCTCTGACTTTCTTGATTAACAGCGGAACGGTTAGTTCCGGTTCTTTTTCTTTGGCCTCAAGAAGTAAATCCGAAATCTCAAGGGGCAGCTTTCTCGTTTCCCCCTTGTCCGTGCGCTCTTTGGGCAGTAGGGCGTCAAAACCGCCCTTGCGGTATTTTTTCAACCATGAACGGATCGTCTCTTCAGCCACACGGGTGCGTCTGGAGCCGGGAATAACATATTCCTGCCCTGCTTTCTTCCTGATCTGAGCGTAAAGCCCTCTTGATCCGGGCGGCAAATGAACAAAATCCGCGATAATCCCGTAGCGAAATAGCGCCACCTGCTCTTGTAGTTCGTTTTCTGCCATCTAAAACCTCCATTCTTATAAAAAAATTGGCGAACGGAAGCCTTTTACCCCATCAAACGGGCATAAACAGTCCCCATCAATTGTTGGAAAACCCAAGTGGCAATACCGCTTG
>ADZZ01000123.1 GCA_000179315.1 delta proteobacterium NaphS2
GTCATTGCCATTTGGATATGAAGGACTTCGACAAAGACAGGGAAGCGGTTATCGAAAGAGCGCGAAGGGAGGGCATCGGCCGTATGGTTTCAATCGGGATCGATCTCGATAGCTCCCGGTCCGCTCTGGCACTGGCCCGAAAATATGATTTCATTTACGCAACGGTGGGGTGCCATCCCCATGACGCTGATGCATGCAGCTCCGGGGATCTGAAGGAACTGGCCGCCCTGGCCCGTGAGCCGGAGGTGGTGGCCTGGGGTGAGATCGGCCTGGATTACTACCGGAATTATTCCGGGAAGGAGAACCAGCGAAGCATTTTTAAGAGACAGCTTGAACTGGCCCATGATGCAGCACTTCCCGTGATTATTCATGATCGGGATGCTCATAAGGAGGTCTACCGGATGTTGGAGAAGATGGGCAAGGGTGAAGGAAAAGGGATAATTCACTGTTTTTCCGGGAACAGGCAATTGGCTGAGGCGTTTATTGCGTTGGGATATTATATATCCATTCCGGGCACTGTCACTTACAAGAAAGCGGTGCAGATTAAAGAGGTGGCCGCCGCGATCCCGCTGGATCGCATGTTGGTGGAAACCGATGCGCCTTTTCTGGCCCCGGTTCCCGGAAGAGGAAAGCGAAACGAGCCCGCCTTCGTGGTCCATACGGCCCGTGAGATTGCGAAATTGCGGGATATTCCCTTCGAAACCGTTGCCGAACAGACCACTGAAAACGCCGGCAGAATTTTCGGTATCTCTCTGTAAAATGACCATTTTCCCCATTAATGAAAAATATCCCCTGACGCTGGCGAGTGCTTCTCCCAGAAGAAAACAACTGTTGACACAGTTCGAATTCCGTTCCGGGTGGTTGTGAGCCGCATTTGCGAAGAAGCGGTCAGAACCCGGAAGATTTTGTCAGCGCTGGCTCTCTAA
>ADZZ01000122.1 GCA_000179315.1 delta proteobacterium NaphS2
GATATCCGTACATGCCGGGGTCAGAGGAACGTAAAACACCCGGTACAGACCGTATTCAGAGAAGCGGCCATCTTTCGGCAGATACTGGTTTCCCGCTGCCCACTTCTCCGGTGACAAGCCCGATACCGCGCAGCTTCAACAGATAATGGAGCCGGGCTTCAAGCTCATCAGCAGCTTTTGAACCAAACAGTTTGTCCGGTTCCAGATCTTTTTCAAAAGGGTAGTGGGTCAGCCCATAGACCTTTTTATACATAGCCATCCCCCTTTTCGGCTTCGGAGATCCTGCTGAAGTTAACAGGTTGTTTGGGTCTGCTTTCCCGCTTATGATCGACGGCCTTTTCAGGATCAAGTGCTTCAATGGTTTTAGACGGGCGATCACGTTTCACAAAGCAATTGGCGTAGGTGTCCACCAGTTTCGCCTTTTGGACGAAACGGCCGTTGTGACAGACCTTTATCTCTTTGCCCTGCTCGGAAGGGTTGTAGCGGAGTGTTACGGTCTCTCCCACCAGGGAAGCGTCAATTTCATAGGCCATACCGTTCAGACTTACGGTACGGTCTTTCTGCACTTTGCGTTTTGATTCAAAAAGGAAAAGGTCGTCCAGGTCATCGCCCGGTTCGGGATATCGGACCTTCTCACCCACTCTGGCCCAGCGATCAAGGGGCGTTTCGCAGAGACTCCGATGGGGCGAACGGTGGTACTCTGTTTCGATATAGGTCCAAAGTGCTCTGTTGATCGCTTTCAGATTCAACATATGTTTTTCCGAAAGCATCGGGAGAAACTGCAATCGTACCGTTCTGAACCATCTCTCGATTTTTCCCTTGGCCGCTGCATGGTAGGGTCTGGCGTGAATCAGGGTTATGCCGAGTTTTGCGCAGACCAGGGATAAATGCTGTGACCGGAAAGCTGATCCGTTATCCACAAAAAGCCGCATGGGGATACCTCGCCTTAAAACGGCTTGTTTCAACACCTCCATGAAGGCAGCGGTATTTTCCGAATGGGCGCGGCATAGG
>ADZZ01000121.1 GCA_000179315.1 delta proteobacterium NaphS2
CTACCGGACTTCATGGGTCCACGATCTTCAAAATAAATCCCTTGCCAGATCAGCATTTCCAAGAGTGACGCCTGGAACTTCCACGGAGCGTTTGATTGAAACAGGCGTATCTGGAAACGGAATCCGTCAGAGTTAATCCCTTTGCAAGTGAAGGAAGTGTTCTTTTCAGCGGCAGCATCTTACCCCGAAAAAGGTTCACTTTAAACAATCTGCAGTGCAACCTGGGGAAGTCATCTTTTACCCTGAGTGGTGCCTACGATCTTGTCGGGAAAGATGCCTTTAACTTCAACGTATCCAGCAAGAAGCTTCGGCTTGAGGACCTGGGAATTCGGTACAAAAAAGTCGATTTCACCGCAGGCGGGGACCTCAACGGCAAGATTTCCGTAACCGCATCCCGTAAGAATCCCGCTCAAACCAAAGTAGTGGGATACATGAAAGGAAAGAACCTCTCCTTTGCCACTGAGGCTTTTCCCTATCCCATAAAAGACTGCTATTTTCATCTGAAATTCGCCGGCAATGACGTTTTGATCGACACTTTGGCACTAAAATTGGGAAAAAGCCCTTTTCAGCTGACAGGTGAGTTTAAGGGATGGGAAGGCATGAGGGGCGACATCACCGTGCACTCCGAGCTTCTGGATTTGAATGACCTGATCCCTCCGGAAATGGCTGAAAAATTCAAGGAAGGAGATTTCGAGTCGGTCAGTTTCACGAAGGGCAAAAGTGACCAAATGAAGCCCGGCTGGAAAAAGGGTGCGCACCACTTCGTCGAAACATCAGACGTCCACTTTGACATTACAGCTCCAAAAGTGAAATGGGAGGAGGCTTCGTTCGGCCCTCTGGAGGTTGAGTGTGCGTTACGTTCCAAAGACCTTTATTTAAGCCAGTCCAGCGTACGGTTCAAACGGGGCAGGCTTTTGATGAAGGGCCATGTGAAGCGGGGGGAAAAACCGGAGATGCTTTTTACCAGTTATCTTGAAATGGAAAAGCAGCCCCTTGAAGATTTGCCTTCACCTCTGGCTTTCGTCAAAGACCGGATCGAAGGAAGCCTGACAATGGAATCCCTGCTGTATGCCAAAGGCAATACCAAAAAGGAGCTCCTTTCAAGCCTTACCGGAAACGCCAATATTCTTTTGGAAAAGGGAGTGATCAGAAGAAGCAACATTTTCATTAAAGTGCTCGATTTTATGAGCCTGACAGGGGCTTTTGAAACAAGACCCGCAGACTTACCGAAAGACGGGCTTTATTTCAGCCGCATCGGCGGACACCTGGACATTGACAAGGGAATTGCCAAAGTGGACAACCTGGCCATGGAAAGTCCTGTTTTTAACGCGGTGGCGGAAGGAGAGACAAATCTCGCCACCGGTTTCATGGACGCCGAAATCGGCATTCAACCATTAACCACAGCAGACCTTCTGGTCAGCAAAATCCCCATCATCGGCTATCTGCTAAGAGGAGATGATAATACCCTGACGGCTGAATATTTCAAAGTGGATGGAAAGATGTCCGATCCCAATGTTCAATACATGGCTTTCAAAAGCATGAGTAACGGTACATACAGTTTTTTTAAACGACTGTTTCTCTCCCCTCAAAGGCTTTTCCAGAGAATCAGCGAAGCTGCCGGTGACTTCGAGAGCAAGGGACTGCCGTTGCCGGATAAAAGCCTTCCACCGGAATTCGATATGGGCAATTGAGTCTTTTCCATTTTAACCTGAAGTTCCTTTTTCAGGAAGACATAAATATTCAACAAAGTCAATATATTATACTTTAATTCAGCGTGACGCTACTGTCTACCCCCCTATTGTGTCAAGCAAATCAAATGCTCTCTGTTGCTTGGGGTTGCGTCTGGTGGTCATTATGAAAGTGGCAGAAGTATCTTTTTCATCTGGGCAGCGGCAAGTGGCACGAACGATTGCACTGAGGTGACCGAGAAGACCACGGAAGGAGAAAACTCTTGAACCATCATCAAGTCTCTTGGTCTTTACCTTTTTCATTGCAGAATCTGAGCGTTTTGCTGGTGCAACGGGATCACGCAAGGCCTTGCCTTTTTGATCCTCGTCGGCATAAAGCAGGGGTCTCCATGCTTCCATCATATGCCACTGGACATAGTAGGCGAGCATGCATAGAAATATATGAGCCCGAACACGGTCTTCGAGGCGATGGCGAATGGGGCGTACCATGAGATCTACGGTTTTGAAAGACCGAAACGCTCTTTCAGCCTGGCTGAGCAATTTATAACTGCGCACCGTCTCGTCCGCATCCATTCTCTCTTCAGGCAAACTGGATCGCACGATATAGATTCCATCGAGTGCGGCCTCTTTTTTAACCTTGTCTTTATTGATTTCAAAGCTGAAGTCGTTGTCACGAATATCGAGTTCGAAATGCTTTCCAATCTTGTATTTATTGATAACCTTGCCCACCCGTAATCCGATCTCGTCCTGTCCGTACAGCCGGCCCCTATCGATCTTTTGA
>ADZZ01000120.1 GCA_000179315.1 delta proteobacterium NaphS2
CATAAGGGAGCTTGACTGTGAGAGAGACATCTCGAACAGGTACGAAAGTAGGTCTTAGTGATCCGGCGGTTCCGCATGGAAGGGCCGTCGCTCAACGGATAAAAGGTACTCCGGGGATAACAGGCTTATCGCGCCCAAGAGTTCACATCGACGGCGCGGTTTGGCACCTCGATGTCGGCTCATCGCATCCTGGGGCTGGAGCAGGTCCCAAGGGTTTGGCTGTTCGCCAATTAAAGCGGTACGTGAGCTGGGTTTAGAACGTCGTGAGACAGTTCGGTCCCTATCTTTCGTGGGCGCAGGATATTTGAGAGGATCTTTCCCTAGTACGAGAGGACCGGGATGGACGAACCTCTGGTGTTCCAGTTGTCGCGCCAGCGGCATAGCTGGGTAGCTACGTTCGGAATGGATAACCGCTGAAAGCATCTAAGTGGGAAGCCAACCTCAAGATAAGATATCCCCATTTTGTGGAGACACAAGATCTGAAGACCCCTTGTAGACGACAAGGTTGATAGGCCAGGTGTGTAAGTACAGTAATGTATTTAGCTAACTGGTACTAATCGGTCGTGAGGCTTGGCCATAAACTTCTTCTATTTATGTTCCTTTGAAATTTTTACTTTGTATTCAGTGAGCCAGTTTCAAAATGCTCAATTTTGTGTTTAGCAAAAGGGGACGTTTTGAGCCTGGCTCGACAGTTTTCGGTGGCAATAGCGAGGAGGTCACACCCGTTCCCATCCCGAACACGGCAGTTAAGCTCCTCAGCGCCGATGGTACTGCGTGGGAGACTGCGTGGGAGAGTAGGTCGCCGCCGAAATTTATCTTAAAAAGCCCCTTCTGACTGAAGGGGCTTTTTTTCGAACTGACAAAGAATTTATTCGTATGTTTTTCAGAAAAGATATTGACAAAGGTTATCGTGAAGTATATAAAAACGAATTCTTCGGTGCACGAGAAAGAGTTAGACGCTTGGACAATAAAGCTTGACATTCGAAACGGTGCGCCTTAAAATAGATAGCTTGTTGGTTGTAGCTCTTGTTCTTTGAAAACTAAATAGTGACGTAGCGTAGGTCTCTGTAGTAAGACTTTGTAGTTATTGAAAAAAATAGGGTCATAAGCCCTGCTTAATAGTTTAAGTGGAGAGTTTGATCCTGGCTCAGAACAAACGCTGGCGGCGTGCTTAACACATGCAAGTCGAACGAGAAATTCCCTGCTTGCAGGGAAGAGTAAAGTGGCGCACGGGTGAGTAACGCGTGGGTAACCTACCTTTGAATTCGGAATAGCCCGTCGAAAGGTGGATTAATACCGGATACGGTTTAAGGATCTTCGGATTTTTAAATTAAAGGTGACCTCTTCATGAAAGTTGCCGTTCATAGATGGGCCCGCGTACCATTAGCTTGTTGGTGGGGTAATGGCCTACCAAGGCGACGATGGTTAGCTGGTCTGAGAGGATGATCAGCCACACTGGAACTGGAACACGGTCCAGACTCCTACGGGAGGCAGCAGTGAGGAATTTTGCGCAATGGGGGAAACCCTGACGCAGCAACGCCGCGTGAGCGAAGAAGGCCTTCGGGTCGTAAAGCTCTGTCAAGTGGGAAAAAAATCTTTTGATGATAGTTAAAGACTTGATGGTACACTGGA
>ADZZ01000119.1 GCA_000179315.1 delta proteobacterium NaphS2
CGGACGATTTGCCCGTAAGTTTCGATGGAATCCCGCAATTGCTTTAAAGCCTGGTGGTTCATGATCCGGCAATGAGCGTAGCGCAATTCCAGCAGATGAATATCAACTGTTCGGGTTGATCCCACGTCCTTTCTCCCGAATGATTTCCTGTACGGTTTCTCCAAGACTGAACCATCCCCCGTTCCGGACTTCCTTCACAGGTTTCACGATCACTGGACGATCCGGAAGGGAAAGCACCTGAAACACACGGCCGTCAAATCCAATCAGGTCCTTGTCCAGCAAGCGATTACGGGCATTGATATATTGATCTGCATCCACCCTTAGAATCCGGCAGATTTTGTCGTAGCCGTAATAAGACAGCCCGTTTTTGTCAGATACCACCACCAGAAAAATGTAGAGCAGCAGTTCAATATGACTCAGGCTCTCCCAAAAACCCTTTCGCAAAAAGCGATGTTCAATAAAGGCAAAACCGCCGGCGATTTTGCGTATTCGTTTTGGAAAAAGAGGCTTTTTAACCATCATGTGAACACCTCCGGAACAGTTTGTGGATGATTGCCGTAGCCTCGGCGGGGAAAATCTTTCACAATAACACCCCATGAGCCGCAAAAACGGCATCTCGGACCCACGCCGGACCACCTGGAGGGCACCTTATCACCGGATGACGGGGGTGTTGAACCCTGATCATCCACGGTTTTTTTACTTTTTTTTATTCTTCGCCGACGTTCCGCCCTCCGATGAGCTTTGCGGCCTTTTTCTGTTTGCCGGTAACGGCGTTGTGCTTGTCGTCGCTGTTCCGTGCGGGCTTGTTCACGACATTGATCGCTACAGTACGCCTGGCCTCTGAAACAGCTCCCGCACACATGGAAATGAATCCACAACTTTTACACTGGATTTTTTTTAGAAGCCTTAAGGCATGACGCCTTTGATCTTGAAAAGA
>ADZZ01000118.1 GCA_000179315.1 delta proteobacterium NaphS2
AGCACTGATTGGAAAATCCCTGGAAGTTCAGAAACACTGGCGCAAGGTCATCGTTTATGACAAAAGCCGGAACGTGGCGGAACATGACCGTATTCTGGATAAACGTGATACGCGAACAACTGTGCCGGGACATCATGTTCCGATTCGAAGAAAAAAGGATGCCCGGGTCCCTTCAAAAGAAGAACAGCTGTTGGTGGGAAATGATGCCGTTCTGGATGCGTATGTGGCCGAACTGAAGAAAAGAAGCCATGGTCGTGGCGTGGTCAAGTTACGCCGTCTGCTGCATCTGCAACGGACTTATCCCGGTGAGCCTTTTCTCAAAGCCGTAAGACAGGCCCTTAAGTATCGACTTTTTGATCTGTCCCGTCTGGAAAACATCATCCTCGATTATACCGCGGGTGACTTTTTTGATCTGTCATGAAAAAGAAAATTGAGCAATTACTCATTGACTTGAAGTTTAAAGGCATGGTGAAGACCTTCGATGAGCAGTTGGCTTTGGCCGAAAAGAACGGGCTTTCCGTTTACGAGGTCATATACAACCTCCTGGCTGAGGAATTACGTTTCCGGCAGGAGCGGAGCATGACTTATCGGCTTCAGATTGCACGGCTCCCATGGGACTGGACCCTCAACTCCTTTCCGTTTGATCTTCAGCCCGGAGTCCGGAAAAGCCGGATGATGACTTTGTCCGGCCTTGATTTCATCAATCGAAGAGAAAACATCGTATTTCACGGAAAGACCGGCGTAGGGAAAACAGGCCTGGCCGTCGGCATACTCCGTCAAGCCATTATTGCCGGGTACCGGGGGCGTTTTTATAATGTTCAGGATTTGCTGGATCAACTCTATGCCTCTCTCGCCGATCGATCCACCCCCAAACTACTCAATGCCCTGTGCCGATATGATCTGCTGTTGCTCGATGAACTGGGATACCTGACCCTGAAAAAGGAGCAAATGAACGCCTTTTTCAAACTCATGAAAGAGCGATATGAAGCCGGGCGGCCCACCATTATTACGACCAATCTCCAGCCTGAACAATGGTATTCCCTCCTTGAACCAAAGGACATGGTCGATGCTCTGCTGGATCGCCTCAACCATCGGTGCATCAATGTTCATATCGATGGGCCTTCTCTCAGAAAAACAGATGCCGGCTAATCCATTTTTCTAAGCCGATCTAAACCCTCTCAAACCTCATGATGCCACATGGCTTTCAATTATCTGTAAACCTATAAGAAAAAAACCCTTTTCAAGACCTCTTCTCAAAAAACACCGCCTCTCACATTCCAGTTTATTCTGCAGAAGCAACAGAACAACGCGCAATCACCGGTTCCGTTACGATTAGCAGAACTGGTTCTGTTTTCGTTAGCGGCCAAGTCCTGGCGCGTCTTTTGCCTGTTGAAGTATTTGGGCTCCTAGGTCTGGCAAGAATCTTCACAGGTTTTGCGTCCGTCATATCCACGGCAGGTATAGCCCCCGCACTGGTGCAGAGAAAAGATCTCAATTCAAACCATGTCCGTGTGGGTTTTACACTTTCCGTAGTTGCGGGTATCCTGGTGACGGACTGGGTTACGCAGTCGTAGGCCTGAAAAAAGTGGCCAACGGTGACATTTCTTTCAGAAGATTTTTTTGTTGTGAAAAATGACGAACTGGCCCATTCTTTATGGGTTGAAACGCCAAATAGCGGTAAAGATGCCTAAAAGGCCTATGTGGGCCGCGGGAAACCGGGTCGGACGGACCAGGAGTTTCTTACGCGGCAAAGCGGTTTTGGACGTTGACTTTCGGCCCTCCATTGGGTATCAGTAACCCGGAAATGAAAATGGTGATATTTTTCCCGTATAACCTTTTCAAACGGTTCCGCATGTAACCGAAAGAGCGGAGCTGTGCCCGTTTACAACCATTGCACAGCCTGCCCCTTCAACTCAATTAAGGATAGGAAGAAAATGCCCGGACCCCAATCTGAAATTGAACTACACCCATATGAAACCTATCAAGATGAAATCGAACTGATTGACCTTCTAAATGTTCTATGGAAATGGAAATACCTAATCCTTATTGGAACCGTTGCCTTTGCTGCATTAGCTGCCGTTATCAGCTTCAACATGGCGAAAGTCTACAGCATCAGGACAGTGTTGGCGCCAGGTATCGCGAAAGTGGATGAGGACAGCAAGATCACATATCTCGGTTCGACCCAGGAAATTAAGACACTCATTGAGTCAGGAGGATTTGACGCCAAAATTCTTAAAGAGATCAAGGTGCAGGATAAAAAGGAATTACCGGAATTGCTAGAGTTCAACGTAACCACCCAGAAGAATACAAAAGATCCCAATTCACTTAAGGTTGAATATCAAACTTCGGATATCGACCTGGGCCTCCAAATATTGACGCTCTTGAATGATGCATTGCGTCAAAAGTTTGACAAAGTCGTGGCTTATTTAAAGGAGGAATACAAGATTCAAATTGGTGAAAAAGCCAGTACTTTGTCGAAAGTGTCAGAGAAGATCAGCAAGGCGAGATCAGACATGGCCACTTTGATGGCCCAAAGCAGAAGTGATATTTCTAGGATGGAAGCCAAAATAGTGGAGAAAAATGCAAGCATCAATTCCGGGGAATCCGAAAGAGAGACGCAAACAGAGAAAATAGCGAACAGTATTTCAAACATAAATGCACAAATAAAAGGGAAGGAACTACAAATCAATAACCTGGAAAACCGTCTTTCCGATATTCGAAACGAAATTGTAAGGATTCGTGACAATACGGACTTACTGATTAATGAAAGAAACAAGTTTCTATCCAGCCAAAAGGACGGAAATAACATACTGGCATCCGTCATGTATACCAATACCATGCAGCAGAACATCACTTATCTGAACACCCTTCAAAGTTCCGCGGTCAACGTTAATGGACAAATCTATGGAGAAAGAGTTGCCATTCAGAACCTGAAAAACAGTATCAAGGATTTAGAATCACAGAAAACAAACGTCATAAAACAAAATGAATACAAAAAAGAATCACTATTGTCAGATGTTAATGATTATGAATCGCAAATCAGCAGTATAAAAGAACGTGCCGATGCTGCCGTCAAGAGCCTGGAGGCGAGAATTGCAAGCCTTGAGAGTGAAAAGAAATATATTTCTGAAGAGATAAGGAATTTGAATTTTAAAGAAAACTACGTTCAAAGCATCCAAATTCTTCAGCCTCCCAAAAAGAGCCTCAACCCCGTCAAGCCCAAAATCAAATTGAATATCCTTCTGGCCGCCGTTGTGGGGCTTTTTCTAACGATTTTCGCTGCCTTTTTCATCGAATACATCTCTAAACACAAGGACGACACCGTTTGAAAAAAGGTCGTATGCCTTGATTACCGGTGGCAAATTCAGAAAAATCCTGGAGCAGAATCTGATAATTGATCTTGTGTGATACAGATGAATCACGAACCCACAACTGCGCCGCAGGTGGGCACCATGCATATTTTCAAGTTGAAACGAACGATAAATGAAGTATTGTGTTTGAGGGCCGAAATACTCTTCGGCTATCTGCACGGTTCGGCGCTTTGTTCCCGAAAACCTAACGATATCGATGTGGCGGTTTTTCTAGCCCCGCAGGTCTATGAGAAGTTGCGGGGGAGCGGAACTGTGAGTCTGAAATACGCAATTCCGCTGGAAATGGAACTTGAAAAGAGAATAGGAATGCCGGTTGATTTACAGGTTCTAAACAGGAGCAGGCCTACCAGAAGGTTCAGGAAATTGCAAACAGAGCGGTCGATGCGTCCAAACGGGAAATTGTCATACCGGCGAACTATCCGTCTCCGGGCAGCAGACGAAATGAGCATCAAGACACGTAAGGCGTGATCATGCCATATTTGCGGAAACCCGAGAAGTCATTTCGGAGAGCGAATCTTTCAAGAGCGGCGCGCTATGGTTGAAACGGACTGTTAGCGGGGTAAATGCCGCAAAGCCCCCCGCCGGGTGCGCAACGAGCGCCAATCAGCAAAACCCTCTTACCGGCCTGGATCGGCTGCTACGTCATGAAGCGTTTATAAATCCGCCGTCTGTCATCTGTTTTATGCATTATAATAAACTGAAAGAAAAATGGGCGCTTGAAACAGCGCAGAGAAAAGCGTTCTCCTCCCGATTGAAAATGAAACTGCGGGAAAAGGGCTTTCCCATTTTTAAACGATACGGAATCAGCAAAGCAGTTCTGTTTGGCTCTTTGCAGCACGGACAATGTCATGACCGATCCGATATCGATCTTCTCGTTTTCTCACTGGATACAAATCAGTACTGGGACTTTCGCCACGACTTGGAACAGGCACTGGATTATCCCTTGGATGTCTACACCCAAACCGATGACCCCGTGTTCGTACAAAAAGTGTTGAAGCGAGGTGAGAAGATCTATGAAGTACAATCTTGAGCTTCTGAAAGCCGATGTCCAGGATGAGTTGGCGAAGATCGAGAAACTTGCGGGTGATTTTCGATCCATTGAAAACAAACTCGATCTGTCCGAAGATGTGCTTCCGTATTATGATTGTGCCGCCATCGGATACTACCTGCACAGCTTTTATAACGGCTGCGAGAATATTTTTCGGTCTGTGGCGCGGTTTTTCGAAAATGATCTGGGTGCCGATTCCTGGCACTCGGACCTTTTAAAACGGATGAAGCTTTCAATACCGGGCTACCGTCCGGCAGTGATAGACGAAGAGCTTTACCGGCTCCTAAATGATTTCAGAGCCTTTCGACACATCTTTCGCCATTCCTACTCATTTGAGCTTGACTGGGAAAAGGAGCGCCTGGTAGCAAAAAAATTACAGGCCGCTACGAAGATGTTCCGTCGGCAAATAGGACGTTTTTTGACCGCCCTGGAAGACATCGAAAAGAAATAACCCCCATGATTCCGGAGGAAGGCGCGCGAGGAACCAGGGGCTGATCCCCTCGATCGTCGTAACGGAACGTTTGACCCGGGTCCGTGAAAGGCCTCAGTCAATCAAACCTCAAAATGCCTGGAAAGCAACACTCATCACAAAGCAAAGAGAAATATTTCGAAAAAATCCGTGAGGTGATTTTTGAGCATCTCAACGGCTATCAGTACGAACTCTATCTTTTCGGCTCCCAATCAAGAGGCAAGGCCGGCCGAACCTCGGATATCGATATTGCCATCCTGCCCAAAACCCCTTTACCAGCGGGCCTTCTCAGTAAAATCCGGGAGGAATTGGACGAAAGCCGTATCCCGTACCCGGTCGATTTGGTCGACCTGTCCAAGTCAACCCCGGCCTTTTTGGAGCAGGTCAAAGCCGAGGGCCGGTTATGGAGCGGTTGAAACAGAAATTGGACATCGCATACAGAGCACTTTCGACCCTTCAGGATCTGCTCAAATCCGATACCCTCACAGCGGTTGAAAGAGATGCCTCCATTCAACGTTTCGAGTATACTTTCGAAGCAGTCTGGAAATCGGGAAAGTCATTTCTGAGAGAAGTTGAAGGCCTCGAAATCGGATCTCCCAAAGGGGTTATGCGAGGTTTCCTCCAGGTGGGTCTTTTTACGGAAGAACAGGCGGAATTAGCCCTGGCCATGGTTGATGATCGGAATTTGACTTCCCACACCTACAATGAAAGCCTGGCGCAGAGAATTTACGCAGAGATCGACAACTATGCCGAACTGATGTCCTGCTGGCTGTCCGCCATGAAAGCCGCCGTGGAAAACATGCCGGAATAACAAAACAATATGAGGAAAAAATGAAATCAAAGCCGATGAGTTTAAACGCACCCAATAAACGCTCTAATGATGTTGCTGAAACACTGGGTACTCGCCCTGTGAAATGCGAAGCCTATTTGACTGGGGTCCATCCTGTCACGGCAGGTAGGTGTTCGGAAAAAGGTAAAAAATTGGTCGACAACGATGATGGAATTTGGGATATCTTGAAAAAATGCAGTTAAGTAGCAACGTCCCCCACCCCAGTAGGACGACAGCATAAGAGGAGGAGTCATAATGAAAAAAATGATCAAATCCGAAATATATCATGATGGAGAATATTACTGTGGCAGGTGCCTTGATTTCGATGTGTTCACACAGGGAAGATCATTGGATGAAGTGGTTCAGAATCTTAAAGAGGCGATCCAACTTCATTTCGAAGATGACAAGGAATATCAAGAGGATTTTATTCCAACTCCTTCACTTTTCACTATGATGGATTTGGGAGAAATACATGCATAGAAGACTCCCAGCGATTTCAGGGAAGAGGTTAATCAACTTTCTAACCGATATGGGATATCA
>ADZZ01000117.1 GCA_000179315.1 delta proteobacterium NaphS2
CCCGTATTGTAGGCGGCATGGCACCCCAACAGCCTGAAACTTTGCCGCAGACTCCCTTGCTCTGCTTCTGATAGCAAGCCGCTGCCGTTTCTTCGATGGTGACGGTCTGTAAAGACTTCAGGTCTTGCTTTATTTCCGCCCATTCGAAACGGTGGCCGGCTTTAACAAGCCTTTGATCCAGTTCCTTTCGAAGTACCAGCGCCAGAAAACTGCAAAATACGTGACCGCGGATCGTCTGATCCTTCTGATGAAATATGGGACGGGTATCCAGCAGTGATTTGACGTCTCGAAAAACCCTTTCGACACGCCACAACTCCTTGTACTTTAGTGCCACCTTTTCGGGCGAAAGATCCGTGTTTGTCTGCAGTACCCATTTGCCGTCAAAACGCGCTTCATACGTCACTCGTTTTTCATCGATACGGGCACTGTCCTTCTCGACCTTCAAATACTTCCGGAACCCCTTGTTGCCAACAAGGCTTTTGGGTCCCTTTTTGAGTTTTTCAGTGAGCGCCTTGACGATGGCTTCGCGGTCAGCGGCATCTTTTCGCTGCTGGCGAGGGTTCTGGCAAATGATGTATCGACAACCATCTATTTGAACCTGTTTGACTTTGAGCGGCTCCCGCTTTTTCGGATCGCTGCTTTCAGTGCGAACCTCTTTGTAACGACCGGGATGGGACAAAACGCGATCTCGAATCTTTTTCACTTTTCGCATGCGGGCTCCCAGGATGTATGGGGTCCGGTTTGTTGGAGACTCGAGTTGTTCCACCGTATCCGCACTGATCATGCCGCGATCGGCAACAATGCAGACCCGATTGATGGCGAACCGTTTTTTCAGCCTTTCAACGACGGGCAAAAGTGCAGTAACATCAGCCGTATTTCCTGGCCACATCTCGCAGCAGATTGGCTGGCCTTTATCATCGATGACCGCCCCAACGATCATTTGAACCCGGTCGGGCC
>ADZZ01000116.1 GCA_000179315.1 delta proteobacterium NaphS2
ATCTGCTGCGAGATGTGGCCAGGAAATACGGCTGATGTTACTGCACTTTTGCCCGTCGTTGAAAGGCTGAAAAAACGGTTCGCCATCAATCGGGTCTGCATTGTTGCCGATCGCGGCATGATCAGTGCGGATACGGTGGAACAACTCGAGTCTCCAACAAACCGGACCCCATACATCCTGGGAGCCCGCATGCGAAAAGTGAAAAAGATTCGAGATCGCGTTTTGTCCCATCCCGGTCGTTACAAAGAGGTTCGCACTGAAAGCAGCGATCCGAAAAAGCGGGAGCCGCTCAAAGTCAAACAGGTTCAAATAGATGGTTGTCGATACATCATTTGCCAGAACCCTCGCCAGCAGCGAAAAGATGCCGCTGACCGCGAAGCCATCGTCAAGGCGCTCACTGAAAAACTCAAAAAGGGACCCAAAAGCCTTGTTGGCAACAAGGGGTTCCGGAAGTATTTGAAGGTCGAGAAGGACAGTGCCCGTATCGATGAAAAACGAGTGACGTATGAAGCGCGTTTTGACGGCAAATGGGTACTGCAGACAAACACGGATCTTTCGCCCGAAAAGGTGGCACTAAAGTACAAGGAGTTGTGGCGTGTCGAAAGGGTTTTTCGAGACGTCAAATCACTGCTGGATACCCGTCCCATATTTCATCAGAAGGATCAGACGATCCGCGGTCACGTATTTTGCAGTTTTCTGGCGCTGGTACTTCGAAAGGAACTGGATCAAAGGCTTGTTAAAGCCGGCCACCGTTTCGAATGGGCGGAAATAAAGCAAGACCTGAAGTCTTTACAGACCGTCACCATCGAAGAAAACGGCAGGCGGCTTGCTATCAGAAGCCAGAGCAAGGGAGTCTGCGGCAAAGTTTTCCAGGCTGTTGGGGTTGCCATGCCGCCTACAATACGGGACGTCGAGCCTATACCGGAAAAGTCAGATGGTAGTGCCAACAAAATCCGTGT
>ADZZ01000115.1 GCA_000179315.1 delta proteobacterium NaphS2
GCATTCCCGACCGCGTCGCTACTGAGTCTATTTCTTAACATTTCTACAAAATAGATACCGCTGTCAAAGAGCCTTGCTGAGAATTAGCTGAAATTCCTCGTTTGGCCGGTCAATTTTTGATGAAACAAGGGGCAAAAAAAAGACCTAAAACCAATCCCATATGATTTACCGCACAGATGTCCCTTACCGGCAAATACCAATTTTTCTGGAATTGACGCTTTTTTTCATTGGTATAGTGCATCTTGCATTCAATCGTCATCATATAAAATTATCGGCGGTTGGAATTTCATCCCGTAAAAAAGGGCTTCGTAAAGCATCCTCATCGATTTGAACGCAAAATCTCTAAACAAGGATCGCATACGATCCCAAAGTTCTCGTTTGCTACCCATCTTATGCCATGTAGCTCGAAACAGGGGACAACAGAGCTGCTGTGTTTGGTCAACCAAAAAGGCCAACATCATGAGCATCACAAAAACTACACTCAGATTTTTCTTTCCGAGCCCATAGTTATGACCGAAATGATAGCCTTGATTCTTGAGGGTATTGAACGTCTCATTTTCTATTTTCCAGCGTGCACGACCGCCTCGCATAAGTTCATAAGAGTTTCCCTTTGTTATGGTAAAATCAGTAACCCAGCTGAAATGTTGCGTCTTTTCTGACGTGATTTCCCAGTATTCCAGGAAATTGATCAGCAAATCCTGATTTGATTCATTCAGGGGGAGGTGGTTAACGAGAAGGAAACGATGCGTTTTTTGCGGATTATCATTATCGACCAATTCAAATTGAACAGCTTCGCCATTTTCTTGTGCCTCTTCCACTTTTCTGAACAGGAAAGGATGATCCCCCTTCTTCACACCCAGAATGTAATGAAGATTGTATTTTTCCGCCTCCCTTATGTGTGGCGCATTCGAACTTAGGGCATCTTCGGTAATGATAACGGGCAGGTGTGGATGGTCCTTTCTAAGACTG
>ADZZ01000114.1 GCA_000179315.1 delta proteobacterium NaphS2
AGAGCTTGCAGGTTATGGGGCACAAAATCGGTCGGCAAAAGGTATCGGAACTGTTGGCCGATTGGGTTACAGTCTCCAAGCGAACCGCAAGGTTCGTGAAGGTTCCCGTCATCCGGACCGCGATGCCCAGTTTCGCTATATTTACAACCAGGTAAAAGTATTTCAGGAGAATAACCAACCGGTTATTTCTGTTGACACCAAGAAAAAGGAGCTTGTTGGAGATTTTAAAAACGCAGGCCGGGAATGGCAACCAAAAGGACAACCGGATTCTGTCCGAGTACACGATTTTGCTGACAAAAATTTGGGCAAGGTTAACCCATATGGTGTATATGATCAGACAGCAAATGTTGGCTGGGTCAGCGTTGGCATTGATCATGACACATCATCCTTTGCTGTCGAGAGTATCCGTCGTTGGTGGAAAAGAATGGGCCAGCAAACTTATCCGGAAGCAAAACAACTTCTCATAACGGCGGATGGAGGCGGTAGTAACGGATATCGAATTCGGCTTTGGAAAATTGAACTTCAACGGTTTGCAGATGACCAAGGTCTTGAAATCTCCGTGTGCCATCTCCCTCCTGGCACAAGCAAATGGAATAAAATTGAACATCGAATGTTCAGTCATATCAGCATGAATTGGCGTGGCAAGCCGTTGACGAGTCACGAGGTAATTGTGAATCTGATAGCCAACACAACCACTCGACAAGGCCTTAAGATTCAGGCTGAGATTGACTCCAACAGTTATCCAAAGGGGATCAAAGTAACTGACACCGAACTTGAGAACGTCAATTTGTTTAAGGCCGATTTTCATGGCGAATGGAACTATTCTATTCGCCCTAAATGTTCAAGTTATTAACGGACAGACTCTTAGCGATGATATGTCTCAGGTCGGAAAAGGCGAAACTGTTGCGACCCTTGACCTTGTGCCTGCGTTCGGGAATGTTTTCGAGCCGTGAACCATAGATCCAAATGATTGTTGCGGCCATTATGGAAAAATTGATGTGATTGATCACTGCCTGTGCATTGCGGGTTTGGCTTTTGCTGCTTCCAATGTCTTGCTTGATCTCCTTGAAACCCGACTCGATTTTCCACCTGGCCCCATAATACTCGATAATTTGCTCAACCGACAGCTYCAAGTCCGTGGAGAAGATTGCGATCCACTGTGTTTTTCGAAAGACCCAGACAACCCGGACAGGGCACTTGAGTGTTTTGAGCATAACGATTTGGGAGTATGCGTTGACTTCACGGTATTTTCCGTACAGGAAGACGTGATAGGTTGAAGCGTACGCCATGAATGCCGCCGCCATTTCAGCGCACGAACCCAACCTGCTGCCATATTTTTTGGGTCTTCCCGGCTTTTTGGAAGAACCGATCTTGGGGATGGAGTACAGTACGGTATTGGAACGTAATCTTGAAAGCAAATGAACAAAATTTCCGAGTTTAGTGCGGAGGGGTTTGAACAGGCCGTTATTTCCGAACCAGCTGTCACAAACGATTATTATGTCAACGCCGGCAAAGTGTTGAGCTACCTGAATTACCATCTCGACAGCTTGTTGGAGTTTGGTTTGGAAAGAAACGACCTTTCCGGCAACCCTCATATTGTCCGATTTGGCATTTATGGCCTTTTGGGGCAAATAAAATCGCTGTGAAAGGGGGAGACAAGCCCATCGTCCTTTGATGACCTTTAACAGACCAATAAGAACCACATTCTGTGCCCATGGATATTTGGATTGATTGTCCTTTGCGGCATGATCGAAGATATGAGAACATCCGAAGATGTTGCGACCTGTCTTTGGATTGATGAAATCATCTAATGCGATCATAAGTCGCCCATCGGACAAGGGGTCAGGAATGAGGTGCCATAAGGCGGCCCATAGGTTATGCCATGGTATTTTGTTGGAAGCCATAAAGGTGTAGAATCGACGTTTGTTAATGTTGAGCCCAAACAAGGTATTGAGGCAACGCAACACGTTTGAAGAGATAGATGAAGTGAAAGGGATGATGAAAGCCAGGATGGCATAAGAGAACCAGTGTGCTCGTTCCCTGCCGAGATTGGTGGAAGAAAAAGCATTTTGTAGAGGCTTTAAGATATCGTTTAGAATAAACATGTTGCCAAGCTCCTTTCCGATGGAATATCAATAAGTTGTTATCGAATCCTATCACGAGATGGAGCGAATTTCAAGGGTAAAAAGTTAAATGTCGAGTAGACCGGTTTCTTCAGCAACCTTAACGCAATATGCCTCAGACTACGCCCTCGCCGCACGCGGCTACTACGTATCATAAGACCACATGAGATTGGTAGCAGTTGGCCCCGGCCCCTCCCAGAACCGTGCTTGCGCTATTTACGCACACGGCTCCTCATGAGTACGCTTCACGATTAAGCGAAAAGGTTTACCGTAATACGGGGTTGCGGCAGAGGAAACTTTTTAAGAAGTAGGTTAAACTTCTCCCAGTTCATACACCCTCGTTTACCTCGCCTGTTCAGCCATTTGAACAACAGACGATGAACCTCATAGGAAAACCGGTTGAGACCTTTTGAATTGTCCGTGACTCCGTAGTAGGCAAAGTGTCCCTGCAATTTCGAGCCTACCTTACCCATTAGCTCATCGGTCGGCAGGGTCCGGTTGGCTTTCAGCCAATCCCTAAACATCCGAATTTTGGCGGTAAACTTCTTGCGAGAAGTGATCCGTTTCATCCGGAATTTCCTGCCGTTCCTGGACCGGCTGCAGTAGTGCGTGAATCCAAGAAAATCAAAGGTAGACGCCTTGCCACCGCGGCTATCGGCCTTGGATTGTGCATATGGACCAAATTCGATGGTCTTCGTCTTTTCAGGCGATATCTCAAGGCCAAACTTGGAAAGTCGCAGATCCAGTTCCTTTCGGAACCGTATCGCATCTGCCTCACGCTCGAACATACAACAAAGTCATCGGCGTAACGGATTATCCGACTTTGGCCATGACAGCCCTGCTGAAACACTCGCGTGAACAGATGTCCAGACTGTATGCAGATAGATATT
>ADZZ01000113.1 GCA_000179315.1 delta proteobacterium NaphS2
GGTTCTGCCGCTTCACGAATGGCAAAGCGCAATTCTTTCTCCATGGCGATGGGTGTGATCAGTACGACTTCCATGGACACATTGTCGCCGGGCATCACCATTTCCACGTTCTCCGGAAGGGTCGTAACACCGGTCACGTCCGTTGTCCTGAAATAGAACTGAGGACGATATCCATTGAAAAACGGCGTATGCCGCCCGCCTTCTTCCTTCGTCAGGATATAGGCTTCCGCCTTGAATTTCGTATGGGGCGTAATGGATCCCGGTTTGGCAACAACCTGGCCCCTTTCAACCTCATCCCGTTTCGTCCCACGGATCAACACGCCGATATTGTCACCCGCAAGCCCCTGGTCCAGAATTTTACGGAACATTTCGACACCCGTGCACACCGTCTTCATGGTCGGTTTGATGCCGACGATTTCAACTTCATCCCCCACTTTGACGATACCGCGCTCCACTCGGCCCGTGACAACCGTACCACGCCCGGAGATACTGAACACGTCCTCAATGGGCATCAGAAAGGGTTTGTCCGTATCACGCACCGGTTCAGGAACGTACTCATCAATGGCATCCATCAATTCAAAGATGGCCTTTACGTCTTCGGAATCCGAATCATCGCTTTCAAGTGCCTTTAAAGCGCTGCCCTTGATTATCGGGATATCATCTCCGGGAAACTCATATTTGCTCAGCAGTTCCCGCAGTTCAAGCTCCACCAGTTCGATGAGTTCTTCATCGTCCACCATGTCGCATTTGTTCAGGAACACCACGATGCTGGGAACGCCCACCTGCCTTGCCAGCAGTATATGTTCACGGGTCTGCGGCATGGGACCGTCATCGGCCCCAACCACCAGAATGGCGCCATCCATCTGCGCCGCCCCTGTAATCATGTTCTTGATATAGTCTGCATGGCCAGGGCAATCCACGTGGGCATAGTGCCGATTTTCCGTCTCATACTCAACGTGCGCCGTTGCAATGGTGATGCCCCGGGCTTTTTCCTCAGGCGCCTTATCAATCTGGTCAAAGGGAACAAACTCCGCCATACCCTYCATCCCCAAATGCTT
>ADZZ01000112.1 GCA_000179315.1 delta proteobacterium NaphS2
CCGCCGTTTTGGACCCGCTGCTCTTTGTACTTGCCAAGAAATCATATCACTGATACTTTACTTTGCAAGAGCCTGAGGGGAAAATACCCAGGGTTTAACCGGGAATTGGGGTAATTGCCAACTCGGTTTGAAATAATCCTTTATTCCAAGTAATTTTGAACGGTTGGATTATTGAAAGATGACCACGGAACAGAAAATCGTCAGCGAAAATGAATTTACGGCCATTCTGGAACCCTTCGCCCAACCGCTTTTTTCTCTGTCGCACCTTGCAGTTGCGTTGGCGGAAAAAGAAAACGCAAGACACCTGCACATGGGTTTTCTGGCCAATGTGATTACGCATGCTTCCGATGCGGAACATCTGCTGGACCGGTATCGGGCGCGGTACAATCTGAACTGGATCTATTTCAGAGAACTCACTGCCAGTGCCAAGAATTTCGGCAAAGCCTCCTTTCTCCTTGAAGAATTGAAGAAGGATTTCAAAGGGGATTCGGACGTGATTGACGATAAAGATGATTTCATCCAGCGGGCTGAATCGGTCTCCTCTTTTTTAAATGACGTCATCGTCAACATTTTTGTGGAATTGCAGCAAGAAGCCCGGAGGCTGGGCCTGTCGGGTCATGGAGGAAAGCCCGTTCCCATGCATGGGTTAAAACATGAAAAAGAGGTGATTCTTCCCCATACCATTGAAGAGTCCGCCGATACGGAGAGTGCCATCACCGCCCAAAGGATTCTTCATCGGTGCGTCGCATTTGGTGAAAAAGCCGAATTTCTTGAAAGCGTCATTCAAGCAAAGCCCCAGGGGCTCGTATCTCGGATTCCCGGCCATGTTAATGAAGGAAAACTGAGACGACTGGGTACACGGCTGCATAACCTGGTAAGCTGGTACGATTCCTACGTGGTGAACCACAGTATTGAAAGGGAGTTCACGGAACTTGAGAAAATGCGTAAGTGCTTTTCGGCACAGCTGAACCTTTCCAAGATAGGGACCATTCTGGTCCACTATTTTGAAAGACATCTCATGCTCCCTTCCCCCGTTGTGAAAAAACTGAGAAAATTGGTCCCTGTCCGACGGCTGTTGGAGGAGGCACTCTTTTTCACCCTTTACTACCAAGTGAAGTGTTTTCACGCTGCAAGAGGATATGCCGATGCCGTGTTAAACACCATGCTGGAAGAAGTCACCTATGACCTTCCCGTTCCTCGAAACCTCGGCTTCCACGCCCGACCCTCAACACTTGTGGCCAAGGTGGTTCAACGGCACGGGGCGCATGTTAAAATGCTGGTGGATGATCAGTCTTTTGATGCAAGCAGTATTCTGGAACTGCTGAGCGCCGGTGGGTATGTGGTCACAAAAGGACTGGATCACGTTCGGTTTCGCGGGGACAAACGCACCTTGGACGATCTCAAAATTCTGGCCGAGTACAATTATGGCGAAACGGAAAAGGGCAAGGATGCACCACTTCCTGAACACCTTTCCTATCTGAAATAACGGATATTACCACTGACGGCGCTCCTGATACGAGGGAAGACCACACAAAGTGCCCGCATTTTTGATCGCAGCGACCACGGCCTTTTCCATGGCGTTTGCCGCCAAAAAACCGACCACACTCAAATCCGCCTCCATATCCCCGGTGCTCATGGCAAAGATGGTGTCGCCGTCATACATGGTGTGAGCAGGTCGCATGGTCCGTGCATAGCCGTTGTGGGCCATTGATGCCAGCTTTGTGGCTTCGGTTTTGGTGAATCGCCCATTGGTGGCGACCACCCCGATGGTGGTATTGCCGCTGAAAAGATTCTGTTTATCGGCAAAAGCGTCCAGCATAATTTCTTCAGTGTCCAGAACGGTCTTTTTGTCTTCCGATAGAGGGCCTGCCAGCTTTTCCCCCGTATGGGGGTCAATCACCTGGCCCAGGCAGTTCACGGCCACCAAAGCGCCCACTTTCAAATTTTTCCATGCCATGGCATAGGTTCCCAGGCCGCTTTTCATGGCGCGGTCCATGCCATGAATTTTTCCCACGCTGGCCCCGGTTCCGGCCCCAACATTTCCCTGGGCTGAATCTTCGGCTTCAGCATTGAGGCAGGCCTGATATCCCATTTCCTTATCCGGTCTTATGCGGTGATCACCCAACGCCAGGTCGAAAAGGACGGCACCGCACACCACGGGGACCCGGGTCACCTGCACATCAAAACCGATGCCCTTCTCTTCCAGGTATTGCATGATGCCCGCTCCCGCATCCAGCCCGAAAGCGCTTCCTCCGGCCAGAAAAACCGCGTGGGCTTCCTGTACCAGATTGACCGGCTTCAGCAGATCCGTTTCACGGGTGCTCGGCGCACCGCCCCGCACGTCCACGCCCACGGCGGCACCTGCCTTGCTGATAATAACGGTAACACCGGTGGGGCCTGCCAGGTTCCGGGCATGGCCCACCTGCAAGCCTTCAATTTCGCTAAATGGAATTTCTTTCATCTGAACGCCCCGTTTGAGTTTGACCTTGAATTCATTCAATTTCAGTGACTAATTTGAGCCGCTAAAACACATAGCACGCAAAATGGGCATGGTTCAAGGGAATTGCCCTCGGGTTTTTCGGGTGGGCCTTGTGAGGTTTCGGCGCGCTGTGTTACAATGCGCTTAAAAAAAACGGGGTAAAACCATAATCCAATCAGGTCATAATGCACTTCTTTCGTCGAATCCTTAAATGGGTCTTGTGGATATCAGGCCTGCTGCTGGTCATGCTGGTTCTGTTGGGGGCCGGGGTGTTCTTCATGCCGAAAATGGTCTCCACCCAATGGTTCCGCCACCAGCTTGAAACGCGTGCTTCCGAATTTTTTCATCAGGCCGTTACCGTCCAGGAACTTCGCTGGACCTGGAAGGACGGCGTCAGGATCAGGGGGCTTAAAGCGGCGGATGACCCGAAGTTCGGCAAGGAACCGCTTCTGTCCGTCGATGACCTCCACCTTTATGTTGATTTTGAATTAAAGCCCGCACGTCTTTTGATCCAACTGGAAGGAGACGGTCTCAAGGCGAATTTGGTCCGCAAAAAGGATGGCCACGCCAATCTGGAGGAATGGCTCGCACAGCTGAAATCCTCACCAGCAACTTCCGAGGCTGCCCCCATTTCCTCTCCCAACTCCCCGTTTGTTCTGCCCGTAGATCTGGCCGCTAAAATCAAGCTGACCCATGTCCGGGTGCGGGCGGAAGACCGCATGGAAAACCGTTTGCTTGAAATTCAGCAAGGCGCCCTCACCCTGAAAATGCCTTCTCTTCTGTCAAGCCCCATTGATCTCAACTTCAACTCGCAAGGGTCCATGGACGGAAAGGCGATGCCGCCCATTGCGCTGGCCGTCCATGTGAATCACCTGATGAATGAAGACCGCGCCCTGGACCCGCAAGGAACGGAGGTTCGTGTAAACGGTGAGTTGCCCGGACTCCATACGGCCCTTGACGGCACCATGGCACGAAAGGGACTGCAAGGAAAAGTGAAAATTGATCTTGCTTCTTTTCTCAAGACCGCTCAACCGTTTCTGTCCGATACCCTGCCGGAAGTCTCAGGCGAGATCCTGCTTCAAACAACCGCACAACTTGAGACGGACAATACAATTGCATTCCATATGAACCTCATTTGCAAGAGCATTCTGGCCAAGGGAGGGCCGCTCAGAGAAAAGCGGGTCGGGCCCTTTTCCCTGACACTCACGCAGAAAGGGAGCGCCGAGCTGTCCAGCAAGACGGTGAATATTGAGCATGGCGAAATTCACCTTATGGAAAGAAGCGGTTTATTCTATGGGGGCCGTCTGGAGATTGAAGGGCAAAACAGTTTGAATGTGGATCTGGCGCTCAACAAGGTCTCCTTGGATCTGAATGAAATAAAGTCTATGGCGAAAGAATTCATACCCGAGGGTATTTCGTGGAAAGGGTCGGGCGGTGTCCGAGAACCCGATCTTAAGATCCAAAAAGTTCAATTAGGCGGCACGCTTCCGGACGGCGTGACAGATCTGTCCATTCAGCATATGATCCTGAACCTGAAGGGCTTGCAGCTTCAGCGTTTAAAAGACCCGCTGAAAGCTGAAACACTGACCCTTGTCATGCCCCGTGGGGCGGTACGGCTCAAGAACCGGTTTCCCGAAACGCTTGCAATAAGCCTGAGCCTGGACGCGGGACATGTCCGCATTTCGGGGAAACAACCCCTGTCACTGGATCAAAGTCGAATATCATCTCTCAATGTGGACATCAAAGATCTGGCGCCTTCGGAGCAAGCGCTTTGGGGCATGGCCGGTCGCATCACCCTTGAGGAATCGGGCTTCTTAAAAGGGATCCGGCTGTCGCCTCAAAATGATGGTACGGATCATTTATCCCACCGATTCAAAATGGCAGTTGATCTTCCTTCGGCACCGGAAGCCAGGATCAACTTTGCGGAGGCCGATCTCTCCGCTGCTCCGTTGGCATTTAAGTCATTACTGCCGCATCCCTTGAAAGAAGGCCTGACGTTGAAAGGTCGTTTAAAGGATGGGCGCATTACGCAACTAAGGCCCTTCAATCTTAGCGTGGCGCATTTTGAGGCGGATTTGCAATCCGGAGATGGCCTGAAATTAAAGATGCAAGGAGCGGCTTCCGATTCGGGCGTAACGTCATTTCAATCCGAAGGGGTTATGGATGTGGACCTTGCAATGGTATCGGAGCTGGCCCCTCCCGGATCCATTCCCGAGGGTCGGTTTTCAGGTCGCGTGGAGACGCGCTGGCAGCTTCAGGGCCGTCGACCCTCCCATATGGAAATGGCCGCAATCACCGATAAGGACCTTTCCATTGAAGAACGGCTGCAGCATGGAAATTTTCTAAAAGAACTGGATATCAATACACGGTTTACGGATTTGGCCGTGACCATGCCCCTTGATTCCGGTGAAACAGTCTCGGTTCACGGAATCCATTCGGTCAAGCCTTTCAGTCTCCATACCGCCGATGGGTTTAAATCCGTGTCCGCTTCAGGTGGCATAAAAATGGCGCAAATTCTGTCTCTGCCATCCATGGGAGAACTGAAAACGCCACTGGGTGCCGATCTCTCCTTTGATGCGCTCTGCACCAATCTCAATTCTCTGGAATTGCGGGAAAAGCTTCAATTGACGCCGCTGGCCGTGGAGCAGAACCTTGAGCTCTCCCTGAATAAACTGAATCAACTGTTCAGACAGAAAAAAAAGCCTGATCTTACAATCCTTTTGAAAATACTGGAAGCGAGAATCAAAGCAGGTATCACCGTCGACACGGGACCCCACCTGGCCCCATTTGCCATGGGGACGGTCCTTGAAGGCCCTTTGAAGGGGCGCCTGGACATGACATTACGCGGCGGAAAATCGGTTTCCGTCAACGCAAACCTTGAAAGCGAAGGTATTGATGTGGCGTTTCCCTCCAAACTTGCCATCAAGAACCTGAAAACCCATCTTCAATTGGAAAAAACCTTTGCTCTTTTATTCGGTCCACTGAAAACCAGAGAAAAAAAACCCGCAACGGCACTTTCACGATCGGTGCTTCAGCCAGGAACCTCGGCTCCTCCAAAATCCTTTGCCACCAACCCCCTGTCTCAAAGGATGATGGAAGATCTTCGGGGCCGTTTGTCCAAGAAACCGACGCTCTCTTTTGCGGAGGCCCGATTGGAAAAGGGGCCGTTTCCAATCTTGCTCAGAAACGCTCAATTGCAGTTGCGATTCAGTCAATCCCTCCCCTCAATGGACTATTTCCAGATGGATGTCATGGGCGGGACGCTTCTGGGAGCGCTGCGCGTCCTTCTAAACCAAAACCGTTACCGTCTTCAACTGGAGGGGGCCTTTTCCGGCCTGGATGCGAACCGGCTGCTTCAAAGGGGGAATACCGGAAATACGGGGGAACAACAGGGGACCGATGAAGCGACGCAGATTTCCGGACGCATGTCCCTTCAGGTTCCCATAACGGCCAGTGCCGGAAACATCATGGGCAATCTGAACGCGGTATTTCGATTGACCCATATCGGGTCGCAAACCCTGGAGCGGTTCCTCTATGCCATGGACCCCCGGGAAAACAATGAAGCCATTGTTCGTCAGCGGGCCTTGCTCAAAAAAGGGACGCCCCGCCGGATTGAGGTGGTTGTCAAGAATGGCAGCCTCTCTTTGACAGGAGAAGTTGCGGTGGGGGGGACCACGATTCGTCTGCCGTCCGTCAATCGCCTGAACATGGCCTCTCTTCCCATTCAAAAGCAGATTCAAACCCTGGCCGGTCGTCTGCTTCCGCTTCTTAAAGGCTTGAAGATCCTTTCCGCGAACACCCTTTTGGTGCAAAAAAACGGCGCCATCGATTTTTTGGAGGAGGGAAAATGAAAACATTCCCATTCTTGAGACTTGTCTTTCCGGTGGCCATGCTTTCGGTCTTCGCCGGCTGTACCCTGGCCAAGGTGAATGTGGATGTGGTCAGTGAACGAACGGCCCTTGAAAACCAGGTTCTGGGCTCCTACAATGCCCTTTCGGACGACATTCTTCTGGTCGCTTCGGTGAGGGGTGTTGACCCCACCGGAAAGATCAAAACGCCGCCGCGAAAAAGCCGTGAATACCAAAATGCCGTCACGGCCATGGAGACCCTGGCGTTTCATGAAGACGATGTGGATGCTTTTAAACGGCTGGGTTGGGTGGGTGAAAACAATCTGGGTTTGCTGACGACATTTCCCATGAATCGGGAAAAGGCGCCCGATGATCTTCAGGCTTTTGCGACCCGGTATCCGGAGGCTGAATTCCTCTCGGTGGCGGAACAGGTGAACCGGTCGCGGGAAGTGGTCATGATGCGGGTGGTGGAAACCAACGCCAACTTCACCGAAAAAGATCTACCGCAGATCCGAAAGGTATTTGCCAAACTGAATCGTGAAAAAGCGCTGCCCGGAGAAAAGATACAGAAGGAGGACGGTTCATGGGCCACCCGGTAGCCGGGAAACGGAGGTCGGAAGGCGAAAGGCCCCAAGTTTTGTCAATTCTGTTACTGGTCCTTTTATTGCCCTTCGTCTCTTGTGCCGTTTCAAAGCCTTCCGAGCCGCAAAGGAGGGTTTCAAAAACCATTGCTTCGGCGCCTGTTGAACAAAAAAACGATCAAAAACCGCCGAAGGCCCTCCCTGTGAACCGGCCTGTGCAAATCAGTTTTGCGTCGGACCCCGTTCTCTATGCCGCCATTTCCGGAGACGGCAAAACACTTGCCTATGTTCTTGAAAGAGAAGGAAAATCTTCTTTATGGCTCAGCCCTTCGGGTTCCAGGACCGGGGCGCTTCCTAAAAAGCGGCTGCAAGATCTGGGCAGAATCTCCGCGCCGTCATTGTCGCAACATGCGGAAAAAATGGCGTTTGCGGCAACGAATGATGACGCCAAAGGAGACATCTATCTTCTTACCATGGATACGCCAGAATCAACCCCTTGGCGACTGACCGGAAGGGATTCGGCGGATGGCGCACCGGCACTGTCACCGGACGGCCGCCGGGTCTATTTTCAGCGGCTACTGCCCGGCGAGGCTCTACCCCAATTATCGGTGATGGAGATTGACTCACAAACCGACCGCCAAGACACACCTGAAGTCAAGGTACTCAGAGAAGGCGCTTTTCCAGCTGTTTCCCCGGGCGGTGACCGGCTGGCATTTGTCTCCTTTGCGGAAGATCCAGGCGGAGACATCCATGTGCTTGACCTTAAAACGGGCAAGGCAAAAGCCGTCACAACGGGTCCGGCACAAGATCTCTATCCTGCCTGGTCAAGGGATGGGAAATCAGTCTATTTTTCACGGATTGACGCCGACACCAATAAAGACGGCGCCATCGATTTTGGTGATAAGGCGGTCATATGCCGCATCAACCCGGAAAGTCCGGGGGGATGGGCTTATCCACTTACATCGGAAGCTTTTTCCGCTTATCAGCCCATGACAACGCCCTCCCAAATTCTTTTTCTTTCCACCTTGAACGGCATCGGAAACATCTGGGCACTTCCCCTGACAGGACAAATTCCCACGAAAGAAAATGCTTCCGGTCAAATGGCACTGGCCCGGCTCCTGGCAGCACGTATCCCGCAGGAAAATTTTTTGGCAATACTGGCCTGGTACAAGGTTCTGCAAGAATTCAGAGCGGAAAAAAGATCAGGCGCCGAAGCCTTATACGAAATCGGAAAGATGTATCAACACATGGCAAGAGATGCATCGGCCATAAACGCCTACGAAAGCGCATTAGAGAAGTTTAAGGATATGCATCCGGAAGCCGATCTTGCAGCCGTTCGGCTGGCGGTGCTTCGGGCGGAAAAAGACTGGGAGGCGACGCTTGCGGACGATGAACGCAAAGAGGTCCTTAATAATGCTCTCAAAAAGATCCAAAAAATATCGGAACCTGTAAGCCTTCCATCAAACAGCAGCACTTCCGGGGATGCCGCCAGGATAAAAGCCAGGGCAACCATTGCCCGGGCGCAACTGCTGGGGGATCCGGGGCGGAATGCCGCATCCCTCGAAAATGCCATTTCACTTCTGGAGCGGGTGGACAATATGCCGGATCTCCCACCAGCGCTGAAAGCGGAAGCCTTGTTTAACAAAGCCCTTATGAGCAGCCGAGTGGGCCGGGCTTCGGCGGTGATCCCCATTTATCTATCCGTCATTACCCGATATCCGGATACCTCGTGGGCTGACCGTTCCGTTGAACGGATCATTGATATCCATATTTCCGGTTCCGGGGATGGAACAACCAAGGACCGCATGCAAATGCTGGCCCGGCTGGCTGAAAACCACCAACAGGATACGCCGCAACTCTCCATGGGGGCGCTCAACCGAATGGGGGATATGGCCTTTCAAGAAGGGGACTGGCCCCAGGCAAAACGGTGGTATCGGGAAGTGCTCAACCGGTATGCAGAAAAGGGGTCATCTTTATCAAAGGAATCAAAGGAGGAACCGCCTCCCACACAGGTTGCGGCGGCCCGGCTGGCGCTGGCCGAAATTCTGTACAGGGAAGAGCTTTTCCGTCAGGCCCTGGACCTTTATGAAAAGGAAATGGGTTATCGGCCCTATGAAGACAGACTTTACGGACTGGCTCGGGCCGCCTATGTTCAAAAATCCCTTGCGGCGGCGAACTTTCTGTTTGCCTTGGAGGAAATTCCGGCGGCCCAAAAAATCTACGGGGACCTTATTCGTGAAAATCCCCATCTGGTTCAAGCCCATCGCGGGTATATCAAATGCGCCGTGGGCATGAAAGAGACCGATTCCGTCCTGAACCGCTACAAAAAGCAACTGACAAAAGACCCGAATAATCCGGTGCTCCTTTATGCCACGGGACTCTGTCTCACCTACCTTAACGGACGAAAGGCCCTTGATGATGCGAAAGACCTCATTGAAACAGCCATCGCCAAGCAGGGGCAGAATCCGTACTTTCATCAGAGTCTCGGGTATATTTTCGAGGTGTCGGAAACCGTTTACGGCGAGCCGGGCGGTCTTGAAAAAGCCCTTTTGAGTTACCAAAAGGCCTATTTCCTGAACAACCCCAAAGAGGACCCCCAAAACAGCGCCAACCTGGCCCTCAACCTGGGAAATATCCATTTTCTTCTGGGCCAGTACAACAGAGCCCTTGATCGGTACCTGGAAAGACTTGAATCAAAGACGCCCTTTGATCACGAGGATGCGGAGATTCTCTTTTACCGCCGGCTGGGCAGTGCCGCCTTTCAGGTGAATGATCCGGACATATCCATTGACGCTTACACACGCGCCCTTGATCTCATTCAACAAAGGATCGATCCTCGGCGGGCATCGGAAGTGATGGGAAAGTTAATTACGTATATTTTCGACCGGATACTGACGCCGGCGCTCAAACGCTCAAACAACGCCGAAACCGTCAAAGCCCTGGCGCGACGGCAGAGCCATATCCATAAGGACCTCTTCAGTGCCACTGAAAAATCCTTTGGGCCGCCTCCGGACCCGCGGTGGCGGGAATACAAACAGGCCATGACAGGCATCATGTCCATGGAAGAGCGGTTGCTGGGGGATCTTTCGCCGCTGATTACGGCGAAAAAGAACGAAACCGCACAGACCCTTTCATTGATGCTGTCGCGGGCGCGGGATGTCCTGGAATTTCCCGGGCGGATGATATCCCTGAAAGCCGAACTCCTGGATCGTTTGGGGCTGGCTTACCAGGAGGGTCGTCACTGGCTTTTGGCTGCCGATGCATTTGAAAAGGCTTTTCAGCTGAACAGAGCCCTTGGCAATACACGGAACCTGGCTCCCAACAGGCGGTCCGTGGCTTACAATACCTATATGGCGGCAGGCGATCCGGCCGGAAAGGAACGGGTGCGGCTTTTAAAGGATGCCCTCAAGCAATTTCAGGAAGCCGAAACGCTCTTAAATCAATACGGCACCGTGGAACCCAAGGAAAAAGAGGACCGCCGCAAACGGGACGACGGCGGCAACGCCCTGCTGAATATTTCGCTCCAAGTGGCCCTCGACAAAACTTCCGGATCCCAGGCCGTTTACGGATTCAGCCGCGAACAGGAAGAGCGGCTGATACAGGCTTTTATTTCCCGGATCGAGACGGAACTGGGCGTTCTGGCGAAAGCCCGGGATGCCATTGACAAACAGCTTCAGCCCTACCAAAAGGCAACGGCCATCAGCGACAAGGACCTTTACGGGGTCAGCCTCATGTCCCATCGGGAGGGGCAGCTTCATTTTGCCCTCAGGCAGCCACAAAAGGCCTTTCAGTCATTCAAGCTGTCCGCCGAACTGGCGCTTAAACTCAAAAACCCGGTCAGCGCCGCCATGAACGTGGTCAACATGGCCTGGACCCTTCGCCGGATTCCCCCCAACACCCTTGATGATGAGACACTCGGAGCACAACTGGCCATGCTGGACAGAAAGACGTCAAGGTTGCTCACCCGCTCTCAGGATGTGCTGGAGCCTTTGGTGCTGCCCGATTACCATAACCGGATGGGGGCGTTGATGCTGACCGACGGTGAACCGTCCCCTGCATCTCCTGAAAAGGCCGTGGAAAACATGGCCCGTCTGAAACAAGCGGGTGTTCATTTCACCCTCGGCCTTGCATCCATAAAAAGCACTGTGGCACCCGAGGGCCCCATGACCCGGCAGGCCCTGGCCCTTGAAACGGCCCTCCTGTTGAATCAGGCGCAGGTTGCGATCACCCTGGGAGATTCTTTCGCTTCGGAAACCTACGCAGAGAAAGCCCTTGAAACAGCCAGAAAAGGGTTGCTTCCCCAATATGAATGGCGGGCCATGGTGCGCTCCGGCGATCTGAGAGGGGCACTTAAAACGTTGAAAAAGGTTCCGCTGGTGGCTGCAGGGTGTACCCCCGATGAAATCAGGAGCGCCTTTTCGTCCATGGTTGCAGCCCTGATCCAGCAGGAAGATGCCGAGGGCGCGCTCAATCTCCTCGAAAACCTGTCGGAAATAGAGCGTTTCCAACGGATGGCATCCGTGGTGACGGGCCGGATCGCCCCTTCGGAAAGAGCGAAACTCCTGACCAGTTTTCCGCGACTGGTGACGATTCAGAAACTCAAGAGAGAATTGCAAGGGGCCGAAAACGGCGAAAAACAATACCTCACGGAGCGTATTAGAGAGGAGCAAACCCTTCTTCGAAAGATCGCGGGGAAAAGGGAGGAAGGGGATGAATCGTTTGTTGAGGGCATTGTGAGCCTGCCGGCACAACTGACCCGCTCAACCGCCCTTCAGGAAGAGCTGTTGTTCTTTTTGAGCCTTTGTTTCGAGATGGAGCGCGTGGCGGATCTGGCGGTGGTGGAAATATCTGAAAACGGAGAAAGCCCGGAGAAGGATCGCTACGCCGAACTCCGAACCCTATACCAACAGACGTTAAAAGGTATCAAGAACATGGCGACCCGGGAAAAGACACCGGGTGTGGCCGCCCTCTTCGCCCCTTATCCCGTTGAAGCCATCGATATCATGGAGGTTTTGCCCCATGGGACTCGCGCCATACGGTTTTTTGAAAAGAGCCCAACAGGGAACAACTGGACCGCCTTTGAGGTAACCGAAGATGATATTCGTGTGAAGTCCTTTACCGCTGATCATGGTTTTCACGAATCCGAAGGGGGCAGAACCGTCCTTATTTATGAAAACCCCCTGAAGCTCCCCTTTAAGACATCGGGCCCTCTGGCGCTGAACGCCACCTATCTGGTACGGTCGGTTGAAAACCGTAAACCTTTCAAGAAAAGGATCGTGGAAATTGGCGCCAACTACCAACTCCCTGCCGGTTTTGAGGTGGCCCGAATTTCCGCTTCAGCCGAAAAGGAAAAAATCGGGAACGCTCTGCCGGGAACGCAGACGCTTTTGCTGGGAGGGCCTGTTTACAACGCGAATACGGTTCCCACAAGACCGAAGCAAGTGCCCGTTTACGGACCGGCCATGGGTATGGATCAGGGAAGAACCTTGTCGTTTTTCACCATTTTTGATCGGCTTTCACATACGTCCCTGGTCATGTCCCCTGAGACCGCCCCCGAAGATATCTACAGGGTGGCGCAGATGTTTTCCCTCATGGGAATTCCTTCCCTGATATTGCCTAACGGGCCGAGGGCGCATTCGGCGGTGGTGACGCTCTTTTTTGAAGCTTATGGCAAAAACCCGCTTCAGAAAGCCCTCACCACAGCCCTTAAAAATCCAAAGGCCAACGGTGAGCGCTGGATGAATCTGGGCTACTGGGGCATGAGCGACAGGGAAGCCCTTGAGCTGGCAAAAAAGCGGTTCAGAGCCTATGTGCAGGACGGCATTGCATCTTTCAAAAAACAAGCGCCTTTCTATGCCCTGGCCTCTTTTGAAAACGCCCTCATGGTGGCAAGGCAGGTGGAAAGCCTGTCACGCTATGAACCGCAGCTTCTGATCTACGCCCGTGAAAGTGCCTATAACGCGGAACGTTACGAAATCGCCGCACAATATGCCGACGATTTGGTTGAATTCTGGGTGCGGAAAAAACCGGATTCCAAAGAACAGGCGGAAGCCCTGCTGAAACTGGGGCTGATTCGCGCCCGCATGGAGCAGTACGAGTCTGCCATCCCCGTTCTGGAAGAAGGGACCGAAATCATGGCCAACCTGGAACTGGAGGACCTGCAGGTATCCGCCTTGAATGATCTGGGGGTGGTTCTGGAAAATGCCACCGATTATGACCGGGCCCTTGAACGGTTTCAAGCCGCGGCGAAGCTCAGCAAAACCCTGGACAAGAAGGAACGCCTGGCCCGGCAGCACGCGCGCATGGGGCGCATTTACGATCTCAGGATGAGCCGGTATGCCAAAGCCAAAATCCATTACCTGAAGGCGTTCGAGCTCTATGAAACGCTCAATGAGACCGATGAAATGGCACAGGCTCTTCTGGATGCCGGAAGGTGTGATCGGCTTCTGGGGAATTTTACGGGTGCCGAAGACCACTACCAAAGGGCGCTCAAGCTTCTCAAAAACGAAAAAACCGGGCTTCCTGCCGAAAACAAAATTCTGGCGGGCGTATTGATGGAGCAGGCCAACAACCACTGGTTTCAGGCCCGTTACCAGGAGGCTTTCAAAGGCCGGCAGGCAGTCTACGAAATGGCCTTAAGAAACGACTGGACACTGGAGCAGGTGAACAGCCTCAACACCGCCGGTCTCATCTGGTGGACGCTGGGAGATCACCCCGCTGCCCTCCGTGAACTGGAAAAAGCCCTGGAACTGGCAAAGAAACTTCATGCCAGAAGGGATGAAGTGGCGACCACCCTCAATAATATGGGGCTGGTTTATCGGGATGCGGGTGATTACGAAAAGGCTGTTTCCTCACTAAATGAGGCACTTGTCATTGACCGGGAAATCAATTCCAAATGGGCCATGGCCTATGATCTCAAAAACCTGGGACTTACACGCCTTCGCATGGGGGAAACGGAAAAGGCCGTTGTTTTGTTTGCAGAAGCCCTGGAACTGGCAAAAACCATCGGTAACCGCATTAATCAAGCTAAAATTCTGGTGGGTTACGGTGAAAGCCTCATGGCATTGAACAAGCTCAAGGAGGCTCAGAACAGGTTTCAAGAGGCCCTCGACCTTTCCCGTCAAATGGTGCTGCGTGAGGTTGAGTGGCGGGCGCTTTACGGGCTGGCACAACTCAGGTTGAAAGAAGGAAATAACGGGGCGGCCCGGGATCTGCTGGAAGCGGCCGTCAAGGTCATTGAAGACATGCGGGCCCAAATTAAACTGGATCAACTGAAAGACGGCTTCATTGCCAACAAAATGGCCGTTTACGAAACCCTGGTGAGCCTGCTGGTGGACATGGGGCTGGATGCAGAGGCTTTCCATGTCGCGGAACGGTCCAGGGCCAGAAATCTCATTGACCTGCTCGGAAACCAGCGACTTTCCCTGCACGGGGCCGTAAACCAGAAACTTTACGACGGGGAAAAGAGGCTTAAAAATCAGATTTCCGAATATGAAACGCTGATGGCCCAGGCCACCGATGCCGAAGAACGGGCGGTTTACGGAAAGGCGCTGGAACATGCCCGGGACCGGCACCGGGATCTGATGCTGGAAATTCAGCTTAAAAATCCGGATTTGGCCTCCATCATCACCGTCGATCCACTAACCCTTGCACAGGTGCAGAAATTGCTTGACCCGCAAACGGCCCTTCTGGCCTACTATCTGATGCCCCATGAGATCCTCTGCTGGTTCATCACCAGGGACCGGATGGACCTTTTCAGAACGCCCCTGGGCCGTGAGACGCTGGCGCAGTCGATTCTGGACTACCGCCGGACCCTTCAGAACCTGGAACCGGCCGAAGCGCAGTCGGAAGAACTCTACGAGTGGCTCCTGGCACCCGTGAAAGAACGTCTTAACGGGATGAAGGCCGTCGGTATCGTTCCCCATCACATTCTGCATCACCTCTCTTTCGCCTCCCTTTTTGACGGCAAAGAATACTTGCTGAACCAGGTTCCTCTCTTTTCCCTCCCCAGCGCCAGCGTACTTCGCCACACCGAACAGTACCGCGGGATGGAAAAAAATACCAAGGTTCTGGCTGTGGGCAACCCGGATCTGAAGAATCCGGCACTGGCGCTTCCTTTTGCGGAAAAAGAGGTGGCCTCCATCGGCTGGCGGTTTCCCAATGTCACGGTGCTCACCGGGGATAAGGCCACGGAAGGGTGGGTGGTTCGAAACATCTCCGATTTCGGCATTATCCATCTGGCTTCCCACGGAGACTTTGATCCGGTGAACCCACTGTTTTCATCGGTCAAACTGGCCAGGGACGATGCGGACGACGGTGATCTGCGGGCCTCCGAGATATTCGGACTGGATATTAAGGCGGGGCTGGTCATGCTGAGCGCCTGCCAGACGGGATTGGGGAAAATCACCGGCGGTGATGAGGTGATCGGTATGAACCGGGCCTTTCTTTATGCGGGAACAAACGCCATTGGGAGCAGCCTGTGGCGGGTGAGCGATATCTCCACCGCCCTTCTGGTAAAACAGTTTTACAGGGAATTCAAAAACAAAGGCAAAGCCGAAAGCCTGCAACGCGCCATGCAACATGTGAAAAAGCGATTTCCCCATCCCGGCTACTGGGGCGCTTTCGTGCTGGTGGGGGATTACCGGTGAGAAACGACGGCTTCAGGCATCTCCCGGGCTGAGGGCCTTTCCCGGGCCTTCGGATTCCATTCATCTTTTGTATCTCTTTACACTCTGTAAAAAGCGCTGACATCTCTTGAGGGCACATTCGCCCCCTTGTCAACCCTTACGCCCCTGTAAATCAGGAATTTTTCTTTTAAATAAGTGGGTTATATGGAATTCCTTTCTTGGCACAAACATTGCGTTACGCTTTTAGGTGACGACATAAGACAGGAAAGGTTTTTCGTGGATAAGCCCAAATACCAAAATTTGAGACGCAGTATATTGACCAGCATGATTCTCATTCCGCTGGTTACCCTGATCCTTATTTTGGGTTTCGGGTATTACTTCTTCATCTCATCCCTTCAGTCCTCCACCATTGCCACGGTAAAGCGCATCGTTAGCGATCATCGACACATGATCGATGCCTTTCTCATGAACCGCAAGGCGAATCTGGACTTTGTTCTCAATAGCTACCGCTATGATGATTTGACCGATCCCGAGATCCTGGCGGGCATCCTGTCCCGACTGCAGAAGGAATCCAGCGCTTTCGTGGATCTGGGTGTTTTTGATTCCCAGGGCATTCATGTCAATTACCAAGGGCCCTACAAGCTTGCCGGAAAAGACTACGGTGGGTCTCCCTGGTTCAAAGAGGTGATGCAGAAGGGTACATACATCAGCGATGTTTTTCTGGGCTTCCGACGCATTCCCCACTTCGTGATCGCATTGAAGCGGGAGAAGGACGGAAAGGCCTGGGTTATCCGGTCCACCATCGACACCCACATCTTTAACGATCTGGTGGAAAAAGTGCGCATCGGGAAGACCGGGGAGGCCTATCTGTTGAACGCCGACGGCATATTCCAAACCGAACGCCGCTCCGGCGGGAACCTGTTGGAGAGGGATCCCGAAAGCATTTCGAAGCCCGCTCTTCATAGTGGCATCAAAACCAGCATCCAGGAAAATGCCAAAGGCGAGTCCTACCTTTACGCCGCCACGTGGCTTAGAGAGAAGAACTGGCTGCTGGTGGTTCGGCAGGCCAAGGAAGATGCCTTTAAAGCCCTTTACACGGCCAGTTACGTGCTTGCGCTTATTACACTGCTGGGCGGGGCCGCCATTATCGGCTTGGCCCTGGTGCTCACAAACCGCATTATCCGGCGCATGGAATGGATGGATGCGGAGAAGGAAGAATTGGGCGGTCAGCTCATCCGTGCCAGCAGGCTGGCGGAGTTGGGAGAGATGTCCACCGGCTTTGCTCATGAAATCAACAACCCGCTTCAGATCATGAAAAGCGAAGAAACCATGATGAATGTTCTGTTGGAGGAGTTGAAGGAGAAAGGTGAATTAAAATCCTCTCCAACCCTTACGGAACTGGAAGATTCCATGTCTCAAATTGATCTCCAGATCAACCGTTGCGCTCAGATTACCCAGGCTATTTTGAAATTCGGACGGCAGGGTGATCCGGTTTTTCAAAAGGTGAATTTGCAGGAATTTATTCCCGAAGTAACCGCAATGGTGAAAAAAAAGGCGGACGTGCACGGTATTCTTTTGAGCCAGGAAATTGACGGAAACACGCCCGCCATTGAGGGCGATCCGGGTCAGCTTCAACAGGTCCTGTTGAATCTTTACAACAACGCCATGGACGCCATTTTGTCCAGGCATGGGGTCGAGGGAGGAAAACTGGTTGTGGGCGCCGGTCTCAGGGGAGACGGCAAGGTGGCCATCTTTGTGCGCGACAACGGAAGCGGCATCAACCCGGAAAATCAGAAGAAGATTTTCAGCCCGTTTTTTACCACGAAACCGGTGGGAAAGGGCACGGGCCTGGGTCTTTCCGTGTGCTACGGAATTATCGGTAAAATGGGCGGGTTTATTGAGGTGAAAAGCGAAACGGATACGGGCACAACTTTTACCATTGTTCTGCCGTCTTTTGAAGGGGATGGGAGCGACGATTAGATGTATGACAGCTTTAGATTCAGAAATTTTCTCAAGAAAGGGGATAGCCGATGGAACCCATGAAAATCATGTTGGTCGACGATGAAGAGCGGTTTCTCAGCACCACAAAGAAACTGCTTCTGAAGAAAGGACTGGAGGTATTAACGGCTGCCAGCGGTCCTGAAGCATTGGAACTGTTGCGGACCCATAATATCCATGTGGTCATCCTGGATGTGAAGATGCCGGGAATGGATGGAATGGAAACCCTGAAAGCCATCAAGCATACTTATCCGCTGGTGGAAGTGATCATGCTCACGGGTCATGCCACGGTGGAATCGGCAATAGACGGTTTGAAATCGGGCGCCATGGATTATCTGATGAAACCGGCCGATATGGAGGATCTCATCGGTAAGGCGGAAGAGGCCTTTGAAAAACGTCAAAGAATCGAGGAACGAATTCGCATGGCCCAAATGAGAAAGACCATGAAATCGCCGCGGGAAATTCTGAAAGAGGAAGTGTGAGCCATTTTTGGAGGGTCGAGTAATGGGAAAAAACATACGCGTATTGATGGTGGATGATGAGGATCAGTTTCGCTCCACCACCTCTAAAATTCTGACCCGAAGAGGATATGAAACCACCGTGGCTGAAAATGGTGAAGCCGCCGTTCAAATCATAAAAAATGCAAAACAGGACGTGGTTGTTCTGGATGTGAAGATGCCCGGAATGGATGGGCATGAAGCCCTGCATGAAATCAAGAAGATCGACCCGAATGTGCAGGTGATCATGCTTACGGGACATGGCAGCGTTGATTCCGCAAAAAAGTCCCTTAAGGGGGAAGCCTTTGACTACCTCAATAAACCCTGTGATATGGACCTGTTGGCATCCAAGATAGAGGATGCCTTTAACGCCACAAGAAAAGGGCGAAAGGAAGAGAAAAGAGCAGGTGACATCATGATTCCCATTGAGGAATACACCACTATCCGGCTGGAAAGTACCATTCGCGAAGGGATTGAGGCGTTGAAACAGTCTTTTGAAAGCGCGGTTTCCACCAGCCGGATCATGGAAACAGGGCACCGCTCCATCCTGGTGTTTGATCATCAGGAAAATCTGGTGGGTATTTTGAGTATTCTGGACCTGATCCGTGTCGTTCGGCCGGCCTACCTTTCGGCACCCAAACCGTCCATGGCGGACAGCATGCAGTATTCCACCATGTTCTGGAGTGGTCTTTTCACCACTCAGACCAAGGCCCTGGTCTCCAGGCGAATTGAAGACGTGATGTCGGAGGCGCCCCTGGAGGTTGATGAAGATGCCAATCTCATGGAAGTGGCCAATCTTCTTTATACGGAAAAACGCCGGCGAATGGCCGTTATGCGAAAAAATAGGGTGGTGGGAGTTGTTCGGGAGCAGGAGCTGTTTTTCGAAATGGCCAGAATTTTGATGGAATCAGCGTAGCGCCGGAAAGGCCATCCAAAGGAAATGAGCTGAAATGCGGAAGAGCTGAAGCGAGGTGGAATCATGACAAAAGCAAAACAAAAAGCCACCGGCTATGACAAGTATGTAAACTGGAAACTGTTCATCATTCCGGTCGTTCTGTTTTTTGCCATTCTGGCGCTGCCCACCCCCTATGGCATGAAGGATGTGGGGACGGAAGTGAAGGTGGGACCCCAGGCGGTGATCAACCTGATTACCACGGAACTGTTTGGAAAAAAGAGTTCCGATGCGACCCAATGGGAATTGTTGACGGCCCAGATTATGGAACAAAACCTTGCAACAGGGGCGCTGTCAAAGAAACGGTTTCTCAGTAGAGACCTCAAGTGGTGCAAAAAATATAAAATTCAGGCTGACGCTGAAAACCTGAAGCGGGGAGCAGCTTTTATAAGTGACCACGTGAGTGCTCAGTCATTTACCGATATTATGAAGAAGGCCCTGGAGCTTAAAAAGGAAGGGCTGGTCTATGAAAAGCTGACCGAAAAGGAACGGCAGGCCGCGGATAAGGGGGCGTGGAATATCAAAGTGGCCATTGCCATGATGGTGTTTGTGGTGTTCTGCTTTATGACCGAATGCATACCGCTTCCGGGTGTTGCCTTTTGTATCGGCATCATTCTGGTATTTACGGGTGTGGTTTCGCGAAAAGAGGTGGCCATGCTTTACTGGGATGACGCCTGCTGGTTTATCATGGGGAGCCTCATGTTCGCAGCCGCTTTCGTCAAGACAGGGGTGGACAAACGCATGTGCCTCATGATGTTCAGAAAACTGGCGGCGCCCAGCGCACGGTGGGTGACGCTGATCTTTTTTATCATCATAGCGCCCCTGGCGGCCTTCATTTCCGATCATGCGCTGGCTGCCATGTTTTTGCCCATCGGCATGCTGCTCTATCAGAACAGCCTGACCGAAGACATCCCCGAAGACACGGAATTGGCCAAAATGCTGATGATCGCCATTGCCATGGCCTGCAATATCGGCGGACCGGGCGCGCCTTCGGGAGGCGCCCGAAACGTCATCATGATGACCTATTTAAACGACATGTTCGGGTTTGATATCGGTTACTTTCAATGGGTTACCTATTGCTTTCCCTTCATCCTGGTCATGATCCCGGTTGCCTGGTTTTTGGTGAACTGGCGGTTTAAACCGCGCATCACTTCACTGGCACCGGCCATGGCCCAACTGGAAAGTGAGATCGGCCGCATGGGCGGATGGAATCGGAAACAGATCTGGGCGCTGATCATCTTTGTCCTGATGGTCTACGGGTGGTTTACAGAAAAGGCCTTTTTCGACATGGGCATTTATCCCGTACGCCTTGGGATCGGTGTAATCGCCGTGGCAGGCGCCGTGGCCTATCTGCTGACGGGTGTGGTCAACTGGCGGGACTACCAGGAAAGGGTGGACTGGGGAGTGGTCTGGCTTTACGCCGGCGCCATCATTTTCGGCCGCACACTGGACAGTACCGGGGCCGCCTATTGGTTGGCGCGCTCGGTCATTGAAGGACTGGCGCCCCTGGGCATGGACTCCGGTCTGGCATTGATGGCCACTTCCAACGGCTTGACGGCTGTACTGACCAATCTCATGGCAGACGGCCCGGCAGCTGCAGCCGTGGGGCCCATTGCCCTGAACATGGCGGGTTTGGTTCATCCGGGAACCACGTTCCTCCCATTCATGGCTATGAGCACCGCCATCGCCAGTTCATTTGCCTACTGCATGATTATCGGCACGCCGCCCAATGCCATTGTGTACGCCAGCGGATATCTGGAACCCAAAGACTATCTTCGCGTGGGGATTCCCGTCTGGTTTTTTGCCAACATCCTGATCATCCTCCTGACAGCTGTATACTGGAGTTTTCGGGGATTCAGCGGATTGCCGGGATTTTAAAACATCAACGGGAAAGGAGCCTGCCAATGGAACGGAAAGACGCTGATGCAACCAAGAAGATCCGGTTCGTTCACAGTAACGGTGTGACCCGGTTCAGTAAAGAAACGGAACGTCGCATCTTTTTTATCCTGACCCTTATCATGCTGGTTTGGGGAATTTTGACAAAGGTGGGATTTTAATCCCTTATATGAGAAGGAGCGGTCGGCAATGGCATTGGACACCTGTCAGCAAAGGGAAGGGGGAATTGAACCGGAAATCGCCGGTAAATTCTCTTTTGCGTTATACTTCAGGGTGCTCATGGGCATTCTCAGTTCACCACGACGCTTCTTTTCCGGGCTTCCTGATTCGGGCGCCATGGCGCCGGCCATGGGATGTTTGCTGGTTTCAAGCCTTTTCTATGCATGTGCCGCCTTTACCCAGCCCCACGAGCAGCCACTGCTTACGGCGGCCATTCTGTTTTTGAACGCTGTCGGCATGTGCTTTATTTCGGCTTTTCTGGGATTTGCGGCCATGATCATGACCCTGGGCAAACGGGTGGCATTTCCGAGATTCTTTTCGGTGTATGCTTTTTCCTCGAGTGTTACCCTTCTGGCTGCATGGATTCCACTTTTCCTATGGATTACGGAACCCTGGAAATGGGTATTGATCGCTGTGGGGCTGGTCAAGTGTTGCGCATTGCGATGGTTTCAGGCTATCATTGTTATGGGTATTTCAATTTTCGTTATGGTATTGTTTTTCTGGTCTATTGGCCCCGTGATTGGGTATTTTAAAGGATAACTTCATTTTGTAAAATGGAAAAGGCCGGTTCGGCCGGAGTTGGGAGGGATTGAAATGTTAGTCAAAGACTGGATGAGCAAAGGCGTTATTACCGCGGATGCCAACGACAGCATGCAGGATGCCATGCAACGAATGAAGGAAAAAGGAATATCCATGCTGCCGGTGATAAAGAAAGGTAAACTGGTTGGCGTTGTCACGGATCGAGATCTCAAACGGGCCTCTGCATCAGACGCTACCACCCTGGAAGTTCATGAATTGCTTTTTTTGATCACGAAAATCAAAGTTCAGGACATCATGACCCGAAATCCGATAACCATCCCCTTTGATTTCACTGTGGAGGAAGCCGCCGAGGTGCTTTTGGAAAAGAATATTTCCGGTGCCCCCGTGATGGACGAGAAAGGAAAGGTCATCGGCATCATTACCAAAAACGACCTGTTCCGTGTTTTGATTTCGCTGACGGGCGTTGGCAAACGGGGCATACAGTTCGCTTTCGAAGTGGAGGACCGTCCCGGATCAATCCGCGAGTTGGCCGACGTGATACGCCGATACGGGGGCCGCATGGTCAGCATCCTGAGCACCTACGAAAACGTCCGGGAAGGGTATCGAAAAGTATTTATTCGCATGTATGGTGTTGAACGGGAACAACTGCCCAAGCTCGAAAAAGAACTGGGTGAAACGGCAAAATACCTGTATCTGGTGGACCATCGAGAAAACCGGCGGGAAATTTTTTGAACATTCTTCCAAAGGCCTCTGCGCCACAAAGGATGGGCACTGAAGCGTACGCATCCTTTGCGCAGAAGCATCTTTTTTATCCCTTCCCGCATATCTAATCATGTTGCCATCCAAAGTGGGCTGTACCACTGTGAGGTGTTTGAATAAGCCTTGCCGTGGTTACCTTTGCCCCGGCAACGGATTTGCCGCGGCATATTTTTCTTATTGCAGAGTTATGTCGGTTGTGACATATTTACCCAAAATCGTGGATCAAAGCATGAGGGCCGTTAAAACCTGTTTCAAACAGATAACGAATATCGATGGAAGCGTTTTTTGAACTCAAAACTCCGGATGAAGTTTTTCACATCATAAATGGTTTCGCGCCCGTTGGCGGGGAAACCGTTTCCCTGGAAAATGCCTTTGGCCGAGTATTGGGTGTTGATTTGAAGGCCCCCGAAGATCTGCCTGATTTTTTCAAGTCCACCATGGACGGTTATGCGGTAAAAAGCAGTGACACCTTCGGTGCCACGGAGAGCCTGCCAGCCTTGCTGGAAATAGCCGGTGAGGTCTCCATGGGCGCAGCCGGAAACATCGTTCTAAAAAGCGGGCAGGCCGTAAAGATCCCCACCGGCGGCATACTGCCCGAGGGGGCCGACGGGGTGGCGATGATTGAATACTGCTCGCTGTTGGATGAAAAAACCCTGGAACTCAGTCGTGCCATCTCCCCTTTGGAGAATACCATTCAGCCGGGGGATGATTTTAAGAAGGGTGCGGTGATCCTTCCCCGAAAAAAACGATTACGGCCCCAGGATCTGGGCGCAATGGCAGGCCTCGGTTTTTCTGAAGTGCCAGTTTTTAGAAAACCGAGAATCGCCATCCTTTCCACCGGGGATGAAATGGTGCCGATTTCCCGGAAACCCGGGGTGGGTCAGGTCCGCGACATCAACCGCTACACGCTGGGGGCCCTGTGCCGGAACATGGGGGCTGTTGCGGTTTATCTGGGCATCTGTCCGGACCGGTTCGAACCTCTCAGGAAAATGGTGGAAAAGGCGCTATCATCAGCGGATGCGGTGTGGATATCCGGTGGCAGTTCCGTGGGAACCAGGGATTTCACACTGAAGGTTTTTGAAACCCTGCCCGACTTTAAACTTCTCGTCCATGGCATATCCATCAGTCCGGGCAAGCCGACCATTATCGGACGATCCGGGGGCAAACCCGTCATCGGCCTTCCCGGCCATCCGGCTTCAGCCCTGGTGGTGGCGGAGGTTTTCATGACAAGCCTGCTGCGCACCCTTTCAGGGGCTGTTCCATACGGCAATGAACTCCATACCGTCAGGAAAGCAATTCTGAAACGCAACATTCCCTCCTCCGGCGGACGGGAGGACTATGTTCGCGTCAGACTGGAGAAGGGAGGGGAACATGCATATGCCATCCCCATATTTGGAAAATCAGGATTGATTTCGACCCTGGTGGAGGCGGACGGGCTTGTGCGAATCGACATGAATACGGAAGGCCTTTACGAGGGTGATAAAATTGATGTCATACTTTTTTCGCACAACTCAAACGAGGTAGAATGAAAAGACAGGTATACCTTTCTATGAAGCCTCTCAAAGAGGCTCAAAATATTTTTTTTTCCCGGTTCGGTTCGGCGCAAAAGACCGGGATCACCCGCCTTAAGGCCGAAGAAAGTGACGGCCGCATCACGGCGGAACCGGTTTTTGCCAAAACCTCCGCCCCATCTTACCATGCCTCGGCCATGGACGGCATTGCCGTCAAAGCAGAGCAGACCTATGGGGTCACCGAACGCCATCCCCTAACCCTGGCACTGGACACCGACGCCGTCTGGGTCAACACCGGGCAGCCCCTTCCCAGGCCTTTTAATGCCGTGATCATGATCGAAAACGTCCATATGATCGATGAGGGGCATGTAGAAATCAGGTCTTCCGCTTACCCGTGGCAACATGTCCGCAAAGTGGGCGAGGATATTGTTGCCACCCAGCTGCTGTTTCCACAAAACCATCGTATCCGGGCCTATGATATCGGAGCGCTCATCGGCGGTGGGGTTTTTTCCGTAAACGTGCGCAAGAGACCCCGCGTGGACATCATTCCCACGGGATCCGAACTCATCCGCCATGACCAGATTGAAGAAGGCGAAGTTCCGGGTGAAGGCCGGATTGTGGAATACAATGCAATGGTCCTTGCCGGGTTGGTCAGGGAATGCGGCTGCATACCCTTGGTTCAAGGCATTGTTTCGGATTCTCAAAACGAGATCCAAAAGATATTGCGCAATTCAGTGGATTCCGAGGCGGATGTGATCATTATCAACGCCGGATCTTCCGCCGGCAGCCGGGACTTTACGGTTCATGCCATCAGGGAAATGGGTGAAGTGCTGGTCCACGGGGTTGCCATGATGCCCGGAAAACCGACGATCCTGGGGATTGTGGCGGGAAAGCCGGTGATCGGAAACCCCGGCTATGCGGTTTCAGCGGCGCTCTCCTTTGAACAGTTTGTAAAACCGCTGCTCTACGCCCTTCAGGGTGTTTCGCCACCCAAAACACCTGCCATCGAAGTTCAGCCCACCCGGGACATCCCGAGCAAGGTGGGTACCGAGGAATTTCTTCGGGTCAATATCGGCAGGGTGGGTGATCGTCATGTGGCAACCCCGCTGCCTCGGGCGGCAGGCTCCATTACCACCCTGACCCGGGCGGAAGGTATCGTCCGAATACCGGCGCTTTCAGAAGGGATCAGCCAGGGGCGGAAAACCATGGCCGAGCTGTTGGTGGATGAGGCGGAACTCGAAAATACCATCGTCATCATCGGTAGTCACGACATGACCATTGACATCCTGGGCGATGAAGTGAGACGAAACAGCGGACATGTCCGCATCTCCTCGGGAAATGTGGGGAGTCTCGGCGGGCTGCTTGCCGTTCGCAAGAAAACCTGCCATATGGCCGGAAGCCACCTGTTGGATACGGAGACCGGCGAATACAATCTTTCCTATATCAAACGTTACATCCCCAACATGGACGTGACGGTATTTCACCTGGTGTTGCGGGACCAGGGTCTCATCCTCAACAAGGGAAACCCCAAGGCCGTTGGCGGTATCCGGGATCTGGCGCGGGAAGACGTGGTTTTTGTCAACCGCCAGGCGGGTTCCGGAACCCGGGTCCTTTTTGATTATAAACTCAAGCAGGCCGGCATCCTCCCGGATGCGATCAGGGGCTACGGCCATGAGGAATTCACCCACATGGCGGTGGCCGTTGACATTCTGAGCGGTGCCGCCGACTGCGGCATGGGGATTTATGCGGCGGCAAAGGCCCTGGACCTGGATTTTGTCCCCATTGAGCAGGAAGAGTATGATCTGATCGTGCCGACCCATTTGCTGGATCAGTCCAATGTGGAAACGACACTGAACGTCATGGGGTCGGACAATTTTAGAAAGCGTGTCGCTTTACTGGGAGGGTACGATCCTTCAAGAAGCGGCGAACGGTTCGCGGAGGTAAAAAGTGGCTAAGAATGTATTGATGAGGATTAAGAGCCGGCATTGGGTGGTTGATGAGCAGGACCGCATCATTATGGGCGAAGGTCGAAAGGAAATACTGGAGACCATAGACAAAACCGGGTCCATCAACAAAACCGCAAAACTCATGAAAATGAGTTACAAAGGGGTTTGGAGCAAAATCAAGGTCACCGAACAGTATCTGGGTAAGGACATTATCCATGCGGACCGAAGAGACGGCAGCCGGTTGACGTCGGAAGGCAAAGCGCTGCTGGAAAAATACCGCGAATTAAAAAAGCGCTGTCTGGAGGAAGACAACCGTTGTTTCAGAGAAGTTTTTGGTGAATAGTCGCGGCGTTTGGTATTCAACAAGGAGAAGAGCAGTTTGAACGAAGTCAACCAACCTCCCATTATTTCCGTTGTGGGCTATTCGGGAGCAGGAAAAACCACATTGATGGAAAAATTGATCCATGAAATGACCCGCCGCGGTTACCGGGTCGGCAGCATCAAGCATGATGTCCATGGATTTGAAATGGATAAACCGGGAAAAGACAGCTGGCGTCATAAACAGGCCGGTGCCTGCACAACACTTATTTCATCTCCGCGCCAGATCGGGATGGTGATGGATGTGGACCACGATCACAATCCCGACGAACTGAGAAAATTTTTTGACCATGTGCATGTCATTCTGACCGAAGGTTACAAGAAGCAAGACCGGCCGAAGGTGGAAATTTTCAGATCCCAAATTCACGATACGCCGCTCTGCCAAAGCGATGACAATGTGTTCGCCATCATGAGCGATATTCCGGTCGGACTGAAGGCGCGCCGGTTCACTTTGGAGGATGTTACCGGCCTGGTGGATTTTATTGTGGAGCGGTTTAAACTTCAAGGATAGTCCAACATCCAAGCAACCCCATAGCTCAGACTTATGGTTGAAATAATTTCGCCCTCCACATTCCGCATTCATAGAGATAAAGATTCTTCTTGAAACCTTACCGCAAGCACTATAAAACTAGAGCATGTTGAATTGGGGCCAGCCTTTTCCGGCGCATCGCCCCGTTTTATTAAATCATGAGGAAAACCAATGATAAGTATTCCCACAGCCGGTCTTATTCCCGCAGGTGTGATTTTTGAAAGAGCCCTGAACGGTGATATCATTCAGATGATTTTTCATGCGGGACCCATGGTCAAATTTGTTATGTTGATTCTTTTTTTCTTTTCAATCACCACATGGGCCATCATTTTTCTTAAATTCAGAATGCTCAGGAAAGCCAGAGACGAAACAGATGATTTTCTGGAACTTTTTTATGAGTCCAGGGATATTAAGAAGATCTACCGGTCGAGCGACGCATTGAAACTCAGCCCGGTGGCGCAGCTTTTTCGCGCCGGGTATGCCGAATTTACGCGGTTTCGTAAAATGCAGGGTAGTGATCCGGATGGAACGTCTCAGGGCGGGACAGCCAGCCAATCGGAATATCCTCTACGATCGCAGCAGACCCTGATGGACAACCTGGAAAGGGCGCTTCGCAAGGCGGAGATCGACCAGAACAAACGGCTGGAAAAGGCTTTGAGCTTCCTGGCCACCACCGGAAACACCGCTCCTTTTATCGGCCTTTTCGGGACCGTGTGGGGTATCATGGAGTCTTTTCACAGTATCGGCCTCAAAGGGTCGGCGAATCTGGCCGTTGTGGCCCCCGGTATTTCCGAAGCCCTGGTCGCCACCGCCGCCGGTCTGGCAGCCGCCATCCCCGCCGTGGTGGCTTTCAACTATTTTACCCAGCGTGTCGTCAGCCTGCGTGCGGAAATGGATATTTTCGCCACCGATTTTCTGAGCATGGTAGTCAGGCAGTTTTTCAAAAAACCGTCGATCAGGAAGGGCACTTTGTAATATGGCATTCAATACCAACGGCAATAACAGGCAATTGATGTCGGAGATCAATGTTACCCCCCTTGTGGATGTCATGCTGGTGCTCTTGATCATCTTTATGGTCGCCGCCCCCATGATGACGCAGGGTGTCGATGTTAATCTGCCGAAAACCGAAGCCAAAAACATCAAGACATCCGATGAACCCCTCATTTTGACGGTCAACAGCAAAGAGGAAATTTTTCTGGAAAGCCACAGGATTCCCCTTGAAAATCTGGGTGTGAAGATTCAAAAAATCTTTGAAAACAGAAGAAGCAAGGAGGTGTTGCTGAGAGCGGACAAAGATATTCCCTATGGGTTTGTCATGAATGTCATTGCCAGCGTAAAGAAGGCCGGAATCGAAAAGCTGGGAATGGTCACCGAACCTTTGGATTAATATTAATGGGAACCTTGCGGGCAAAAACCATGTCGGATCGATCAGGGGAACCCGGTTGGACCGGGGTTATCCTCCTGTCCCTTTTCCTTCATGTGGGGGTTTTGTCCCTGCTCCTGTTTGCCCCCGATCCTTTCGCAACCCGAAAGATAAGCGGCCCGGTTTATGAAGTGAACCTGGTTACTTTGCCCGCCGCCAAACCAAAAGCGGCAGCTAAAACCGTTCAGCCAAAGCGTGTCACAACAAAGGTGCCCGCATCGACGAAAGCGGTTGCAACCAAGCGGATCAGCACACCACCAAAGCCTGAAAAACCTGTTAGCATTGCAAAAAGAACGGTTGAAAGAAAAAAACCCGTTGCCAAGAAACCGCCAAAGCCTAAAAAACCGAAGGTCTCGCCTTCCAAGCTCATCGATCAGGCTGTGGCAAAGATCAAAAGGAATGTAAACACCGAAAAAAAGGTGGATCAACACCTGGACAAGGCCATCAGCAACATTCAGAACCAGGTCAATAGGGCGGAAGCAGCCGGTGCCGGGGGCCCGCCTATGGAAGGGATCGCCATCCGCATTTATCAAATGGAGGTGGAAGAGCGCATCAAAAGCAACTGGCAATATCCGGTCGCCCTGACAAGCCCTTCAAAACTGAAAGACCTGGTAGCCACGGTGGTCGTCAGGGTGCAACGGGATGGAACCATATTGAGATCGTGGTTCATTGAGCGTTCCGGCAATGCCATCTACGATGCCTCGGTGATGAAAGCGGTTGAGCGATCAAATCCGCTTCCCCCTTTTCCGGAAGGGTATAACAGAAATCAGGACGAGATGGAGATCAGATTTAACCTCAGCGAACTGGAAGACAACTGAAGGTTTGCACAATTCAATTGATGGTGGAGGTAACCATAATGATACGGTGTCGTTTTCCAAGTGGCTTTCTTTTTCTTTGCGCCCTGTTCTTCCTCTGTTTTGAAGGCGTTGCGACTGCGCGGATATACATCGATGTCAACGCGCCATCCGTCCAAAAATTCAATATTGCCATCCCAGATTTCCAGAATCAGGGCGGTGGCTGCCCGCGTCTGGAACTTTCCTCCGAACTTCCAGGTGTGGTCAGCAACGACCTCGATCTAAGCGGTTATTTCAACCCGCTGGACAAAGCGTCCTTTCTGGAAGGAAAAAATGGTCCCATAAAAGGAAAGGATATTAATTTCAAAGACTGGTCCGTTATCGGTGCCGAGCTGCTGTTGAAAGGCGGTTATACTTGCTCGGGCAATCAACTGGAGGTCGAAATCAGACTTTTCGACGTTTTCTTTGGGCGGCAGATTTTGGGAAAACGCGCTATTGGAAGCCTGGATGACTATCGCCATCTCATGCATCGCCTTTCCAACGAAATTATCAAACGCCTTACCGGGCACGAAGGCATTTCTATGACCCGTCTGGCTTTCGTGGGAACCGCAACGGGACAAAGAGAGATTTACGCYTGTGATTACGATGGTCGCAATGTAAGGCCGCTAACCAAAGATAAAAGCATCGCTCTTTGCCCAGATGTCTCCTGACGGAAAAAAGATCGTCTACAATCCTACAAAAACGGCGGTGGCCCCATGCTGTACCTGCGGGATCTGGTCACCGGTGCTTTGAGGCGCCTGTCGGGACGTTCGGGACTGAATATCGGTGCCTGCTGGGCGCCCAACGGCAAAGAACTGGCATTGACCATGAGCCACAAAGGAAATCCTGATATTTTCACCATCGATCTTCAGGGTAAAATCCTGAGACAGCTCGTGGAGCACTGGGGGATAGACGTATCACCGGCTTTTTCCCCGGATGGCACAAAGTTGGCTTTTGTTTCCAACCGATCCGGCTCGCCACAGATTTATTTGCTGGAAATCTCCAGCGGTAGAGTGGATCGCCTCACCTATGAAGGCAGCTACAACACGTCACCCGCCTGGTCGGCTCTGAATCGGATTGCCTTTGTGGGAAAGACCGATGGGCATTTTGACATTTTCACCATGGCGCCGGATGGAAGCGGCATGAAAAGACTCACAGCCGACAGCGGCAACAATGAAGATCCCTGCTGGTCTCCGGATGGCAGGTATATCGCTTTCAGCTCCGATCGAACCGGTGCATACCACATCTACATGATGAACGCCAACGGACGGACGCAACGCCGCATAACCTTTGAAAAGGGAAAACAGACGTCCCCCTCGTGGGGACCGCAGTAAGCCTGCATGGGTAGGATAAAAAAAAATTATATCTGGCGGAGAATCCATCGTAAGGGGTGAGTATACCTTCCTCTTGGGTTTCCCTGGGGACATTGGTAAGCATAACGAAACAGCCGGCTTCCTTTCGAAAAGTTGAAACAGCGTCCTGGTTTTCTGAAACCTTGGCTGAACCCAGATACCGCAACTCTTTGCTTTCACGAAACCCGTCATTTCTGGGCCGACCTCTGCCATTTCTACGTCGGCTCGGTTTGGGCTATGACGCCAATGTCTTCCCATGCATTCTTCAAAACAGCTTCTTTGATTACCCGATCACATTCTTTGAAATTCCCAGGAAGTCGGGAAATAAACAAAACATCTTTTCCCATTGTTTTCAGATTTTTCTTTGTTACCGCCGCCGAATCAGCAATATCAATGAACGCTCCAGCACCGAATTTTGGAACGACTATGTACGTAGTATGGCGTCTTGATGTAACGGAATCGGGATCGAAAAATGTTCAGAGAACTTTAGACTCTCAAGCTCTCAAGCACGGTAAGACTGTCAAGTAACGGAACAAATTTATCGTGCACCTAAAAAAAACCTCATTGACATTTTCTTAATTTGAGTAGTATTTTTATCATTTATATCTTAGGTTCCGTCGCACAGAGATTAAATCATGAGCCAATTGAAACAGCCCCACACGAAACTGGGAGAAATTCTCCTGAAAGAAAGACTGATAAGTGAGCAACACCTTATTGAGGCGCAAAAAATACAAAATGCAGAAGATGGCTACAAGCCCATCGGGCAGGTACTTGTTGAAATGGAAGCTATAACACGTAATCAACTGGACCTCGTTTTGGAGCGATTCAACAAACGGGCGAATCTCGGGGACATTCTGCTCCGCTCCGGTATCATCACTCAAAAAGACATTGATATAGCGGTTAAGCACCAAAATGAAACGGGAATTCGCCTGGGTGAGGCCCTTTTAAAATTGAACCTCTTATCAGACAAGAATTTGAGGCAGGCCCTTTGTACCCAACTCAACATTCCTTTCGTTAATCTGGACAGCATGGATCTGGACAGAAATCTCTCCCGGCTGATCAACAAGAAATACGCCAGGAACCGACGGATCGTACCTATTTCAAAAATCGGTTCGACGCTGACCCTCGCCATGGATGATCCGACGGATATGGATGTGGTGAACGAGTTAAGCGCATTTACAGGCCTTTCCATCAATGTGGTCACTTCGACCCGTGGCGCCATTGGGCGTGCCTTTATTCGACTTTATGAATATGAAGATTTGCAGAACAAAGAAAAGACATCCAGGGTTTTTCAGGTGCTTGATGAAGCACCTATCGATGAGGAAATCGCTCACGCTCTGGGCTCAGAACAGATCAAGAAAGCGGACCATTTGGTGAGTCAGGTCATCGGCCTGGGAATTAAAAACTCGGCATCGGATATTCACTTGGAAACCACGGATCGAGGCATGTACGTCCGTTACAGAATTGACGGGGTTCTTCAGGATCTTCGTCTGGACCATATTGAAAGGGATTTAAGAAGGCTCACAAGGGAAGTCATATCGCGAATCAAAATCATGGGGAACCTTGACATCACCGAGAAGCGGCGCCCCCAGGACGGGAGCTTCAGGGCGGTGCTGGGTGTGAATAGCAACGGTGCAAAGGCGGATTTTCGTATTTCAATTGTGCCGGGCTATTACGGTGAAAACGTTGTTCTAAGAATTCTCGATTCCAGAAACGCTCCAAAATCCATAGATGAGCTGAGCCTTTCACCGAGAATTAACGATTCCTTAAAGGAACTTCTCAAGCGAAACTCGGGCATTTTGCTGGTAACCGGACCCACTGGCTCAGGTAAAAGCACCACTTTGTACGGGTCCTTGATGAGCGCATACCGTCCCGGCATCAAAATACTAACGGCTGAAGATCCAATTGAATATGTATATGACAAAATTACACAGTGTCAGGTCAATCCGGCCATTGGAAATACCTTTGCCAATTTCATACGCGCATTTCTGAGGCAGGATCCGGAAATTATTTTGGTTGGCGAAATCAGAGACAGTGAAACCGCCGACATGTCGTTCCGGGCCGCACAGACCGGTCACCTTGTCCTGAGTACGCTCCACACCAACGACGCCGTGGGGACCATTCCCAGACTTTTGGGACTTGGCGTAGATCCCGGACTCATCGGTTCGTGCCTGATAGGTGTTCTTTCACAGCGATTGGTCAGAAAAGTTTGTCCGAAATGCAAAGCGGAAACCAGTCCACCCGAAGCGTTCATGAAAGAGTTTTTTGTCACGCCCCCTTCCGATATCCGCTGGGTTGCCGGCCAAAAGTGTTCCTACTGCAATCATACAGGGTATAGGGGGCGTCTTGCCGTAGCGGAACTTTGGATTCCAAACGAGAAAGATCTCTTTTTGGTCCACGATAGAACTGAGATCGATGTCCTTCGAAAAAGCCTTCACAAAAGCAAAGATTCCGTATTGATGGCTGAGGATGCCATTCAAAAATTGCGAGAAGAAAAAACGACCCTGGAAGAATTACTGCGGGCACTCCCCTTCTCAAGCATCTACGATTTCCGGAAATTCCAAGGCCATTCAACCAACAGTTAGATAGTGCCCATCCATATATTCTTTTGTGGGCACTTCGGGTTTCCAATACAGAAATGTGCAATTTTTCGCAAGGTCAAGGAAAACCTTGGCGTTGCGCGGAGACGTACGATAGTAGGTCGCACAAGTAAACCCGAAGTTTGACGCTGAGATTGCGGAAAAGGGCCATTTATGGATGGAAAGGTCCCACGATCAGTTCCCGCTGCCTAAAGAAATCAGTTCCAAATCCTTTTCAGGCAGCCAGCCGCGTTTCCTGTCAGGCAATCGGATCAGTCGCCACCCGTCTTCCGAGCGCTCCTGCTCCACAATGGCTCCTTCGTGCAGCTTGAACAGAACCGTATCCCCCTCGTGGGGCCCTGCCAAAACCGCCACCTCTTTGGTCAGAATAACCGCCCGGTGATCATCATGGACCTGGACCCATTTCATTCCGAGAGAAAGTCCTGTCAACGCCCATAGGCAGAGAATCATCAGCAAGCTGTAGAAAAGCCATTCCGATCGATAAAACATGCGGATTAAAAGGGCCGTCCAGAGAAGCATATTGAAGATGGCGAAACACCAGAACAGTTCACCCGGACTGACGGACGGCAGCCAGAAAAACGCCATGCTGAAAAAACCCCTTGCGGGCGGAATAGCGTCCACCACCTGGTCCTTTGCTTGGGCCAGATTGTAATTGAGATCAGCATTCCGAGGCATGGCAATACAGGCCCGCTCATAGGCCAGAATCGCATGGCCCACCTGGTTCAGTCTGAACCAGGCGTTTCCCAGGTTGTACTGAATGAGGGAGGAATCATGACCCATCCGGAGCAGCTGATTGTAGCCCGCTATTGCTTCCTGATAGTTTCCTTCCCGGTAATGCTGATTGGCCTGAAAGAAAAGTTCCTCCCATGCCTTCCCATCCCGGGAATCCTGCCCGAAGGCTGAAGGCGCCATCATGAAAGCAATCAGAAAGAGCGAAATGGGCAACAGTAAACGATATTTCACCGCAGTTCCTTTTCCATCCGTTTGATAATTTCCTGAATGGCCTGGGGAGTACGGCCGCAGGTGGCTTTTCCACCCGTATAAATGCGGCCTTCAAGGTCTTCCAGCACATTTCGAAGTTCGTCGGCCGTACGGGAATCCACGCCTCTTTCCACCAGAAGCTTCGGAACGTCGGCGGGCGTCAGTGACCCGATGGACAACTGAAAACGGTCATTGATGTAATCACGAACGGCAATGATCATGCCGTCGGCATCCTTCTTTTCCTTGCGACATTCCTTCATGAAATTTTGGGCCGCTTTCCTGGCCCGCTGCGCATTAATGGCCTGATCGGACTTTTTGTTGAAGCGCAACCCGAGAAAAACCGCTCCATACACCAGAAAAGGAACTGCGAGCACCACCCAGGCGTACGGATTTTCAGGACCCATTGACTTTGAAGACAGCCAGCCGTTATTCCCTAAACCGGAAGTTGAGGTATAAATGGGAAGAATGTCATGGCCGAGTTCCTTCACTGCCTGCTTGGAATGGTTGGAAGGATCTTTCTTTTTTTCCTTTTGAGAGGCGGTTATCAGCTTCTGCGATTCCCCGGGCAGAACGTTTAACACCATTACTTTGGTTCTTATGGTCCGATAGGTTGCCTTTCTGGGATCGAAATAATTTATTGTAAAAGGAGGAATGGTATATTCGCCCGCTTGTTCCGGAACCAGTGCCCATTTCATGGTTTTGCTCCCGATCGGACCATTTGCGCCCGGTCCGGTTTCAAATACCGGTTCATCTGCATAAGTTTTCAGATGCGCCAGGGCCGGCATTTTCACATCCGGCAGCCGATTGACATTCCCCTCCCCTTTGAGGCGAACCGTAAGGGTTACGGAATCCCCAACATGAATCTCAGAACCGGAAAGTTTCTCCTCGATTGCGAATTGCCCCACCAGCCCGCTGAATTCAGCGGGTTTATTCTTTTCGGGGAAGGATCGCACTTCAAGGGCAAGTGGATCGCTGGACACCGTCAAAGGACGTCCGCTCCTGAACGCACCGCCGAAAAACGGATCGTCAAACAACCCTCTGGCCCTTCTATCCTGATTCGTGTAAACGGTCATCCCCATGCGGGCAGGGGGAATGCGAACGCGACCGGCTTTGAGGGGCATAACCCCGTAGGAAACCTCCAGAACCCGGTAGGATGTGCCGTCAAAGACCGCCTGATACTCTTTTGGTTTTTCCAGCTGCCTGAACGTGAGTTCACCGACTTCGGGCAAGTCCAGAGAGATATCGCTCACGTTAACACGAAGATAGAGCTTCAGGATGAATGGGACCTGTTCTTCCACGTAGGCCTTTTGAGATCCCAGTGTCGCGGTGAGAAAAACAGGCGGACTTGCCGTACCCGATGCCGTCCCTTGTGCCGTCACCTTCAGGGTGGCCACATTGCTCTCATATATTTTTCCATCCACCTCGATGCTGGCGGGCCCCACTTTAAAAGCGCCCTTTTCTCTGGCCTGAAGGTAATAGGTGAAATCCACACCGGAATGATATTGGCCGTTGATGATTTCGACCCGGCTGGCACTGCCGCCCCGTGTCACATGAAACGCGTCCAGCCCTTTGATCACCGGCGGCGCGTCGCTCTTTCTTGCGCCGGACATATGGATTTTAAGCTGAACAGCATCCGAGAGGGTGGCTTCCAGACGATCCAGTTCCAGTGTCACCGAGACCTTCGCCCATACCATGTGGGCCGTCAGGAGCAATATGGCAAAAAGTATCAGAACAAAAAACGCTCTTTTCATGTCACCAGTCCTTTCCCGATGATTTTTCCGGCGTTTCGGTTTCGGGCATCTGAAACTTCAAGAATCGCGCGCGGTTTTCTTTGATGTTGTCCAAGAGCGCCTCGGCTTTCTGTTTCTCCATTGGTGCGGCAGGGACCGGCTCCTGTTTTTGAACCTCAGGTTCGTTGGTCTGAGGAGCATTTTTATCGCCGGCGTTTCGTGACTTTTCTTGAGGCGCTTCATCCCTCTTCCGATCCTGTTTATGATTTGTCTTATCCGGCTTTGACTTTTCTCCGGATGATTTTTCCTGGGATGGTTCTTGCTCTCCTTCCTTTTGATCTTTTGGAGCGTTTTTCTTTTTCCGGTTTTTTTGTTGCTGTTCTTGCTTTTTTTTCTCCTCTTCCCGTTTCTTTTGTTTTTCCAATTCCTTTAATGCCAGCTCCAGATTGTATCGTGCATTTTCGTTGGCAGGATCCAGAACAATGGCCTGCTGGTAGTAGGCTGATGCAGCGGAGAAATCCCCCTTCTTGTAAGCAACATTCCCCAGATTAAAGACGGCTTTTACACGGGTCTCAGGATCATCGGTGCGCTTTAAAACGCTTGAAAAGGCCGCCATGGCACCCTTGAAATCGGAGGCCTGATAATCCGCGCAGCCCCGGTTGTACCGGTACCGGATATCCCGGGGGTTATCCATGTCCTGATCTGCGTAGCCTTTGGCGGCTTCTGCGAATCGACCCTGCGCATAGAGTTCATCCGGATCTTCTGCAGCGTACCCCTGTGTGAAAGAAAGAAGCAAAAATGCCATCGTAAGCAATCCGGATCTTTTATGTTTTAGATGGCCGATCATCCCTTCCATGAGAAGCAATAGGAAAGCCGCCGCCGCAAAAATGAAAAACCGTTCTTCATGAACCTTGATCTTGCCGCTTTTGACAACGGCCGCATCGGTCTTCTGTTTGATGCCGTCAAAATAGAGGAGATCCAGATCCAGATCGCCCGCCATGGATCGCACATATTCGCCACCGGTGACCGCCGCTATCTCCTGCAGTCCCGCTTCGTCCAGTTTGGAGAGGACCAGTTCACCTTTGTCATCCTTGACGAATCCGCCCTTTCCGTTGGATGCGGGAATGGGGCCGCCCGCCGGATCCCCCATGCCGAAGACAAAAATTTTGATGCCTTTTCGAACGGCTTCACGGGCCGCATCAAGCCCCCGTTTTTCATTGTCCTCGCCGTCGGTGATAAGCAGAATCACCTTGTCGGTTTCCGACTTGGGATCGAAGGCCTTTATGGCCCCCAAAACGGCTGCGCCCAGATCGGTTCCGGGATGCGGAATATTGTTCGGGTGCAGAATATTCAAAAACATCATCAATGCGCCATAGTCAAGCGTCAGGGGACACTGCGTGTAGGCCGCACCTGAAAAGGCCACCAACCCCACACGATCCCCCTTCACCACTTTCAGAAAATCCGTAATCTCCCGTTTGGCCCGCTCCAGCCGGTCCGGTTTGATGTCTTCCACCAGCATACTGGGGGAAACGTCCAATGCGATGACAATATCCACACCTTTCTGGGTCACTTCCTGATAGTGGCTGCCCCAGCGGGGTCCGGCCAGCGCCAACAGCATGCATCCAAGGGCCAAAAGGCACAAGACCGCCTTGAGCACCCGCCTCCCCCGGGAGTCCTCGGGCGCGAGCCGCCTGAGCAGTTCGGTTTCCGCAAACCGGGCCAAGGCCTGCCGCCGCTTTCGATATACCACCACGAAGGTGACGGCCACCAGCGGCAGCAGCCAGAGGAAATGAAGGATCCAGGGATGGGACAGGGTCATGGAATAATCCTCAATATCCAGGTTTTGAGCAACATTTCCAGCAAAAAAATCGCGATGGCGGGCACCAGGAACCAGGGGTAGAGTTCCCTGAAATGGAAGAACTCCTTGACCTTTACATCGGTCTTTTCCGCCCGGTCGATAATGTCATAGATCTCTTGAAGTTCCTGGCTGTTGGCCGCGCGAAAATATTTTCCGCCGCCGGTCTTCGCCACATTTCTGAGCGTCACCTCGTCCAAGTCCACATGCTGGGGCACCAGCCGGGTTCCAAAGAGGGTTTTCATACGAAAGGGCGCGGGGCCTTTCCCTCCCACCCCGATGGTATACAGTTTGATGCCGAATTCTCTTACCGCCCGGGCCGCGGCCTGGGGACTGATTTCCCCCGCATTGTTCCGGCCGTCCGTCAAGAGAATCAAAATTTTTGACTTGGATTTAAGATCCTTCAGGCGCTTGCCGCCGATGGCAATAGCACTGCCGATGGCGGTCCGGTCGCCCGCCATGCCGATCTTCATGCGATTTACCAATTCCAGCAACAGGCCCTTATCTATGGTCAAAGGCGACTGGGTAAAAGCCTCTTCTCCAAATACCACCAACCCGATGCGATCCGTCTCCCTTTTACCGATGAAATCCGCCACCACTTTCTTAACCGCTTCCAACCGCGTTACGGATTTCCCTTCCACTTTAAAATCAAGGGCCTGCATGGACCCGGATGTATCCAGACACAGCATGATGTCAACGCCCGGCGAGTGAACGTCCCGGGATACATTATACAATTGGGGCCTTGCGGCCACCACGATCAGCAACAGCAGGGTGCAGGCCCTAAGGATCTTGGGAATACGGGGGACCAGGTTGCTGCCGCCATCCGAAAACGCCGCCATGGAAGCGGCCATGGAATAGGTGATCCCTTCGGGCTTTTTGAGAAACGAATAGACCAGCCATCCCAGGGCCAAGGGAACCAGCAGCAGCATGATCGGATACGCAAACCGGAACATCATGTCGGCGCCTTCTCCTTCCCTGCGGGACCGAACCTGCGGGAGGCATACTGTTTGCCGCCTCTGCGCTCCGACGACGCTCCGGTCATCACGGGTTCACGGGTGCTGCGAATATAGGCGAAGGCCGCCGCCAGGTCATCCGTCTTTCCGGCGGGGGTGGCGGCGGAATCGGCAAATTTCACCATGTCCGCCCGTCGCAGCAGCGACAACAACGGCTGATCTTCTTTTTTCCCGGCAGCCCTGGCAATCTCTTCAAGGGTGTATTCCGCGGCTGGAAATCCCCGAATGGCTTCCATATAACGTCTCAGGATCTCTGAAAATTCAAAGTAAAAATCTTTGATTCGGCCTTCCTCAAACAATCTCCGAGCCTCCAGCGCTTTCAGTCCCCGCATGGCCAGCTTATCCGGGGGCGTCTGTTCCATGGCCGATGAGACTTTCTGGCGTCTGCTTCTAAACCACCACTCGACGGCGACCCCCAGGAGCAGAATTGCAATCCCTCCCAGAATCCAGAACCGGTATTTGCCCAGGAGTGATTGGGTGGGTATGATTCCGTAAATGGGCCTAAGCCGTGCTGCTCCGGGTTTTTCCCCAAGGTTGGACAAAACCGTAAACGGAACCGCTGCCGCCTTGAGTGACGCTTTTTCACCGTCAGCGGTCACATAGGGAAGGGATATGGGGCCCACCGATCCGGAATCGAGTCGGTTGACCATCAGACGAATATGATATTCCCCCGAAACGACCGTGTCCGGACTTTTTTTTCCATCGGTCTTTTTCCGGGCGTCGTCCGGAATCATCATCTGCTGATCCAGAATCCGGAAACCCGCAAGGCCTTTAACGGCCGGTTCCGGCGCAAGATGGGCGCCCGCGGGAAGCTGAAACTTCAATGTCAGGGTGACGATTCCCCCCACGTTGGTTTGGTTGGGCACCAGCGATGCCGTCATCTGAGGGGCCGGTTCAGCACCAACGCAAATCTCCGAACCGGAAAACACCCCCACGAAACAACACATTATTATTAAAAAGAAGTGTCTTTCCGAGGCCCTTAGCATAGGCGCCGCTTCCTGCTCTCAAAAAGCCGGGTCAAGGGTTCCACCACGGGACCGTCCGTGGTCAGTTCAACCTGGTCGATGCCGGCTCTTTTAAATAGTGCGTTCAAATACGCTTTTTGTTCGTCCCGATGGGAACGCCACTTCTTTTTTAGTTTTCGACTGTTGCTGTTCACCAGGGTCTTAATGCCGGTCTCGGGATCCCTGAGGTAAACGAACCCCACATTGGGAAGCGTTTCTTCGGCAGGATCGGAAATGCGAATCACCGTGAGGTCATGCTTTTTGGAAGTCAGACGAAGGGATTTTTCAAATCCCGTATCCATGCAATCGGAAATCAGGAAGACAATGGCGTGGCGCTTGGACACCCGGTTTAAGAATGTCAAAACCCCGTCCAGATCGGTACTCAGATCCTCGGGCTGATAGGTGAAAACCTCTTTGATAAGACGCCACACGTGGCTTGCCCCCTTTTTCGGAGGAATATATTTCTCCACTTTGCTACTGAAGAGAATGGCGCCCACCTTATCATTGGTGCGAATGGCCAGAAACGCCAGCATGCCTGCCACTTCAGCCAGCAATTCCCGCTTGAACTTCTTTCGGGTCCCGAACCGGTGGCTGCCGGACAGATCCAGCACCAGCATCACGGTCAACTCCCGCTCCTCATGAAAAACCTTCACATAGGGATGACCGAATCTGGCCGAGACGTTCCAGTCGATGGTGCGGATATCATCCCCCACCTGGTACTCACGCACTTCGGCAAATTCCATTCCCCTTCCTTTGAAAGCGCTCTCGTACTGACCGGCGAACATATCGTTGGCCATGCGCCTTGTGGTGAAATGAAATTTCTGGATTTTTTTGAGTATTTCCTCCTGAAGCATCTCAGGGAACCTCGATCCGTTCCAGCAATACCCGGATCAGGTCATCGGTGGTTTTTTCCTCTGCCTCCGCTTCATAACTTAGAATGATGCGGTGTCGCAGTATGTCGGGTGCCATGGTTTTAACATCCTGGGGCGTCACATAGCCGCGGCCGCTCACAAAAGCATGGGCCCGCGCCGCCAAGCCCAGCCAGATGGATGCCCGGGGAGAGGCACCGTAATGAATCATGGGGGCGAGCTCCAGTCCGAAGGCTTCGGGCTCGCGGGTGGCACGCACCAACCGAACCACATAGTCCATGATCCGGTCCTCCATGTGGATGGCCCGCATGGTCTGCCCCGCCCGTGCAATCCTGGCCCAGTCCACCACGGCGGCCATCTGATTCTCCACGCCGCCGTAAACCCGGGTCATGATCTCCCGCTCCTCTTCCGCCGATGGATAATCCACCTTAATTTTCATCATGAATCGATCGATCTGGGCTTCCGGCAGGGGGTAGGTCCCTTCCTGTTCAATGGGGTTTTGTGTTGCCAATACCAGAAACGGTTTTTGAAGGGTAAAGGTGGTTTCCCCAATGGTAATCTGAAGTTCCTGCATGGCTTCCAGAAGAGCGCTCTGGACCTTGGCCGGGGCGCGGTTGATTTCATCGGCCAAAATAATATTGTGAAAAACGGGGCCCTTTTTGATTTCAAAGGTGGCCGTGTCCGGCCGGTAAAACTGCGTACCCAGAATGTCCGCGGGTAATAAGTCGGGCGTAAACTGAATGCGTTGAAAGGTGGTTTGAATGGTGGTGGCAAGCGCTTTCACCGCCGTGGTCTTGGCGAGCCCCGGGAGCCCTTCGAGCAATAGATGCCCGTCACACATAAGACCAATGATCATCCGCTCAATCAAATACTTCTGACCAACGATCACTTTTTCAATGTTGGCCATGATCTGGCGGATAACGACGCTTTCCTGCTCCACCCTTTGGGTGATTTCCTCAATGTCCATCTAGCTGGCGCCTCCCCTTTTCCCTGATGAAAAAAGTTGTCACTTGTCCACAAGAAAATATGTCAAAAATTGATTTTGTCAACCGCTTCAAAAAGCTCTCTAAAGCCGCATTTCAAAGGCAGACAAGCCCGTTTCGGCTAATTTTCCGCCATGAAATTTTCAGGGATCAATACGGCAATCACCTCGCCTTTGGCAACCACTTTATCTCCGGCCGAAAGGGTCTCGGAAATGGTAACCTTCCGCCCCTTGATCTCCTTTATTTTGCCGCGGACTTCAAGAACACCGTCAATGGGCGTAGGCGCAATAAAATCCACCTTGAGGGAAGCGGTGACAAACCGCAAGGCCGGTTCAGTTCCCATTTCCCGCCCTTCTTCCCGGTATTTTGCGGCCGCCGCCGAAGCCGTCCCGTGACAATCCAACAGTGATGCCACCAGCCCTCCATAACCGAACCCCGGGAAACCGCCGGTGTGGTAGGGCCGCGGTTGATAGCGGCATACGGTTTCGTCGCCGTCCCAGTAGCTCTTGAGCTGCAGACCATCTTTGTTGAGCCTGCCGCAGCCGTAACAATGGGCAAAATCATCGGGATAATAATCCTGAAATGCCTTCATCTCACTCATATTCACTATCCTTTCTTGGGGTTATGACAACCATCATAATAAATTCCAACGCGAAAGCGTGCGGAGGCTAAATCCATGCCCACAATTTCCCATAGACGCCTAAATTTTGAACTTCCATAACACTGAAGTCTCAATTTTTCAATTGTTTTTAGCCCGTAGTAACCCTGGTGCCGCTAACACAAAATAAGCCTGTTGGGCGATCTCCACGGTTGATTTCTGTTCGACAAAGGGAAAACATAGACACCCCCCTAAAAAATATGCCAATGTCTCCAATAGCCATTCTCCCATAAAAAATTATCACTTGACTTGCTCCCGGTTATTGTTATAGTTGATTCCTTTTTCATTGGAAATATCATCTAGGCGGCGTTTAAATTCGAGGAATGTCCCAATGGTTTTATGGCGGGTTCCGTTAGACTCGGAAGAAATCCAAACCACTATCGGCATTGTGCATATTCTGGAAGACCGGTGTAAGGGCTGTGGCTTCTGCATCGAATTCTGTCCCAGGCAGGTGCTGCAGTTTTCAAAACGGTTTAACACAAAAGGATACCATCCTCCATCGGTGGTAAAACCGGGTGAATGCGTCAATTGCCATTACTGTGAAATCATATGCCCTGAATTTGCCATCTATTCGGTGGAAGACCTCACCCAAAGCGGACATGCGGCAGGACCCGAAACGGAGGTATCATGAAACCAGCTGTTTTGACCGGAGCGCACTTCATGACCGGGGACGTGGCCTGTGCCGAGGGAGCTCTGGCAGCCGGATGCCGTTTTTTTGGCGGCTACCCCATTACGCCGGCCACGGAAATTGCCGAGCACATTTCCGGAAGGCTCCCTCAAGTGGGCGGCACCTTCATCCAAATGGAAGATGAAATCGCGGCCATGGCATCCATTGTCGGCGCATCCTGCGCCGGGGTCAAGAGCATGACCGCCACTTCCGGACCCGGATTGAGCTTGATGCTGGAGAATATCGGCCTGGCCGTCTGCACGGAAACACCCTGCGTGGTGGTGAATGTTCAAAGGGCGGGGCCGTCAACGGGACTTCCCACCCTGGGGGCCCAAGGGGACATGATGCAAGCCCGCTGGGGTTCCCACGGTCATTATGAAATCATCGCCCTGGCCCCTGCGTCACCACAGGAGATTTTCTACCAGACCATCGAAGCCTTCAACCTGAGCGAAACCTATCGCGTTCCGGTCCTCATCATGACCGACGAAATGATCGGTCACCTGAGCGAACGCGTGGTCATCCCGGAAGCCAAAGCCATTCATACGGTTTCCCGCCCGAAAGCGAGGGGTCGAAAGGACCGCTTCAAACCCTTTGCGCCCGGCCCCAATGGTGTTGCGCCCATGGCCATTGCCGGCGAAGGCTACCACATCCACGTAACGGGACTCACCCACGATGAAAGGGGTTATCCGGATATGACGGTGGAAGGCCAGGAAGTCATGATGAGCCGCATCGTGGGCAAAATCAGGAACAACCTGAAGGACATCATACGAACCGACAGCTATCTCCTCGATGACGCGGAAATTGTGATCGTTTCTTATGGTGTTTCCTCAAGAACAAGCCTGGCCGCCGTTGACGAAGCCCGTGCGCAGGGCATAAAAGCAGGACTTTTTCGGCTGATCACCGTCTGGCCCTTCCCTGAAGAAGAGATCCGTAAACTTGCAGCGCGCGTGAAAGGCTTTGTTACGGTGGAACTCAATCTGGGACAGATCCATCTGGAAGTTGAACGGTCCGCGGGCGGTTTGGCGCCGTGTGTTCTGGTGGGCCACGCCGGCGGAACCATTATTACGCCGGATCGTGTTCTTAAAACACTGAAAGAAGCATTTTAACATCCAAAATGCCGAGAGGATTTTCATGACCCCCACCAATAAATCAATAAATCATCCTCTGGACGACTTGCTCAGAACGGATCGAATTCCACACATCTGGTGCCCGGGATGCGGTATCGGTACGGCCTTTGCGGCCTGCCTCACGGCCATGAAGGCCAGCGGCATCGATCTTGAAAAAACAGTAATGGTTTCCGGCATCGGCTGCAGTGGAAGGGGTGCCGGCTATGTCATGCTGGACTCCTACCACACCACCCATGGCCGGGCCATCCCATTCGCAACGGGCCTGAAGCTGGCCAATCCTGAACTGAACGTGGTGGTTTTCAGCGGAGACGGAGATCTTTTCGCCATCGGAGGCAACCATTTCATTCACGGCGCCCGCCGAAATGTGGACATCACCGTGGTCTGCGTCAACAACCTCAACTACGGCATGACCGGCGGGCAGGTGGCCGCCACCACGCCGCTGGGCGCTAAAACCACAACCACACCGGTTGGAAATCCGGACGGCCCGTTTAACCTGCCGCTCATGGCCTATGCAGCCGGAGCCAGCTATGTCTCAAGGTGGACCATCCTGCACACCCGGGACATGACGGAATCCATTAAAGATGCCCTCTTAAACCGCGGTTTCGCTTTTGTGGAGGTGCTTTCCCCCTGCCCTGTCAATTTCGGCCGACGAAACAAGGAAAAGGCGCTGGATTCCCTCAGGCTTTATCAGGAAAAGACCATCATCAAAAATGACGCCCACCCGTCGGAGTTGGACATTGATTTCGAAAGGGGGGTAACTTTAGGAAAATTCGTGGATATCGAACGCCCCACCTGCATCGATCGCTACGACGCCACATGCCGCCCCCCGGAAATGCTTGAGGAAGAAAAGGCTGCCTGACATGACCACCAAAATCAATTTTCCAAAACGGCAGGAAATTCTGTTCACCGGATTCGGTGGCCAGGGCATTGTTCTGGCGGGCCGCATACTGGGTAAAGCGGCTGTGATCGGTGACCACAAAGAGAGCACCCTGGTGCAGGCCTATGGCCCGGAGGCCCGTGGCGGCGCCTGCAGTGCTCAGGTTATCATTGCTGAAGGGACCATTCATTACCCCTACGTGCGATACCCGGACGTTCTGGTATGTATGAGCCAGGGGGGGTTTGACAAGTTTATCGGCGACATGAAAAAGGATGGAACCCTGCTCATTGACCAGGACCTGGTCAACCCGCATACGGTTTTTCCCAAGGGAAATGATAAGACCTATTTCGCCATTCCCGCCACGCGAATGGCCGAAGAACTTGGGCGAAAAATGATGGCCAACATTATCATGCTGGGTTTTTTTACGGCCGTTACAGGGGCTGTCTCCATCACTGCCGCTGAAAACGCCGTCACCGAATCGGTGCCGAAAGGAACTGAAAAAACGAATATCAAAGCTTTCCACAAAGGATATGACTATGGCATGGCTGTTCTCAAAGGCCGCAAGAAAAAGGCCTCTGGAAAAAGAGGAGCCTGATAGATGAAACGTTCTAAAGATCGACTGCACAGCGTGGTCATTATCGGTGCCAACCCCGCCGGCATCGCCGCTGCCAACAAACTGGGAGAACTGGGAATTCCGGTTACCCTGGTGGACCAGGAGGCGGACCTGAACCGGAAACTGGCCCGGGAAGCGTGGCGACTCCCTTCCGGGGCACCTTTTAATTTCGCCCATCGGCCCGGCCTTCTCCGCATCATGAGAAACACGGATATCCATTGCATGCTTCCGGCACGGGTAACCGACATCAAACATTCACCCCAGGGGTTTCGTGTCCGCATTCAGAGCCCGGAAACCTATGTCGATACCGAACAGTGCGTTTTGTGCGGCCGGTGTGCCGCCGTTTGCCCGGTTATCACGCCGGATGCATTGACGCCTGTTCAATTCGGCGGCCGTCATGCCCTTCCCGGAAGGCCCGTCATCCTGAAAAGAAAAGAACCGCCGTGCCGGTCAAACTGCCCTTTGGGCGTGAACGCCCAAGCCTATGTCGCCCTTGCGCGTGCCGGACGTTATGAGGACGCACTCCGTGTGGTCCGACAGGATAATATCCTTCCCGGTATCTGCGGCAGGATCTGCACCCATCCCTGTGAGGAAGCATGCCGACGCGGTGAAATGGACGACCCCATTGCCATTCGGCACATCAAACGTTTTCTGGCGGATCATGAAATGACAGGATCCCATGAACCGGAACCTGAAAGCGTCCCTGCACGGGAAGAACGGGTGGCGGTCATCGGCTCGGGGCCGGCCGGACTGGCAGCGGCTGCGGAGCTGACGCGACTGGGTTACGACACCACGGTGTTTGAAAAGGAAGAGGCGCCGGGCGGACTGTTGCGGTATGGCATCGGCGCCCATCGTCTACCGCGAAAAATTCTGGATCATGACCTCGATTACATCCGGAAATTGGGCGTTCGATTTAAGACGTCGCATCCGGTGGATTTAAAAAGGGACATCACAACCTTAAAAAAAGATTTCCATGCGGTGCTGGCCACGGTTGGCGCCTGGACGGATCGCAAACTGGGTGTTCCCGGTGAAGCGTTGAAAGGCGTGGAAGGGTGTCTTTCGGTGTTGACGAGGCTTCATGGAAATAACGGAAAAAAGCAAAGCCAATTTGAAAATACTGAAACAGGCGATGGCAGGGTAGCGGTCATCGGCGATGGCAACGCCGCCTTTGACCTGGCGCGGACCCTTATTCGTCAGGGTAAACAGGTAACCCTTTTGAGCTGGTTTCCGGAGGACCTCATTCCGGCGGATCCCCATGAGGTTGAAGGTGCTCGGGAGGAAGGTGTTGTGATTGTTGACGCGACACTCGTCGTGTCATTTGAAGGGGAAAACGGCCGTCTGCAAAAATTACGATGCCGGCCGACTCGACCCGGCGAACCCGATGCGGGCGGCATCCCCTGGCCGGTCACTATTCCCGGTTCGGATCCCTTTGATTTGGCCTTTGACCGGGCCATCGTTGCCATCGGCCAGAGTGGGCCCTTTGCAAACAAGGGGGTTCCAAATCCTACACCGGACATGGAAATTAACGCACGTGGTTGCCTGAGCGTGGATGATCGTTTCAAAACAAGCATAAAGGGCCTTTATGCGGCAGGCGACGGTGTAACAGGCCCGACCAGCGTTGTGCAGGCAATGGCATCGGGACGTTTTGCGGCGCGCTCCATACATGAGGCGCTCAGCGGGGAAGAGATCCGTCCGTTGATGACGGGGCGGCCCGAAGACCTGGGCTACCTTGAAATACCGAAAGAAATTCCCGCTCTTTCACGACCCAGGATGCCCGAAAAGCAACCGGCGGTGCGAAAAGACGATTTTTCGGAAGTGGCCATGGGCTTGAGTGAATCTCAGGTCCTTTTGGAATCGGAGCGATGCCTTCAGTGCGGTATTTGTTCGGAGTGCTTCCTTTGCGCCGGTGTCTGTGAAGCCGTCGGCGCCATCCGACACCAGGATAAAAGAAAAGAAACCGTCAAAAATGCCGGGGTCGTCATTATTGCGGATCCCGACTCGGCACCCTCCGTCAAGGGAGAAGACGTTATCCGGGCCTACGGACCCAAAGCGGCAAAACCGGATGTCAACGCCATGGTCGCCCGGGGCTTTGCAGCCGCAGCCCATGCCATGATTCTCCTGGAAGGAGGCTCCCAGAGACCGAAAGGAAGGGGGGTTTCCTTTTTTCCACCCGATCCCGAACTTTCCCCTGAAATCCGTATCGGTGTCTTCGCCTGCCGTTGCAATGATGCCTTCGGATGGTCGGATGAAATGGACCGGTATGTGGAAGAACTGACCCGGGGAGAAGACATCGTTCATTCTCAGGTTATGACCGCGGCGTGCGTGCCTGACGGCGCCGCCGGCATTCTCCGGACCATTCGGGAAAAGGGGCTCACCCGGGTGGTTCTGGCCTCGTGCGTATGCTGCCCCCATGATTTTGTGTGCAGCGCCTGTACGGATCAGCGAAGCAGACTCAAACACGCACTTTTCCGCGGCACGGGCATCAGTCGGGCCATGGTTGAAACCTGCAACCTGAGAGGGGAAGCATTACGGCATCTGCCAAAGAACCCTTCCACGGCCATAGACACATTTAAAGGATTGATCGGACGTTCCATAAACCGGGCCAGGCGCCTGAGGACGCTTCCGGCACCCATGCGAGACTATAATTTCACAACCGCGGTCATCGGAGCATCCGAAGCCGCTGTATTCTGCGCCAAGACCCTTGCCTCTTCGGGTTACGAAGTATTCATGTTCGGCGTGCGGGAAGAACCGCTCGGCAATATTATCGATCATCCCAATATCCACTGTTTTAGAGGTTCGGAAATCACGTCCATCGGCGGCACGCTGGGGGACTTTCAGATTACCGTCATGACCGCTGATTTTTCACAGGTAATGCAGGTGGGCGCGATCATTTTGGGAGAAAAGGCCAGCCTGAGAGTGCCCTATGTCCACCAAGAGGGTCTTCCCAATACGGTTTTGACCACCGAAATGCAGAAAGAAGGGGTTCCCGACATCCCCTTTCACTATCCCGGCGCCACACCCATTTCGGGGCTTTTTCTCACATCAACGCCCGGCATTCAGATTTCAAACCGAAAAGCCGGCTCCATGGCCGCGGCACTGGCCGCTGCCGTCATGCCCCGGGGACCCAGACAAAGCAAAGGTTTTACCGTAGTGGTGGACGAAGAGCGCTGCCGCGGATGCGGGCGGTGCATTGAAATATGTCCCTATCGGGCGGTTTCCTTTCATCCCAACGGTGTCGGTGGATGGCACGCAGTGGTGGATGAAGCCCTTTGCAAGGGGTGCGGTAATTGTATTTCAGTGTGTCCATCCAACGCGGCCGACAGCCCCTATCGAAACCAGGAATACCTGGAACAGGTCGTGGAAGAAGTGCTGCTGTAACTAACGGTTTGCGCCGAACTTTTTTTTAGCCCAGGAGTTGGAAGCCGTCGCCCGACGGTCAATCATTATGACGAATCCCAAAATCATTCTTTTTTTGTGCAACTGGGGACCCCATTCCGCTTTTCAAATACTTCAGGACGAGGCGGCTGAAATTCCTCTGGAAATCAAAATGGTGCGGATTCCCTGCACAGGCAGAATCAGCAAGGCCCTTCTTTTCAAATGTTTTGAGATGGGCGCGGAAGGCGTGGCGCTGGTCGGTTGCAGTCCCGGAACATGTCGCTACGGGACCGGTACCACCAATGCCTCGGGGCATGTGGAAGATACCCGGAGCATTCTGGAGCTGCTGGGTCTGGGAAAGGAACGGTTGCGCCTTGCCACTTTCCTCCCCGACGAATCAGAGGCGCTCCTTGAATTTCTTCAAACCTTCCGTGACGAAATTGGAGAGATGGGCCCAAGCCCGGTGGTACCGACACAGGCGCAAAAGCCCGGGACGGATCCGCGAGAGGCCCTGCAACGCCTGGCGGCCCTTCACGATGTATTCGCCTGCCAGGATTGCGGGAAGTGTTCTTCCGCCTGTCCCCTCACCCTGGTCGGGAAACCCTTTTCACCCAGAGCCACGGCTAATGCAGCCATTGGCGGCCAGATTTCCTCCCCATCCGTCCAGAATGACATCTGGTCCTGTCTCACCTGTGGTCTGTGCTCTGAAAGGTGTCCCTCGGCGGTCGATTTTTCCCGTTTTGTCAGAGACCTGAGAGACGTGGTAGTGGAAAACAGAGTGGACACGCACGCCGTTCACGGTGGATTTTTCCATTCGCTCATGCGGACCATGACCTCCGAGGATCTCCAAATCAGGCAATGGGAATGGCTCCCGGACGACGTTACCATCGATAATAAAAGCAAGATTCTTTTTTTCGGAGGATGCGCACCCTATTTTGACCTTTTTTTCAGGCGCCACATCGGCCTCAAAACAAGGGATATTCTGGTGGACAGTATTCGGCTCCTCAATTTTTTTGATATTCACCCAAGCATACTGCAGGACCTTCGATGCTGCGGCCATGACCTCTTATGGTCCGGCGACAAGCCCAATTTTTTGAAACTGGCAAAACTCAATGCACGCGTCATTGAAGACGCCGGCATCGAAGAAGTGGTCACCGCCTGTCCAGAATGTTACCGGACGCTTCTGCGCGACTATCCGGAACATGGGGTCGACCTCAACTTCAAAGTAACCCATCTGTACGATTTTCTTGAAAATGAAATCGACAAGGGCGCCGTGGGTTTCAAACAATTGAACCGCCGGTTGACCTTTCAGGACCCGTGCCGCTTGAGCCGCTTTGAAAATCGACCGGATCTGCCCAGAAAACTGATTGGGCGGTTGAATCCAATGGACTTTAAAGAAATGCGTGACCATGGAGCCAACGCCATATGCTGCGGCAACAGCGCCTGGATCGGGTGCGATTCATTCAGCAAGGCCCTTCAGGTAAAACGCATCGGGCAAGCCAAAGATACAAAAAGCGATTTGTTGGTCACCGGCTGCCCCAAATGCCAGATTCACCTTCGCTGCGCCATGGAAGACCCTTTTAAGGGGGAATCGCTGAAAATGGAAATGATGGACCTGACGAGCGTCCTCGCCAAAACAATCCAATGGGAATAAGAAGGAAGAACACATAATGGCTGAACCTCAAAAAATGAAATCTTCATTCGGCAATCCGCAAGCCGCAAGCCGCAATGGCGAGGATTCGCGGCCCGCCATCGGCGTCTACGTTTGTCACTGCGGTTTAAACATCGCTCAGACCGTCGACTGCAAAAAAGTGGCGGCCTTTGCCGGCGGCCTTGAAAATGTGACGGTCAGCAAGGATATCGCCTATGCCTGTTCCGAGCCCGGCCAGCAGGAAATAAAAAATGACATCCTTGAGCGCAATCTGGACCGGGTCGTGGTGGCCTCCTGCTCCCCCAGACTTCACGAACCCACCTTCAAACAGATGCTGCAATCGGCCGGCATCAATCCCTACCTTCTGGAAATGGCAAACCTTCGGGAACAGTGCAGTTGGGTACACATGCAGGAGCCCGAAGCAGCCACAAAGAAGGCATGTGATCTGGTGAGGATGGCGGTTTCGCGCATCCGCCTGCTGGAACCTTTGAAGGAAGATACCATTCCACTGACCCGGCGGACACTGGTCATCGGCGGGGGTATTGCCGGCATTCAAGCAGCGTTGGACCTGGCCGATAATGGTTATGATGTGGTCCTGGTGGAGAAAAGCCCCACCATTGGGGGCATGATGGCCCAGCTGGACAAAACCTTTCCCACCATGGATTGCTCCATTTGAATTCTGGGGCCGAAAATGACGGATGTCGGTCGACATCCCGGAATTACACTGTACACCATGAGCGAAGTGGTGGATGTCAAAGGTTACGTCGGGAATTTTGACGTCCGCATCCTTAAAAAAGCACGTTATGTGGACGAAAAAGAGTGTACCGCATGCGGGGACTGCGCAACTGTCTGCCCGGTGATACGGCCCGATGAATTCAATCTCGGTCTTTCTTCGCGCCGGGCCATTTATTCTCCTTTTCCACAAGCGGTTCCGTCCGCCTATGTGATCAATGTCAACGAATGCCTGGGGCACAACCCGGTGGTGTGCGCCAAGTGCAAAGACGCCTGTGACAAAGGGTGTATCGATTTTCACATGTCTGACCAGGAGATTGTGGAAAACGTGGGAACCATTGTGGTGGCTACCGGTTTCGAAGTATACGATCCCACCGAGATGGATGAATACGCCTATTCCCGCTTTGAAAATGTGCTCACCAGCGTTGAATTTGAACGGCTCATCAACGCGGGCGGTCCCACAAAGGGTGAACTGGTGAGACCCACCGACCGGAAGCCCCCCCGATCCATCGGATTCGTACAGTGCGTCGGTTCCCGATCCGCTCGAAAAGGGGGGAGCTATTGTTCCAACACCTGCTGCATGAACACGGTCAAAAGCACTCTCATGCTCAAGGAACATTACCCGGACATGGAGATCAAGGTTTTCTATATCGATATGCGGGCGTTCGGAAAAGGGTTTGAGGATCTCTACACCCGGAGCCGCAGGCTTGGTGTCAGATACGTCCGCGGCCTTCCCGGCACCGTGGAAGAGGATGGCAGGCGGGGATTGCGCATCGCCGTGGAAAATACGACCACGGGAAAACTGGAAATGCACGACGTGGACATGATGGTCCTGGCTGTCGGTATGAAACCCGCATCCAAGACCCGAAAACTCCAGGAGATTATGGGCCTGCAACTGACACCGGACGGGTTTTTTCTGGAAGCGCACCCCAAACTGCAGCCGGTGGATGCGGCCACCCGCGGTGTTTTTTACGCGGGGTGCGCCGAAGGCCCCAAAGATATCAAAGAAAGCGTTACGCAGGCATCCGCGGCAGCGGCGCGGGTCATTCGTCTCATGCACAAGGGAGAAATCACCACCGAACCCATCACCAGTATGGTCATCGAGGAAAAATGCAAAGCCTGCGGCAAATGTGCCGAAGTCTGCCCTTACAATGCCATCACCGTGGATGTCAAACGAAAAATCCCCGCAGCAGTCAATACGGCCGCCTGTGCCGGGTGCGGCACCTGTGCGGCGGAATGCAGATTTGACGCCATCATCATGAATCATTTCACTGATGCGCAGATTCTGGAGCAGTCCCACGCAATGCTTGAAACTGAACCCCACAATAAGATACTGGTCTTTGCGTGCAATTGGTGCTCCTATGCAGGTGCCGACTATGCCGGGGTTTCCAGACTTCAATATCCACCGAATGTACGGTTGATCCGTACCATGTGTTCCGGCCGTGTGGACGAAAAATTCATCTGGGACGGATTCAAAATGAGAGCACCGGTCATTTTGGTGAGTGGCTGCCATATCGGTGACTGTCATTATATCGACGCCAACCACTGGACCGAGAAACGCATCCGGAAAGTCCACAAAAACATGGAAAAACTGGGTATTCGTCCCGAACGGCTTCAACTTGAATGGATCAGCGCCGCCGAGGGCGTGCGCTTCGCCGAAGTCATGAAACGGATGGAATCGCTCAGGCAGGGCGTCACCCTGGAAGAAATCGATGAAACGGTTCGAATTCTGACCTCGACATGACCACTAAAAAACCGGTACCCATTGCCAGGGTCATTTTCAGCCGCCGTATGCTGGTGGCCCTGGTCATGGGCTTTTCCTGCGGACTGCCGCTGCTGTTGACCATCACGGTGCTTCAGGCGTGGATGAAGGAAGCGGGGGTGGATTTGACGGTCATCGGTATGATGGCCCTGGTAGGTCTTCCCTACACGGTGAAATTTCTATGGGCCCCGCTTCTGGACCGATACACCCTCCCCATTCTGGGACGGCGGCGCGGATGGCTTCTGATGGCCCAGCTGGCCCTTGTGTTTTCCGTCGCCGGCCTTGGTCTGACGGATCCCGCCGGCAATCCCTGGATGGTTGCCTTTGCCGCTTTCCTGGTGACTTTTTTCAGCGCCTCCCAGGACATCGTGGTGGACGCCTACCGCCGGGAAGACCTGCCTGATGAAGAACTGGGGCTGGGGTCTTCTCTCTATGTGAACGGCTACCGGGTTGGCATGCTGCTGGCCTCCGGAGGCGGCCTGATCCTGGCGGACCATGTATCCTTCAAAATCGTTTATCTCATCATGGCGGCCTGCCTGTTGCCGGGCGTGTTCACCACCCTGCTCACCCCGGAACCTTCCGCTCCGCTGGGCAGACCCACAACCCTCCGTGAAGCGGTTGTTGATCCTCTGGTGGAATATTTCACCCGGTCCGGGGCTCTCTGGGTACTGGCCTTTATCCTCTTCTATAAAATCGGCGATACCATGGCCAGCGCCATGACCACCCCTTTTTACCTGGATATGGGGTTTTCAAAGACCGAGATCGGCACGGTGGTAAAGCTCTTCGGCTTCTGGGCCACCATCGGCGGCAGTCTTCTGGGCGGCGTTGCCATGATCCGACTGGGCATCAAGAAATCACTGTGGATTTTCGGGATACTGCAGGCCGCATCCACCGCCGGTTTCGTGGTCCTGGCGCGGGCGGGGCACAGCGTAGCGCTCCTTTCCGGGGTCATCGGCTTTGAAAACCTCACAGGCGGCATGGGCACCACGGCCTACGTGGCCTTTATGGCCAGCATCACCAACAAGAAATTCACCGCCACCCAATATGCACTTTTGAGCAGCCTCATGGGCATCCCCAGGGTCCTGGCCTCGGCCCCCACCGGCTTTCTGGCAAAAAACCTCGGCTGGAAGCCTTTCTTCATCTTCTGCACGCTCATCGCCATACCGGGCTTGTTGCTTCTGATGAAAAAGACCCGGGATTTCGGATAAGTCATATCCCTTAAATTTAGTCATGAAGCAGGTGAACCCGCGGCGCTTTCACGATACCGGATCATCTTCTCCTTCTCCATCAAATACATCTTGAACGAAATATGGGAAAAAGATAATATCCCTATGAAATCATTCAGAGTTCAAAATATTCGGATAGACCTCAAGGGGCCGCATGGAAACAATCATTGACAAACGCCACTTTGTGGATCTTTTACAGATGGATCCCTCAGATGTATGCAGGCGGAGCCTGTGCAGCTATCACATGGAGCGCTGCTGCTACACGTTACCGGTATGGAATGAAGACTTTGAGGTATGCCCCGAAACATCAGAGGTCATATGCCTTACGGATGATACCGAGAAAGTCGATCCCTTTTTGAGTCTCTTCATCGTTCATTATTTGTTAACAGCGAAAGATATTCCCATCACCCGGGAGTGGATTTCAGTGAAAGACATTCCGGGCGGCGTCGGATTTTTTCAGGGCCCTCACGCCATACCCACTGACTTGATTGAAAAACAATTCGTTAACCGATTGGACCGTTTTGGTCATGTCTGCGAAAAAATGGGCGGCATGCCGTTGGGCATGGCCGATAAGGCCTATGCCTTTAGAATCGCCCCCCGAATTCCAGTGGCTGTTTTATTATGGGAAGGGGATGATGAATTTCCAGCCGAATCGAAACTTCTTTTTGATAGAAGCATTTCGGAGCACCTGGCGCTGGATATCATATTTTCACTGTCCGTTTTTGTCTGCAAAACATTCGAGGATGAAAATGCCCTATAACGAAGCACTGGACGCCCTTGTGACACAGCACATTGCAGACTGGGGAACCACTCGCAAAAAAATGTTCGGCGGCACCTGCCATATTTTGCACGGAAACATGGTATGCGGTGTCTATAAGGATTTCTTGATATTACGCCTGGGCGAACAGCAAGCGCTGGAGGCCTTAAAACAGCCATTCGTGACCGAGTTTGATATCACCGGGCGGCCCATGAAAGGCTGGGTCATGGTAGCGCAGAAGGGAATCAAGAAAGGCACAATCGATCAGTGGCTCAACAAAGCCCGGTCCTTCGTAGAAACGCTTCCACAAAAATAAACGGATAATTGGGTTGCTTTTATGCATAACGGTGTTTATAATAATCGGCATCAATTAAATTCTACCTGAAATTATCGGGCAGGATCCTCTCTGTAAGGATTATCCGTTCTAACAAAACTATCATCCTTCAGTTTGCAGTATTGAAATTTTTTGAAAGGAGGGTGATATCATGGCAAATGGAACCGTTAAATGGTTTAATGACCAAAAAGGTTTTGGATTCATCGAGCAGGAAGATGGACCGGATGTTTTTGTGCATCACAGCGCAATCAATGCCGCCGGTTTTAAATCTCTTAATGAAGGTGAGCGAGTGACCTTTGACATTGAGCAGGGGCCGAAAGGTCTGTCAGCTGCCAATGTGACCGCTGTCTAGCCTGATTCTGAACCGAGTAGAGGCATCTCCCGCAACAGGGGGATGCCTTTTTTGTCGCCTTTCACTTCACGCTCCACCTGTTCGATCTCAACTTTATTATCTTTTACTGATAGTCATATGGCGAGACTGGTTCGGCCACCTTGGAAATGGAGTGAGACCCATCGAAAATAAAGATAAATGGGCGGATAAAAAGCCGCCGGACTTTCATGAGGGCCAGAAAGTGAAAATCATGATTTCCCGTCGTACCGAGATGGGATTTATCGCCGTCATCAATGGTACGCATCAGGGCATTCTTTACAAAAATCAGGTTTTTCAGCCCTTGAAAATCGGTCAGGAAATTGATGGATTCATCAGAAAATTGCGGGACGACAAAAAGATAGATCTTTGTCTTCAAAAGCCGGGCTACAAGGCCATCGATGCCGTATCCCGAAAAATTTTGGACCAATTGAAGGAGCATGGGGGATTTATTCCGGTCACCGATAAGAGTTCTCCCGAATTGGTCGGCGATTTTTTCGGTATCAGCAAGAAAACATTTAAGAAAGCCGTCGGCAAGCTATACAAAAAGCGGCTTATTGTCCTCGAAAAAAATGGCATCCGCATGCGAAATGAGAAAACCAGAAAAGCAAAAAAATATGGCTCATACGACGTTTCCGCGTGCTCATGCGTGGGCTGCAAAAAGGACATTGATCAATGACGGCAGCAATGCTTTTCCTCTCCGGCGTACGTTATGGACAAACTCAAAAAAACTCAGATAAAGTGGTAAGTTTTCTTGAGACACGCCGCGATGTGGTCGCAGCCAAGATCGTAGAAGCGACCAAAAGCCCTCAATTGTATTGACATGAACTTCACAGAAGCCATCGCCGTCTTCATCTCTGGCATATTCTCCCTTACCATGACAAACAGTCTTATGGGTATAGCCCCAGTCAGTGAGATGATTGTAAATGCTGTACTCATCTGTATTCACCAAGGTTCCTGGTGTTATAACAGACCGCAAAATCGGTTCGATGGTTTTTTGTTTAACGTCTGGAAGCATAAAAATGGCGACATCCCCGGAACGTTCAATGATTC
>ADZZ01000111.1 GCA_000179315.1 delta proteobacterium NaphS2
TTTCCGGCAACCCTCATATTGTCCGATTTGGCATTTATGGCCTTTTGGGGCAAATAAAATCGCTGTGAAAGGGGGAGACAAGCCCATCGTCCTTTGATGACCTTTAACAGACCAATAAGAACCACATTCTGTGCCCATGGATATTTGGATTGATTGTCCTTTGCGGCATGATCGAAGATATGAGAACATCCGAAGATGTTGCGACCTGTCTTTGGATTGATGAAATCATCTAATGCGATCATAAGTCGCCCATCGGACAAGGGGTCAGGAATGAGGTGCCATAAGGCGGCCCATAGGTTATGCCATGGTATTTTGTTGGAAGCCATAAAGGTGTAGAATCGACGTTTGTTAATGTTGAGCCCAAACAAGGTATTGAGGCAACGCAACACGTTTGAAGAGATAGATGAAGTGAAAGGGATGATGAAAGCCAGGATGGCATAAGAGAACCAGTGTGCTCGTTCCCTGCCGAGATTGGTGGAAGAAAAAGCATTTTGTAGAGGCTTTAAGATATCGTTTAGAATAAACATGTTGCCAAGCTCCTTTCCGATGGAATATCAATAAGTTGTTATCGAATCCTATCACGAGATGGAGCGAATTTCAAGGGTAAAAAGTTAAATAACTAGTTGAATTTATTGGCATAAAAATTGAAAAAATTTTTCATTTTTCGTGCCAAAATTCTCTGCGCATAATAAAAAAAATGCGCGGAACTGGCTGGAAAAATTGGAAAAGGTTCAAAAACGGTGAAACTTCAGTTTGCTATTTATTGTGGCTGACAACAAGGAGCCTACACATTGCGAGAATGAAGAATCCTTAGATCAAAAAAGCCCGCACGCCGAAAACAGTTGCCCA
>ADZZ01000110.1 GCA_000179315.1 delta proteobacterium NaphS2
GAGTTTTCTGATTATAAAATCGTCAATAAAACCAATATGTTGTCGATTTTTCTGGACATTTGTTTCCTAATAATCCATAATACGCTCAAAACTCTATTTTTTGGGGCCGTTTATGGAGCAATTGAATGTCATTACGAAAAGGGTCGATGTTCTTCCCATGGTAAAGTACTACATTGATCAGCTCGGGATCTATGGGCTTTTTTCGAAATACGTCAAGAAGCCGGAACAATCGCCAGTTGATCCTGCTCAAATTCTTTCGGTTGTGGTAGCCAATATCATATGTGCATCACAACCCCTTTATAAAGTTGAACAATGGGCCGCTGATTACATGGATGGACTAAGTGAATATGGGCTCAACGCTTCAATGTACAATGACGATCAAATTGCCAAAAAGCTTGACTGTCTTTTCAAGGCAGACCGAAATTCCTTTATGTGTGAATTGAGCGCAAATGCCATTGGAGTATATCTGCTTGAAACAAGACAGATCCATAATGACAGCACATCGGTTACTTTCACCGGCGAATATGAAAATCAACACCCCGGAGCCGTTAAACTGAAATACGGTTTTAACAAGGACCATCGGCCTGACTGCAAACAAATCGTTTTTGGTCTGAATATCACGGCTGATGGAAATGTCCCCTTATCATTTGAATTGTTTGATGGAAACCGCACTGACGATACAACCCATGTCCCCAATTGGAATGCCCTCCGGGAATTCCTGGGAGAGTCGGATTTTATTTATATTGCCGACTGCAAACTATGTTCACAGAAAAATCTGGACCATATCCATGAACACGGTGGAATATTTATTACGATCGTTCCCAAAAACCGATCTGAAGTCAAACAGTTCCACGAATTTCTAAAAACAAACTCCATCGAATGGCAATATGCCTATGAAACGCCAAACAGCCGAAAAAAAGCAG
>ADZZ01000109.1 GCA_000179315.1 delta proteobacterium NaphS2
TAGAATTAAAAGGTTACTTTCATTTCATTGTTAATTTTTTGTACACATTACAGATGCTTTATTTTCATTAAATTGCCGTATTTCTGTCATATAATTGTTATATTTCTGTCATGAAAAGATGTCATGTTTGCTTCCGAACAAAAACTGATTTATTTCGCTCATTCACACTTATTTTTTGATGTGAGCCACACAGATTTATTCAGGGGCCAGATATGTTTAATAATTCCATTCATAAAGTGTCGATCTGTATCGCGCTAACACTTACGTTTAGTGCCAATGCGATGGCAGTGACTGAAATTCCTTTTTGGCATTCGATGGAAGGAGAATTAGGTAAAGAAGTCGATTCAATTGCGGATCGTTTTAACCAGTCGCAGCCCGATTATAAAATTGTTCCTGTTTATAAAGGTAATTACGAGCAGAGTTTGGCCGCAGGTA
>ADZZ01000108.1 GCA_000179315.1 delta proteobacterium NaphS2
CGATGTTCTTCCCATGGTAAAGTACTACATTGATCAGCTCGGGATCTATGGGCTTTTTTCGAAATACGTCAAGAAGCCGGAACAATCGCCAGTTGATCCTGCTCAAATTCTTTCGGTTGTGGTAGCCAATATCATATGTGCATCACAACCCCTTTATAAAGTTGAACAATGGGCCGCTGATTACATGGATGGACTAAGTGAATATGGGCTCAACGCTTCAATGTACAATGACGATCAAATTGCCAAAAAGCTTGACTGTCTTTTCAAGGCAGACCGAAATTCCTTTATGTGTGAATTGAGCGCAAATGCCATTGGAGTATATCTGCTTGAAACAAGACAGATCCATAATGACAGCACATCGGTTACTTTCACCGGCGAATATGAAAATCAACACCCCGGAGCCGTTAAACTGAAATACGGTTTTAACAAGGACCATCGGCCTGACTGCAAACAAATCGTTTTTGGTCTGAATATCACGGCTGATGGAAATGTCCCCTTATCATTTGAATTGTTTGATGGAAACCGCACTGACGATACAACCCATGTCCCCAATTGGAATGCCCTCCGGGAATTCCTGGGAGAGTCGGATTTTATTTATATTGCCGACTGCAAACTATGTTCACAGAAAAATCTGGACCATATCCATGAACACGGTGGAATATTTATTACGATCGTTCCCAAAAACCGATCTGAAGTCAAACAGTTCCACGAATTTCTAAAAACAAACTCCATCGAATGGCAATATGCCTATGAAACGCCAAACAGCCGAAAAAAAGCAGAAACCATCCTATACAAAACATACGAAGGCGAGCCTTCCAAAAATGGATATCGTATCATTTGGGTTCACAGCAGTGCCAAAGAAAAACAGGATAAAAGCCGCCGAGACAACAGGATCGCCAAAGCCGATCTCCAACTCACTGAACTTTCTTCCCGGCTCAATCAATACAACCTCAAGACAAAGAACAGATTGAAAAGGCAATCAAGAAGGC
>ADZZ01000107.1 GCA_000179315.1 delta proteobacterium NaphS2
ATGCCGGCCATGGTATATGCTGGGCCGGCTTACGGGAATCAGTTGGGTGATGGGATCAACCCCCAGGAAGTGTTGCAGATTCTTCCACTTCCCGCAGTTTGGTCTTGATGTGTTTGCGCCCAAGTGCCGAATATCCAGCCACAGGTGGTCACCGTAAGGGCTTTTGACGCCCAGTCCCTGCCGGATATGGTGGGTCATCCATCGGGAGACCACGTCCCGGGAAGCCAGTTCCGCTTTTTCCGGTTCGTATTTGTCCATGAATCGTTCTTCGTTTACATCCAGAAGGGTACCACCGTCCCCACGGCATCCTTCGGTTACCAGGATATTGGTGGGAACGATCCCCGTGGGGTGGAACTGAATGGCCTCGGGGTTTCCGATGGGCACGATACCGGTATCCAGCGCGATGATGGCACCGCCGCCGTCGTTGATCACCGCATTGGTGGTCTCCCGATAGATCCTGCCGTATCCGCCGGTGGCAATCAGCGTTGCTTTGGCCAGGTAGGCCCGTAATTCTCCGGTCTTAAGGCATCGTGCCACCACGCCGGTACAAGTTTCGCCGTTGTGGATGAGGGATATGGCTTCCATGCGGTCGTGGACTTTAACCCCCAGTTCCACCACTTTGTTGTCCATGGTATAAAGAAGGGTATGGCCGGTACCGTCGGACGTATAGCAGGTGCGCCATTTGGCGGTGCCGCCGAAGTCCCGGGCGGTGATGAGGCCCTGTTTGGCGGCCGGCTCGATTTTTTCAAACTGTTTGCCCCCTTTAAAATAAGTGGATCGACCCGGCACCACACGGTTCCATGGGATACCCCAAAAAGCCATTTCCCTGACGGCGACAGGCGCCGTCTCCGCAAAGAGTCTCGCCACTTCCTGGTCGCAGCCCCAGTCGGACCCTTTGACGGTGTCTCCAAAATGAACATCCGGGCAGTCTCCGTCCCCCTTGAAGCAGTTGCCAAGCGCGGCCTGCATACCGCCCTGAGCGGCCGAGGAATGGGAACGCCGGGGAGGAACAATGCTCAAGCACAGGGCGTCAAACCCCATGGATGCAGCTTCAACCGCGACTCTTTCTCCCGCAAGACCGGCGCCGACACATAAAAGATCTGTTATGATGGTTTCCAAATTTTTACTCCGTATCCGCCTGGGGCGGGATTCAAGATTCAATTAATCGTCAGAAACATGAACCGGATG
>ADZZ01000106.1 GCA_000179315.1 delta proteobacterium NaphS2
AGGTCTATATTCACATTCCTGTGGCCACAGGAACTGTCCCCATTGCCAGAACCATGAAAACCGGCAGTGGATCGAGAATCAGTTGAGCAAGCGCTTACCGGCTCAATACTATCTGATCACCTTCACCCTCCCCAAACAGCTCAGGGATCTTGCCTGGAAAAATCAGGCAACAATCTATTCCCTCATGTTTGCCTGCGTCCAGGATCTCCTGAAAACATTTACCCAAAAAGACAAAAAACTCGGTGGAGCAGCCGGCTTTACCACCATACTCCATACCCATTCAAGAGCACTCGACTATCATCCYCACATTCATGTTGTCATGCCGGGGGCAAGCATCAATACAAAAACAGCATTATGGCGGGTCAAATCTTCCGGGTATCTTTTCAGCCACAAGGCTCTGGCGCAAGTCTTCAGAGCAAAGATCCTCCAGGCCATTGTTGACCACGGGCTGAGCGTGCCAGAAGATTGCCCGAAACAGTGGGTCGTTGACTGCAAAGACGTCGGCAACGGCGACAAGGCAATCATTTATCTTGGCAGATATCTCTACCGGGGCGTCATCCGGGAACAGGATATTCTGCAATGCGAAAACGGCATGGTCACCTTCAGGTATCTCCATGCCAAAACCGGGCAATACAGAAGCAGGACCGTCACCGGGGAATATTTCCTCTATCTGCTCATGCTCCATGTGCTGCCCAAGGGCTTTCGAAGGGCCAGGTGTTACGGTTTTCTCCATCCATGCAGCAAAAAGCTCATCTGTTTTTTGCAGATGGTGCTCCGGGTTAATCCGCTCAATATGTTTGCCAAGAAATTGAAAGAACGGCCAACAATTACCTGCCCGGTATGCGGAGCGGCCATGAAAATTGTCCTGACAAAATAGCAAACCGCCGCGAAGCAGTCCACCTGCCTTACATGAGCGAACACGGAGAAATCGTATGTACCAGAGCAACATCACGGTTATGAAAAG
>ADZZ01000105.1 GCA_000179315.1 delta proteobacterium NaphS2
TTCCCTTGACGCTGCCTTTCAGTTTCTGCCATCCGTCGGCAGAATCATCACCGCATTCCCCATTGAATATTTGTACGGATCGCTCTCTGCCGATTTTTTTATCGGAAAGGCAAAAAAGAAACGTTCAGGCGCACCTCACAACTGGGAGGGAGGCTTCAAGTTTCTGGGCGATGCGGGCGATGACCGGGAGATGTCCTATGCGTTCGGCTTCTTGTCGCATCTGGCAGCAGATGTGGTCGCTCACAATTATTTTATTCCGAACCTCATGAGCGCATACCCGGGAAAAGGGAAGATGGGGCATCTTTTCTGGGAAATACGGTCCGATTATTTGATCGGAACAGGCTACACCAGTATTGCCAATGGTGTCCTCAACATGGACCATCAGGTTTGTGATGACCTGCTACAACTTCTCGGCGGAAAAAAGAAGAATCGTCTTAAAACCAAAAAACGCGTATTCACCCAAACGGTCAAACTTTCAGATTATCTCTACACAACCCGGAATCTCTTCTTTGAGACACGGGCACCACGGGGACGCGTTTTTCACGAATATCTGGCCGCAATGGTAGATCTCTCACGCAGACTGGTTTATGATTTCCTGAAACATCCCGATTCATCCCCCTGTCTTCATTTTGATCCCATAGGTGCCCGGAACCTCCTCATGGCAAAGGGAAAAAGATCTTTTCCCAGAATCTTTAGAAATGCCGCCATCAGCCCTCACTTCGATGTGGATGAAAAACTTCTCTACCTATGAACACCATCAGAATCCTGCCGGAGAAAATTGCTTCCCAGATTGCCGCAGGTGAAGTCATTGAAAGGCCCGCTTCCGTCGTCAGAGAGCTCATCGACAACAGCATCGACGCTAGAGCCGACAGGATTTCCATAAAGACTGAAAGAGGCGGTAAAGGCCTCATCAGAGTCTCGGATAACGGTATCGGCATGGGCAGGGACGATCTTCTCCTTTGTCTCGAAAGACACGCCACCAGCAAAATCAAGATCGCTTCCGATCTTTCAAGTGTCACATCATTTGGTTTCAGAGGGGAAGCCATCCCCAGCATAGCGGCGGTATCCCGATTGGAGATCACCTCGCTGCCTGACAAGGCACTTCTGGGAAACCGAGTCACCATGTCCGGCGGCAAACTTCTGAGCGTCGAGGAAGTCGGGGCCCCTCAAGGAACCATTGTCGCGGTGAAAAACCTTTTTTTCAACATGCCGGCACGGCGTAAATTTCTGAAAACACCGCGCACGGAAATGAATCACATTGTGGATGCGGTCTTAAGGGCTGCCATGCCTTTTAGAAAAATTTCCTTTCGCCTGGAAGAGGGAGAAAGAGAGATTTTTCATCTGCCGGCTTCCTCCAACCCAAGCTTACGCCTCTCCCATCTCATGGATAGAATGGCCGGGAAATCCCTTTTGAGCGGTGAAAACAGCCAGAAAGATCTTCACATTGCGGTACATGCCGCCCCTGCGGAATTTGCCAGAAAACGGGCCGACCGCTTGTTCGTTTATGTCAATGGACGGAACATCAAAGATCGCTTTGTGACGAAAGCGATCATAGAAGGTTACGGCCAGCGTCTGATGAAAGGTCGGTATCCCCAGGCCTTGGTCTTCATAACCATAGACCCGGCGCAAATTGATGTGAACGTTCATCCAGCCAAACAGGAGATCAAATTCCAAAACGGCCAGCAGGTGTTCAGGGCCGTTGCCGCAGTCGTCCATCAGACACTGAAGCCGGCAGCCCATTTGGTTCCAAAAAGGCCGGAACCTTTTACGAATCTGAAATCGGGCGAGGCTCCTCAATCAGCACCCTCGATTTTTAAAACTGTTGAACCTTATGTTCCGGCAACTGTGCGTGAACCGCCTCCCGCTCCCATAAAGGCCCCTTCAATGGATTTTAAAGCCCCTGAAATTATCGGGCAATTGGGGAATATGTACATATTGTGCCAAATGGATGACGGTCTCCTGCTGGTGGATCAACACGCCGCCCACGAGAGAATCGTCTATGAAACCCTTCAGAAATCTTTGCGTTCAGCCAATATTGAAATTCAGAATCTGCTATTGCCATATGAAATGGAGTTTTCGCTCAAAGAAAAAGGCGTTCTCCTTGAAAAAGGCCATGTATTGGCCCAGTTGGGCATCGAGCTGGATCATTTCGGCGGCAATACTTTTCTATTGCGGTCAGTGCCGGCTTTGCTAAAGGATGTAAACTGGCAGATGCTCATCTCCGAGTTTATTTCAAAGCTGGATGAAGGTGTGCCGCTTGAAGGGGTCCATCTAACCGATGAGGCGATTAAAATCATGGCCTGCCACGGCGCCATCCGGGCCGGACAACATCTGACGCCGACAGAAATGAGTGATTTGGTGCGACAGTTGAGCGAAATGGATCTGCCCACTAATTGCCCCCATGGAAGACCCATATTCAAAAGCTTTACCTATTTTGAATTGAGCAAAATGTTTAAGAGAATTGTATAACTCTCTTACAACTGAAAAGATCGCAAAATGTAGACCAACACCTTTAACGGCGTCTTTTATTTGACGAAGAGAAGATTTCCATGGCGGGTCCCCAAAAACCGAAAGTCGTTGTCATTGCGGGTCCCACAGCCAGCGGAAAAACCTCGCTGGCCGTTGAACTGGCACTGTCTTTGGGTGCCCAAATCATCAATGCCGATTCCATGCAAGTCTACCGGTTCATGGATGTGGGCACCGCCAAACCTACTCTTGAAGAACGTCAAGGCATTCCTCATCATCTTATCGATGTTGTGAATCCCGATGAAGACTTCAATGCGGCCAGGTACCGCCAAATGGCTTTGCCGTTGGCGAAAGGGCTTTTTGAAAAAAAGGTTCCCTGCCTTGTGGTGGGAGGCACCGGGCTCTATATCCGATCCCTTCTGGGAGGTCTGGTTGAGTTGCCCCCCGTCAATCCGGTAATTCGAAAAAATCTACATGAGGAATGTCATGCTAAGGGAACGCAGAAACTCCATCAGAAACTCGCCGAGATGGACCCTGAAAGGGCTGAATCGATACATCCCAATGACAGTGTTCGGATTATCAGAGCACTTGAAATCATGGAGCAGACCCGTTGTTCATCTTCTGATTTGCTGAAAAAACACCAATTCAAGAATCAGGAAGTTCAGGCGCTAACCCTCTGTCTGCAAATGGAGAGGACGCAGCTTTATGACCGCATTAACAAACGAACTGATAAGATGATGGCCGGTGGTCTCATTGAAGAAACGGAACACCTCATTAAGAAAGGATATGGCCCTCATCTGAAACCCATGACTGCCATCGGATACCGCCACATTGTTAAATACCTTCAAGGGGAATGGCCCCTCCAAAAAGCGATGGAAACGCTTAAGCGGGATACCAGGAGATATTCAAAACGGCAAATGACCTGGTTCAAAGGGGAACAGGGCGTGATTTTTGTAGATCCGTTAAATCCGATTCATATTGAAAGAATGATTCGCGATTTTCTGGCTGAAAGCCCTTGACCTTTTGGCATTAATTTTCTATTTCAAGCAGTAATTCTCTATGTTGGGATGGCGGTTAGATTCTTGAGATTTCTTGAAAACCCCAAAATAGGCCGTTTCGGTCTGATGAATCCGGTTGACGATCTACGGAGGCAGTCCAATGGGCACTATTTCCACAAGAATATTTCGTAAAGTCCTTGCCGTTTTTCTGTTGGCCTTTCTTTTATTACTGGGTTGTACCCAGAGCTCCAAGGCCCCCGAGGACGTTCTGGACACCCCTGCCCATCACGTATCCAGCGGCTTCAAATTCCTTGAAAAGAATTATGATGCCGATGCGCGAAGAGAATTTGAACTGGCCCTTCAACTGGATCCCCATTACAGCGCAGCGCATCGTGGCCTGGGGCTTGTTTATGGGAAAGAGCAACAATTCACGTCGGCATTTGACGCCATGCGGAATGCGAGAGACGAGGCAGGTGAAGGAGAAGAAAAAGCCTTGGCTTACGTAGGCTTTATGCGTCTTTATACCATGCGTCAAAAACCGGGGTGGCTGGAACAGGTAGAAGAACGTTTCAGGGATGCATTGCAATGCAAGAACGATCTTCCCCAAGCCTATTTTTATATGGGCCTTGCCTATAAAAAAGCAAATCGAAGGGGTGATGCAGCGCAATCATTTGAGCAGGTTCTAATGCTCGACCAAGGATTGGTGAAAGAAGCCAAGGAAGAACTGGCGACCCTTCCACAAAGCTAAATGCGAAAAATTGACCAATCCCAAAGGAAAATTCAGATATGACAGAGGAAAAAATTCAGAAAAAATCTTTTCTTATTGTCTCCTTTTTTGTTTTTCTAACACTGGTTTCGCTTTTTTCATTTGCGGCCGCCGAAAACTCACCCGGGAAAAACGAATACTTTGCCATCGGTACTGGAACTATTGTCAAAGGTGATCTGGTTCGGGGGAAGAAGAGTGCCATTGGCAACGCTTTGTTTAAAGGCGTCGAAAATTATCTGGTTCGTCTGCTGGGGAACCAGGCTGTTGTTGCGCACTTCGAAAGCTTGGCCCTTAGGATCCTTCCCGATATAGACCAGGAAATTGAAAACTTCCATATCCTGGCGGAACAGCGAACAGGAAACCGTTATAATGTTTTTGTAAAAATCAAAATCAACGAAAACAGCATGGCTGAAAAACTGAGGAAAGCGGGAATTTTTCAGACCGTTCATCAATCCATCAAAATTTTGTTCATGGTTTCGGAAACCCGCGGACCCGTAAAAGTCTTCTGGTGGCAGGACGTAGAAGCGAACCCCGCACTCACCCCTATTGAACTGGCCCTGCACGGGGTTTTTCAAGAGAGGGGATTTAATCCGGTCAACCGAATCATGGACCTGCCCTCTTCGGATCTTTTGCCGGGCCAATTTTCCGTAAATCTTCAACCCCACGAGGCCGTACAGTGGGGAAAACTTTTTTCTGCTGATGTGGTGGTTTGCGGCCAAAGCCTTATCCTTGACGACAAACTGATCCTGAATCTGAAAGCCATTGATGTTCAAACCGGCCATCAGATCTGCAAACAATCAGGGACTCAGAAGATACCTTCCGGCAACGTGGACAGTGAAAAGATCCTGGATATCATGAGACAATGCGTTGGCCGCATGGCAGTGGATTTATGTCCATGCATTCTCAAGAATATTAACACGGCACCTGCGTCCATACATCAACTGGATGTTACGCTTTCAGGCATCAGTCAGCCGAGGCAATTCCAAACGTTTTCCGAATTCCTGAAAACCCATGTCACCGGTGTAAAAAGCGTTATCCCCTCCCGAATCAGTGATGATTCCATGTCCGCCACCGTTGATTTTCAGGGAGACCGCATCAAATTCATCAGCCTGGTGTTGCACAATCAAGACCTCCCTTTTCCACTACATTTAGGCCGGACTGATACTGAAAACATTCTTTTTCACCTCGAGTAAGCACAAGAAATGACCATCCCAAACCTGATCAGTATCTTCAGAATCCTTTTGGTGCCTGTCTTCCTGGTTTTCATTACCAACAATCGATTTCTGGCCGGGCTGATGATTTTTGTTCTCGCCGGCATCAGCGACGCTGCCGACGGCTTGGTGGCCCGAATTTTCAATCAAAAGAGCCGTCTGGGCTCTATTCTGGACCCCCTGGCGGACAAATTTCTTTTGATTGCCGCATTTATCGCCCTTGCCGGCATGAATATTATCCCCTTATGGCTTACGCTCCTGGTCATCACCCGGGATTTCTTGATTTTGCTGGGTGCGATGTTACTATTTCTCAAAAACAAGGATCATGTGGTCAAACCTTCCATATGGGGAAAGGCAACAACTTTTTTTCAGTTGGCGACTGTTTTCCTGGTTCTGGTGGAAAAAGACTTTCATCTTTTCTCACAATATGTATATATCGTCTACGGGGCGACCGGCACCTTAACCATTACCTCGGGGTTTTTGTATATTCGATCATGGTTTTTAATGATGAATGGAAAACTTAAAAATGGGGGAACAAGGGAAGCCTGATTTTCAGTATTTCAAATCATAATACGCCTTGACATTCGTTTTGATGATTGATAAACTTTATTTTTTAAAGGCACGTAGCTCAGGGGGAGAGCACTACCCTGACACGGTAGGGGTCAAGGGTTCAAATCCCTTCGTGCCTACCAGTTAAATCAGGGACTTAGCCGGACGGTTGAGTCCCTTTTCTTTTTTGACGCCATTTCTCATGAAAAAAGGAATCAGCATCGTCATTCCCACCTACAATGGTGGCAAGATTTTCGTAGAATGCCTCAACAAAATCAAAGAACAAAAATATGCTGGTGAAATCCAGCTGATCGTCATTGATTCGGGGTCTAGCGACGGAACCCCTAACCTGGCTGAAAATGCGGGGGCGATTGTAAAACGGATTGATAATAGGGAATTCAATCATGCTAAAACGAGAAATGCCTCCCTTGCTTGGATAAAATACGATAATGTTGTTTTTACAGTACAGGATGTCATACCGTGCAGCCTAACCTGGCTTTCAGACCTTGAAGATTCGATCAATCAATACAACGTCGTGGCCGTTTATACGGATCAGATCCCTCATGATGATGCGACACTTTATGCACGTTTTGAAAACCAATGCATCCGGAATTTCAGGGGGCAACAAGCCGTCCTGCAGGGCCTTGACTCCCCTGAGTCCTTTCGAGAAATGCCCTATCATGATGCCTACAAGGCAATCGCCCTGGACAATATTTGTGCAATATACAGAACAAAATCCCTCATGAGTTTTCCATTCCCTGAAGTCGATTTTGCGGAAGACATGGCCTGGTCTTTTGCCAAATTGCTTAAAGGAGAAAAAATCCTGTATCAGCCTTCCATCACAGTGCGACATTCTCATAATCGCACTCCTTACTATGGTTTTCGACGCCAAATTACAAATTCTTACTGGTGTGCAAAAATAATGAACCGTATAGCCCATGACCTTTCGTCATTGTCTCTAACAGATTTAGTGTTTTTGACCAGCAATGTTCGGGAGTTGGGTGTTTCTCTTCAGACGGACCTCTTGAAGATGGGGGATAATCCTGCTATGAATGGACAACAAGGCCTCCGCGTGATCGAAAAGATAGTTGAACAATATTCATGGATAGACAGGGCAAGATGGTTCTTTATGGATCAGCTGCCAAATATTCGGAAACATGTATCCCATGAGTTTGAGATGATCAGAGAGCAAACCTGTCAACACATAGTGCAGACTTTGGAATTGATTAAAACAGACGCCAATGCAGAAATTGAAGAGGAGCTGATGGAGGCACTTGAACATATTATAGCCAATTCCTTGGGAAAAATTTATGGAGAGGTTTATGCCAGCAACATTATAAGGAGTCGTGCATCACAGAAGCTTTCGTCATTCATAAGCCATTATATGCAGGGAATATGATTTGAAACAAGGCGAGTGCGAGGAGAAGGCTCGCACAGAATCCAATTGTCGGTTCACCAGTCTGTTTCATCTGATAAACGAGGAGATGCTGCGGGAATGTTTGCGGGAGCTGCGCAAAGATGCGGCTGCCGGCATTGACAAGGTTACCAAGGAGGAATACAATAAGATTCTGAATGAAAATCTGAAAGTGCTGGTCGGAAAGTTGCATCGGAAGAAACCGGTCTACTCGGCATCACCTCACCTGAGTGGAGGATTTTTTTATGCGGATCAGGCACGGGAGATGTCTTATAGATGGGGGAATCGTCAAGATGAACCTGACCGGTCACTCTGAGTCGATCCGACGTGCCTAAATAGAGCGCAGCGCTTCCATGTCGCCTCCACTGGTCTCCATAATCGTCCGAACAAAGGACCGGCCTCAGCTTGTTCAAACAGCGCTACGAAGTATCGCGTCCCAGACTCATAGACCTCTTGAGGTAATTTTGGTCAACGACGGTGGCTGCGCTCTAGATGTGTCGCCGTTTCACGAAATTCTCGGGAGTGTGACGCTCCATTACGAACATCTGTCTTCTAGCAGAGGGAGGGCACATGTCGGAAACGTCGGCATCGAACGTGCGCGAGGCTCTTATATAGGATTTCTCGATGACGATGATGAATTCTATCCGGAACACATAGAGGTCCTCGTGTCTTCCCTCGAGACTACGGAGTTTGACATCGCCTATACGTCGGTTGAATTCGTTGAAAAGGTTTATGACAGGGACTTTCGATGCCTCTCATCAAATCAAAAACATGTCTTTGGAAGAGCCTTTTCAAATCAGGATCTTATCATTGCCAACTACATTCCACTCATGTCCTTGCTTTTTCAGGCTGGTCTGCTAAAAGACCTGAAGTTCGATGAGCGGTTCGAACTTTACGAGGATTGGGACTTGCTCATTCGCGCCGCTGGGAGACGAGACTTTTTGTTTATTGACAGAGTTACGGCTTGTTACAATCAATGGGGTGAATCCCAAATTGCATTTAACAGCCCTCCTTTGGACATACGCGAAGCAACGCTTGAGATCTATTCCAGGCATAAACAATGCATTTTGCCAGAAACTATCTTCGACTTAAGAGAAGCAGGTTACGATAAGGATAAACGTATCGGTGAATTAGGCACGGAGCTGGCGAAGATGCGTTGTGACTTAGGCACCAGAGACGCTAGTCTTAGAAAAATGCAATCGAGGACATTTTGGAAAATGATGACAACCGGCTATTACAGGCTAAAAAGGAAGATTCTTGGTGAAGGATGCTGACGAATGCTTGCAATACGACAAGCCCGCGATTCTCATTTAGCCGTGCACCAGGTCTGCTCCGAGGGGAAAGGGCCTTTCCCTTGCTTATCACGGCATGATATAAGCTTCGCCAGTTTCCATGCCGCCACTCTTTATGGAAACTATTCTTGAGGCGGGATCTTTCAGTCTTGTGATTGAAAAGAGGCACAAAACCCGAGAAAAATCAGTCCTACGTAGGAGGTCGCCATGAGCGCGAATTTCTCTGCCCCCCACAACCAAGTCATTAGCCGCCCAAGGGTCTTTCTGGCAGTGACGGTCTTTTGCCTCTTTGGTCTGACGTCCGCGTGGGCCAAAACGAAGACCTTCACCGTCACCAACACTTCCGGCAGCGCCGCGGTAAACGGATCTCTCCCCTGGGTGGTCGCCGAGACATTTCTAGCAGGCCGCCAGAATAATGACTCGGTCATCCGATTCAGCATTCCGGGAAGTGGCCCCCACGTCATTCAGTTGGAGAATTTCCTATGGATCGAACAGACAACTAATATCGACGCCCGAACCCAGCCGGGGTATGTCGGTGAACCACTAATCTGGATTGATGCCAATGGCAATGACTCGGCCTTCATTATGCAAGATGGAGTCGACTCAGCGATAGCCGGATTCAGGATTTACAACTTCGCGTGGAACGCTATAGCCACTCAGCCCGGCGCCGACAGAACCCATATTGTTGACAACCAGATAGGATTTTACTGGGACACGGCGCGCAATCAGTGGTGGCGCAACTTCGAAGCGAATCTCCCAAGTTGGGAGCCTTATGGCAAATTCGTTGCGGCTGTGGGCCTCGGCATCCAATCGAGCTATAACATCATCGAAAAAAATGTAATTTCCGGTGTGCATAACGGAATTTCTATCGGCTACGATCCTACCAAGCCATTGGGACCAGAGTGTCAAAGCAACCTAATCCGAAATAATTACATCGGCACCACACCGGACGGCAGCACTATCCTCACCAACACGGCGGGCGCGAACACTTTCCGACCTGATCCCAATGCCCACCCTTTCGGAACTCCGGACAGGTGGGTGTTTTTTGGCAACAACTCCGATGGAATCTATCTTACGGCCCTCGCCGTGAGGACTATAATTGCCAACAACGTTAGTTCAGGGAACTTTTCCGTGGGGATCGAACTGCTACATGAAACGGTTGAACAAAGCATCGTCTACGGCAACAAATGCGGGGTAGACGTAACCGGTAACAGCCTCCTCCCAAACGGGGAACTAGGTATTATTATCTCGGCGGGCGCCCACGACAACGTAATAGGCGGAACCTACGGAGCGAACATTTGTAGCGGAAATCCTTACGCCGGGATCCAGTTAGGAGGTGATGGCTCTTTCAGGAGTGCAATCGACAACCTCATTAAAGGAAACTTCGTGGGTTGCAACTCTAATGGGACGGAGCCGATCGGCAACCAGGATGTGGGCATCCAGATCGGCACGCCAGACTCCCATGGCAATCAGATCGAAGACAACGTTGTTGGTGGAAACGGATGGGGCATCTATCTGGCGAATACACTCGACAACGCAATTATTGGGAATTTTGTTGGGACCACGAAGACCGGAGCTCAATTGGGCAACGACAACGATGGGATCGTTCTAGACGGTTCCACCGGCCACACGGTCATCAACAATCGAGTCATGTACAACGGATTCAACACGGAACACACAGATTGGGGAAGGGGCATTTGGGAACTCAACGGCGCCTCCGGTAATGCTTTTGCGGGAAACGACGTCCGCAACAACCGAAACTCCACGAGCATCGTCTCCGAACCGTTGGCCGGTTGCGTATATATTGACCGCTACCTGGGCTTGACTTTTCCTTGTGCTGACTACTCCGGGACTCCTTTAGGCTTTAAACTCGATCTTGCAGCCAACGCAGATGACCCGACGGGCCTTTATTGGAAACTGGACCTTGCTTCTCTTAAGACAGCGGCAGGCGAGGCGTGTTGTTTGGCGATAGAAGACGGCCTCGGCATCAACATTTCTGGGGCACAGTTTGGCAGTCTGGCCCTAGGATTTCACCTCGGATTCAATCACATCGAGAGCGACCCATCGGGGCTATACTGGCGTCTGACGCCTGGGTCCCTGGTCTCTCAGTGAAGCTGGGTGAACTCGATACGCGATGGACTGAAACACGCGGCGACAGAGCTTTACATCCCAAGTTATGCAACTAATGGCTAGGCACTGCGGCCCAGTTTTGGACGAGAAGCCCTTCAGTCACCGAGACAAATAGGAGAAGAAATGACATATGCGACATTTGACGTAGGTTTCGTAAAGACTCTCAGGTGCGATTGGCACCGATTCAAAACCGGGTTCCAGACCATCTTGGTCTGGCTTGTTCGGGAGATGGAGGCCGCGACACTACCACCTTTGGAAGCGCGCCAGATCCCCGCACCGGGACGACGGCCCCATCGTGAACTCTCCATCAATGGAATTGTCCACCTGACATGACACCAGAGCGACGTTCGCGACCCTGTATAACTTCGATGATTCCTAGAGATACAACTACTCAGAACTCAACCGGACCGGCAGTAAGCGTCATCATCCCTCTTTACAATCACGAGCTCTATATTGCCGAGGCAATTCAGTCTGTATTGCGACAAACGTTTGGCGATTTTGAGTTATTGATCGTCGATGATGGCTCGACGGATAAATCCGCTGAGATTGTAAAAGATATCAGAGACTCAAGACTGGAATATATATATCAGGATAATAAGGGAGCTTATGCGGCGATTAATAGAGGAATTGAACTGGCAAACGGATCATACATAGCCATACTCAATTCAGATGACGCTTATCATGAACAAAGACTGGAGAAGGCAATTCAGAAATTCAATAGGGACTGCGATGTCACTGCGGTCTTTAGCTACGTCGAACTTATTGATCGTCAAGGCCAACAGCTGCGCATTAAGGACGGAGCGAGAGGGAACTGGCTGGGCCACGATTCCGCCAGCTCCTTTGAGCAACAGAACCAAGACACCCTTAATCTCCTTGCGGGCAATTTCTTGCATTCTACGTCAAATTTGATTTGTAAGAAGGAAATCTTTGATGAGATAGGATTGTTTTTACCCCTGAGATATGTACACGACTACGAGTTCTTTCTCAGGCTATGTTACAGATATAAGATCGCGCTCATTGAAGAGCCGCTTCTGAGATACCGTTTCCACGAGGCGAACACCCTAACAGAGGATTTTGCTGCGTCGAATTTCGAAACCGCATTGGTCCTGGCTCAGTTCTTGGCCGACTATGATTTGGAGAGTCTTTTCCCAGACGGAGATCTCGGCGCCACTCTGATGATGAAGGCGTTTAATTCCCTGAATACCTATAATACCGACCGCGTAATCATGGTGCTTCTGCTTTTCTGGTTGAAGTATGCCGGTCGTTCCGCCTCCTTTAGTGAGTTGGTGGAAAATCCAAATAACCCTTTTCGTAAGGCGTGCCTGGCATATATCGAAGAGACGCGGGATGCCTCTCTACTTAAGGAATCCCTTGAATGGCAGAGAGGGGAAACTACTTCTTGGTGGAGAAAGACCCAAGAGACGGCGGAGGCGTTGGCCAGGCAGAAGGACGAGACCATTGCCTGTCAGGATAGGACCGAAGAGCTGACAAGAAAGGAACAGTGGCAGAAGGAACAGACCGACCTGTGGTGGTCCCGGTGCCAGGAAACAGAGAATGCACTGACCTGGCAGAAGGAACAGACCGACCTGTGGTGGTCCCGGTGCCAGGAAACAGAGAATGCACTGACCTGGCAGAAGGAACAGACCGACCTGTGGTGGTCCCGGTGCCAGGAAACAGAGAATGTACTGACCTGGCAGAAGGAACAGACCGACCTGTGGTGGTCCCGGTGCCAGGAAACAGAGAATGCACTGACCTGGCAGAAGAAGCAGACGGATATTTGGTGGCAACAAGCCCAGAAAGCTGAACAGATGCTCTCCTTGCGAGAAGGGACCATTCGCTATCTGAGTACCCAATTGGACACTTACATTGCATTAAACAGACCGATCCAGACGCTTTTCCCGGCTGGAACACGAAGACGGCTTCTACTTAGCAAGTTCCTCCGGAGGTGCCTAGGGTCGCGTTGATCGTATGATGCTCAATCGCCAATAGAGACTATTCGCGGGGGACATGCGAAGAACGGCAAAAGATATTGAATTATGTGTTTACTAGAGGATTTTGCGATTAACCGGAACTGCCTTGCAAAAAATGCGTCCTGGAAAAGCCCTTTGAACGGGTTTGGAAGGAGAGAGGAAACGGGGCGTGTTTTGAAGGTCGGAAATCAGGAAGAAATCCAGCGCACAAACCTCTGGTGCGTTGATGGTAGGGACGGAAATGCCGCAGTTTTTTTACGTTCTTTGAAAATTCATTATCGATTTAGGCAGATTCCGGGCGCACCTGATCCTCGTTTCGATTTGCGTAACGATCTTTGGGTCTGTTCTTTTAAGTAAAAAAAATGTAATTAATCGATCACGGATTCAGGTATTTTTATGTCCACATCACTCGTTTCTCTCATCGGCCAAGCTACATATCTATCATTCGATATCTTCGATACAGCAGTCTTGCGGAAAGTTCAAAGACCAACCGATGTATTTCATCTTGTTGCCGAAGTCTTCGCCCAAAGGAAAGGGAATCTCCCTCTTGATTATCACCAAGTCAGGATCGACAGCGAAAAGCGGGCCAGGGTGAGAGCCTGGAGTGTGAGACAGCATTCGGAAACCACGCTCGACGAGATTTATCAGTGCATGGCAGAGGAGTGGCCCATTATCTCGGGACTCGCGCGAGAACTGCAGCAAATTGAAATCGAGGTCGAACAGACCGTCTGTGTGCGCAACGAATTCATCTATTCTGTCTTCCGACAGGCCCAAAAGATGGACAAGAAATGCATTTTTACCTCAGACATTTACCTGCCTCGAGAAGTGATAGAGGAGTTAATCTGGAAGACAGGATACCGGGATTATTATCGGATGTACTTGTCCTCTTCTTTCGGCGTTTCAAAGGCCGCAGGAGGTCTTTACGAGATCGTTCTGAAAGATCTGTCTTGCGACCCTGGAGAAATCGTCCACATCGGCGACAATCTGGATTCCGACGTCAAAGTGGCTAGAGGGTACGGTCTCAGGTCCTATCACTACGAAAAATGCCTCGATGCCGCCTCTCGATCAAAAAAGTTCCGCCAAGACCTCGCACCGGCCCTTAGTAGTGAATCGGCTCCGGTGACTCGATCTATCTATGCAGGCACACTAATTAACCATTTTTTCGCAGACCGAACGCTTCGAGAAATTGTGCCTGAAGAATTCTGGTACGATTTCGGGTATCGATATGTTGGCGTCCTTTTCCTCGGATTCGGTTTCTGGCTCCTTGATCAGGCAAAGGAAAACAGTCTCGAAAGACTCTATTTCCTCTCTCGAGACGGATACATAATGAAGAAGGTCTATGACCTGATAGCTTCATCCATCCCTGATTCCCCTCCGTCATGCTATATGTATGCTTCAAGGAGGGCGCTCAATATTCCTGCCATTGTGGATCTCGACGAAAAGACAATAGACTTCCTCGTGAGCGGAACCAGCACCCTCCAAGTTGGTCAATTCCTACAACGACTCGGCTTCGACTCTGACTCACTTAGAGAAGAAATTCGGGGAGTGGGCTTTCCCGGTGAGAACCACCTTGTCGTAAGCGGTCAGGATTACGGTATGCTGAGGCAACTCTATCGCAACATCGAGAAAGACATTATGGAGCGATCCGCTACGGAGCGGGAGTTTGTAATCGAGTATCTGCAAAGAATTGATTTCTTCGCAGGACAACGGCTCGGGATCATTGATATTGGATGGCACGGATCCCTGCAGCGCTCCCTTGGAAATCTCTGCAAAATATTGGGCAAAGACGTAGACTGCACGGGGCTCTATCTTGGAACTTTTTCCAAGGCTGAGGAAATCCACAATGAAGGCCATAAAATGGTCGCGTATCTGTGTCATTTTGGGAAACCTGACTGTTATCATAATGTCATAAAGCTCTGCGTCGAGATATTTGAGTTCATCCATACCGCCCCTCATGGAAGCGTCATCAGTTTCACAATGGCGAACGACCGTATCGTCCCTGTGCTCGAAGAAAACGATTTCGAGAAGAGGAAAAGCGAAAAAGCGGAAGCCCTTCAGAGGGGCGCACTCGATTTCATTCGAGATTGCCTAGTAGTGTGGAACCGTTACCCTTTCTTGCGAATATCAAAGGACTTGGCAGTTCATTCCATTCACAGGGTCCTTCGCCATCCATCATATCTGGAGGCGGAGAGACTTGGTGACCTGGAACACGCGGAGGGTTTTGGCGACGTATACGTGAGAAGGCATATAGCTCGCCCTCCGGGACTCGTGGAGAGCATCCTCATGCCCTCTAGAGTCACGAAACAGTACAAGAAAGCTTTTTGGCCGACTGGCTATAAGAGGAGGCTCTTCGCCTTAGAGCGATTCCTGGGGTTCTTCCAGTGACACTATGGAGCAGAAGATCTTTTTCAAAATTCTTGCAATTGGTCTGTCTGTCGCCTACTGGCATACATAGAAAAAGCAGGAGATCAAAGCTGAAATTTTCTATTCTGGCTGCACACTTGTGGACAGGTTCGCCCAAAAACAAGGCATTTTTGGGCATACGCTCATTACCGGCAGTTATTTACGCCTTTTCCCAAATTTTCAAAGAGCATCATAATTTTGAAACTGACTCATCATAAAAAATTAAGTACTTTAAAAAAAAGCTCAAAAAAGCTGTGATACTATAAAAATCGGAAGGCTTGAGCGAACGTTGAGACTGATACCATCTGTCAGGTTTGCCCGCAGTACAGGTACATTGAGAGAATTCAAACAATCAGATGATTTGTGATATATCGATTTACATTTACACATCCTTGCATCATCCTGAATTATTTATTTTTTTCAGGATACAAACGGTATTTGAAAGCTTGAATCGAAACTTAGGTTTTCGGTTTGGATGTCAGAATATCTTGGACCAAAGACCGTCACCATGCTTTTTCATCAAATTCTCATTAGCTTACCATGAGTGGGTATTGGATGCAAACAAAGCGAAAATTATTATCGTGTAGAGCTCACTGGGGATCTGAGAAGAATATTTTTTGCAAAAAAAATCCGTCTATCAACGACCTGAAAAGCACAAAACGCGAATCCATTTGCAATTGACAACTGCATCATATTCGTAGTATCTGCGAAGCAGAGAGTCCTTGCGGATGGTTCCCACGCAACCCCATGGAGAAAGAAGGCTGTGGAGAGTAAAAAACAGAAAACCGCCAGGGTAAAAGAGATTTTCAAGATTCTGGATCCGCTCTATACCAGAGAAAAAACCGCCCTTAAATACAAGACCCCCTTCCAGTTACTCATCAGCACCATCCTTTCGGCCCAATGTACCGACAAACAGGTAAATTCGGTTACCAAAACCCTGTTTCAAAAATATCGCTCGCCCGCGGATTTTTTATCCGCGCCCATCAGCGAGTTGGAAATGGATATCCGGCCCACCGGCTTTTTCAGGAACAAAACCAAATCCATCAAGGGCTGCTGTCAGGGGCTGGTGGAAAAATTTGGCGGGGAAGTCCCCGCCACCATGGAGGAGCTGATCAAATTGCCCGGCGTGGGGAGAAAAACCGCCAACTGTGTACTGGGCGCCGCCTTTGACGTGCCGGGAGTTGTGGTGGATACCCATGTGAAAAGGCTGGCTGTTCGACTGAGCCTCACGGAAAACAATCATCCCGACAAAATTGAAATGGATCTTCAAAAGCTTTTGCCCAAAGAACGATGGCGCCGGTTTTCAGACATTTTAATCTACCACGGACGTGCCGTCTGTAATGCCAGAAAACCGGATCATACGGCATGTGCCGTGTTTTCGCTCTGTCCGTCCAATGCCATTTGAGGGAAGGGGCAATACGAAAATGGCATTTCAAAAAGCCAACAGAAAGGCTGAAACGATGATAAAAAGGATTTTGATAAGTGTTTCCCTGGGCATTCTATTTCTGACCGGCTGTGCGGAGACCCAGTACCGGGAAAGCAAAATTCGCGTTCAACATCGCGACTGGAGTGATGAAGTCGTTCAAAAGGTGGCCAAACGGCAGGTGGAACCGGATATGACAGGTGATATGGTCAGCGCAGCCATCGGCCTTCCGGACAAAATTACAAGGCAGGGCGATACCGAGAAATGGGGCTATGCCATTATGGTAGGGGATTACCAGCCCGTGGAAAAATTTGTCTATTTTGTATTTTTTAAAAACGGCAGGGTAACGCGAACCGAAGGAGATATCAACCGGCTCAAAACCCTCTCCTGGTACAGCTAATTGTCCGGCATCGATCAAAGCCGTTGAATGGTTTTTTTGGGAAGTTTTGGGGAAGCTGTTTGATTAATAAAAAATTGCGATTGGAGGTATTGTCATGAAAAAAAGTCTTTTGATTGTTTTCTTATTTACGTTTATGACGGTGGGCCTTGGGTTTAACCAGCTTGTCATGGGAAGCGATGAAACCATCAAAGAGGACGTTTCCATAACCCCCGGAAAACCGATTTCATTCCCCCAGCAGGAACGGATCGCCAATCTGGCCGTGAAAGCCTTGAAGCACATTGCCAAAGCCCGCGGCTTTATTCATGGGAACAGTTTCGCCGATGCGCGTTCCGAGTTGGGCAAGAGCCAGGCTTTAATGGAGAAGATTCGGGATTCCCTTCCCACCACCCGCATAAAAGACCATATCTGGGTGGCAAAAAAACATCTCTCCTACGAAGATTCCGAGGAAGTTATTCCCGACCTGGTCCCCATCTACGCTTCGCTGGATGAAATCCAGAGTTTTGTCAGCGTCGACAAAACCAGAGCACACCTTGATGAAGCCAAAGAAGCGCTCAAAGCGGGTGATAAAGAGAAGGGATCAGCGGCCCTGGAATCGGCCGGCGAATCACTGGTGTATGTGGAAATAGACCTGCCGCTACGATATACGGAACGGAAAGTGGCGAGCGCTTTGGCACTGCTGACGGAAGGAAAGGAAAAAGAGGCCGATGAGATGCTGAAACAAGCTGAAGAAGGCGTTCAGGTGATCTCCATATCCTCCTACGGCCCCATGGTGCTGGCCCAGGAAAGCTTGTGGCAGGCCACCAAGGAGTATTCAAAAGGTCGGTATGAAACTGCCAAGAAATACCTTTCCGATGCCAAAGTATTTTTGAAAATGGCCGCCAAGCAAGCAGACGAAAAGACAAAAGCCGCCCTTGCCAAGCTGAACGTGAAAATCGATGAACTGGAGAAAAAGATGGCGGAAAGCAGCAGCGATTTCAGTAAGGAGATCAAAGGCCTTTGGGATAAAACCAAAGACGTCTACCACAAGACCGTTGAAAAATTCAAATAGGCTTTCCACGCGCTGAAAACGGGGCAAGCGGGTCGTTGTGGCGAACCCCTTGCCCTTTTTTCATCTGAATCCTTATGACCGCAAAAGAGAAAACTCACTACGTTTGCCAAAATTGTGGATATGAAGCCCTGAAATGGTTGGGCCGATGCCCTGAGTGCGATCAGTGGGGAAGCCTCCTGGAAATGAATGGCGCGCGCCGCCGCGAGCACGCCGGCCGTACCGCCATGAGCCGACCGGAGTGTATCGATGCTATCTCACTTTCCCCCGAAACCAGGTGGGAGAGCGGTATTGCAGAGTTTGACCGTACACTGGGCGGGGGGCTGGTTCCCGGCTCTCTGGTGCTGATTGGAGGAGACCCCGGCATCGGCAAATCCACCATGATTCTTCAAGTGCTGGGTGGATTTGCACACCGGGGGCTCAAATCCCTCTACCTTTCCGGCGAAGAATCCGCGCAACAGATCAAAATGCGGGCCGACCGATTGAACATTCGTGCGAAACAACTCTATGTTCTGACCGGCACCTGTATTGAAGATTTTTTTACCCAGGCAGAGGAACTTAAACCGCACCTTCTGGCCGTGGATTCCATTCAAACATTTTATACGCAGGATGTCCCTTCACCCCCCGGCAGCGTCAGCCAGGTGAGGGAAACCGCTGCCAGGCTCATGGCCTTTGCCAAGAGTTCCGGAATTCCCGTATTTCTGGTGGGACATGTGACCAAAGACGGCGCCATTGCCGGCCCCAAGGTTTTGGAACACCTGGTCGACACCGTGCTCTATTTCGAAGGGGACCGTGGCCATGCATTTCGAATATTGCGGGCGGTCAAAAACCGTTACGGTTCCACCAACGAAATCGGTGTCTTCGAAATGAAAAACAGTGGGTTGGCTGAAGTTTCAAACCCATCGGGCATTTTCCTGGCGGAACGGCCCGAGGACGTGCCCGGATCGGCCATCATCAGCTGCATGGAGGGAACCCGGCCCCTGCTGGTGGAAATTCAGGCCCTGGTAAGCCACAGTCCCCTGGGCATGCCCAGAAGAACCGCCAGAGGTATTGAGCAAAACCGCATATCCTTGCTGGTGGCGGTACTTGCCAAACGCCTGGGAATGGAACTGGGGGATCAGGACATTTTTGTGAATGTGGCCGGCGGTCTGAAGATCGATGAACCTGCGGCGGACCTGGGAATTGTCTCCGCCATCATGAGCAGTTTTCTTGAAAAACCCGTGAATCGCAACCTGGTGGTTTTTGGTGAAGTGGGCCTGGCCGGTGAGATAAGGGGGGTCAGCCAGCCGGACATGCGGATGAAAGAGATCGAAAAAATGGGATTTACCACCTGTCTCCTCCCCAAAAGCAACCTGGAAGGATCAAATGGCGCACCCGGCTTGAAGCCCCAGGGTGTCAGATCCATCCGCGATCTGTCCGATTATCTTTTCGACGGCCAATGGTAAGGATCCCTGGTTGCACAAAACAGGAGAATTCGCCGTGAACTGGTCCTATTTTGATAGAATCTACTGTATCAGCTTGAAAGAGCGGCCGGACCGGCGGATGGAAGCCCGATCCCAATTCCATGCCGTCGGGCTTCTGCCCCTGGTCGAATTTGTTATCGTCGAAAAACATCCCGTTGATTGCGAACAGGGAATCTTTGAATCCCATCTCCTCTGTATGAAAAAAGGCCTTCGTTCCGGGGCCCGCAATATCATGATTTTTGAAGATGATATCTGCTTTGAGCGGTTCGCGCCTCACGTGCTCGAATCCGCCGTTAAATTCATGAAAACGGATGCACACTGGAAAATATTATTTCTGGGATGCATGGTAAAGGGAAGTCGGAAAACGGAAAATCGATCCGTGCTGAAAGTCAAATTCCGCAGTTTATGCCACGCTTATGTGGCCAACGCGGACTTTGCGCAGCATTTGGTGGCAAAAACCTGGCGGAAAATACCCTTTGACGACATGTTGCGCGACCTCAGGGACGATCACTTTTATGCCGTTTATCCATCATTTGCATTTCAGGGAAACGCCCGGTCGGACAACCATCGTTATCTTGCGCTGGATAGATTCAGAAGGCTTTGCGGAGGGCTCAGACGGCTGCAGAAAATAAATGAGCGCTTCCATATGCACAAAGGCATTATTGTGATGATCCATGTTGTTTTCATCTTCATGTTGGCGGCCATTTTGATGGGCTAGCTTCAAAAAGCCATAAATCTTCGAAAATCCAGATTTTTCTAAGACCTTCTACTTGCCAAAAATTCAATTCTCTGTATCATGGAGCGTCAAACATGTAACGATGAGGCCTCACGGAAAAGTGAGCACCTGACATAAGGAGGTCAATCTTGATTCATACAGCCAACTCTCAGCAAATACGGGATGGTCTCGTAACGGATGTCTACTTTGAAAGAACCCAGGAAATCCTCAGGGCCAAGGGGATTGATCGCTCGGTAACCGCTGAATTTCTGGCCAAGGATTTTCCACGGGACTACCCTTGGGCGGTCCTTGCGGGAATTGAAGAATGTGTGGCCCTGCTCAAGGATCTGCCGGTGGACGTTCGCATCATTCAGGAAGGAACATTGATCCAGCCCTTTCAACCGGTCCTTGAAATACGCGGCAAATATCTGGATTTCGGCCGGTACGAAACCGCACTGTTGGGATTTCTCTGCCAGGCGTCCGGCGTCGCCACCATGGCGGCCCGCTGCCGCAAGGCTGCCGGAAATCGGACGCTCACCAGTTTTGGCGCCCGCCGCATGCATCCCGCCATTGCACCCATGGTGGAACGAAACGCCTATATCGGCGGCTGCGATGGTGTGGCCATGGGTCTCGGCGCCCAACTGGCCGGGATCGAACCTTCGGGCACCATGCCCCATGCCCTGATTCTGATCATGGGCGACACGGTCGCAGCCACCGAAGCCTTTCATGACGTCATAGATCCGCGTGTGAAACGGGTCAGTCTCATTGACACCTTCAATGATGAAAAGATGGAGGCATTGAACGTGGCGGAAGCACTGGGTAAAGACCTGTACGCCGTGCGTCTGGACACGCCCAAATCGAGACGTGGAAATTTCAGGAAAATTCTGGAAGAAGTGCGCTGGGAACTGGATCTTCGCGGGCACAAACACGTAAAGCTCTTTATCAGTGGGGGCCTCGATGAATACCGCGTTCAGGAGCTGAGGGACTGCGTCGATGCCTTCGGTGTAGGCACTGCCATCACCGCCGCGCCTGTCATCGATTTTTCCATGGACATTGTGGAAGTGGAAAACAAACCGTTGGCCAAAAAGGGTAAACGGTCCGGATCAAAGAGTGTCATGCGGTGTGAGGCCTGTATGGCCACAGAGGTGGTCCCTAAAGGAAAAAAAACAGAGGCCTGTTCCTGCGGCGGCACAATGGTCGAAATTCTGAAACCGTTTCTATCCAAAGGCAAAATGAGGACAGCGCTTTTTGCGCCCAGCGAAATTCGTAATCATGTCATCGGCCAGCTGGACAAAATCCAAGAACTGTAGGAGCGGCATCTGGGTAAGCATAAGCAGCAAAGAAAGGTCAGTGAAACAAGCCGGATGCTGACCTATGTCCTGGCATACCGGCCCGACGAATTCGGGCTCATCCCCAGTGAGGAAGGGTTTGTACGGTACAAGGAATTGCTTAAAGCCCTTCATGAAGAAGAGGGCTGGCGTCATGTGAGGCAGTCCCACATCAACGAAATGCTGATGGGTGAAGACCGCGCACTTTTTGAAACCGAAGGTGACCGGATTCGTTCCCGAAAAAGGCATTGGGTCATGGATGACCAGAGTGACCATCCTTTGCCGGGATTATTGTATACGTCTGTTCGAAAAAGAGCCCATCCCGTGGCCATGGAAAAGGGATTGAAGGCAGAAACCGGTTCCCATATCGCCCTTTCCCCCCATCGGGAAATGGCCCTGAGAATGGGCCGGCGGCGGGATCAACACCCGGTGCTTCTGGAAATTCCCGCTATGCTTGCCGAAAAAAAAGGGATGCGAATCTTCAGCTTCGGAGTCCTGTTCCTGACACCGGAAATCCCGGCCCATTGCATTTCCGGGCCCCTGCCGCCCAAAGACCTCCTGGAAAAAGCGGAAAAAAAGGCCAGAAAACAAAAAACCGGTTCGGATCGCAAATCATCGACGCCAGCCCCGACGCCGGGTTCCTTTATTCTGGACCCTCAAAGAGATCCGGATCCGTCAAGAAAAGCAAAAGGAAAAAAACGAAAGGGCTGGAAAGAAGCAGCCAAAAAAATGCGCAGAAGGCGCAAAGGATATTGATGATAACAGAATTACGCCGGTGCCGATTTTTGTGGGTACGCCTTAGAATAAGCGGAATAAGGCATTTTGAATCCGCACCCCTTCCTGCGGCAGACGACAATGGGTTCGTCGGCTTTTTTGGGCCGTTTAATACTTAACACCTTTGTTCCACAATCCGGGCATAAACCATCCAAGGGTTCATCCCAGGTGGCGAAGCGGCATTCGGGATATTGATTGCAGGCATAGAATTTCTTCCCTTTTTTGGAGGTCTTTTCCACCAGGGTTCCCGAGCAGCCGGTTTCGGGGCAGGAAACCCCGGTACTCACCGGCTCCGGGGCCCAGATATTTTTGCACTCCGGATATCCGGAGCACGCCACAAAAGGTCCGTAACGCCCATTCCTGGTGACCATGGGCTTGCCGCATTTTTCACAGGTGCCCTTTTCCTCTCCCGCTTCGGCAGCGACTTCAATGACAATCTTCCCTTTTTCATCCCGGGTAAAATTAGCGGTATTCCGACAGTCGGGATAACCGGTACATGCCAGGAAAATGCCGTTTCGACCGGATTTGATGGCCATGGGACGTTGGCATTTTTCGCAATTGATGTCCGTCAACACCTCACCTTTCATCCCTTCGGCTGCTCTATTGAGATCTTTCTCAAATGAACGATAAAATTCTTTCAGCACATCGGTCCACTTCACCTTGCCTCGCTCTATCTGATCCAGATTGTTTTCCATCTGCGCCGTAAAAGTTGTATTTAACACATCCGGAAAATTTTTGACCAGAAGGTCCGTCACCAGAAAGCCCAGTTCAGTGGGGACAAAACGCCTTTTTTCAACCGACACATACTCTCTACCGCTGATATTGGCCAGAATAGCGGCGTAGGTGGAGGGGCGGCCGATACCGTTTTCTTCAAGCGCCTTGACCAATGAGGCCTCCGTAAACCGGGGGGGCGGCTGGGTAAAATGTTGTTCCGGATCGAGCTTGTTGAGTGTCAGGACATCTCCCTTTTGTAAAGGTGGGAGCTGGGTTTCGGCATTTTTTTGAAGATTTTCACTTCCATTGGAGGGTGCTTTAGACTCCCCGTATAGGATGGTAAAGCCCGCAAAAACCATCACGGAGCCGTTGGCGCGAAAACCGGCATTTCCCGCCTCTATTTCCACCTGAGTTTTGTCCAGCTGGGCAGGGCTCATCTGGCAGGCCAAGAACCGCTTCCAGATCAGTTGATAAAGGGCCAGTTGATCCCGGTTCAGATAACGGGATATGCTCTCAGGCGTCAGGTCAACCGAGGTGGCGCGGATGGCTTCGTGAGCCTCCTGGGCGCCTTTGCGGCTCTTATAATGATTCGGTTTTTCAGGCAAAAAATCTTTTCCAAACTTCTTTTCTATGTAAATGCGCGCCTGGTCAACAGCATCCGTTGAGAGGCTGAAGGAATCGGTCCTCATGTAGGTAATGAGCCCTACAAGCCCTCGCTTGCCCAAATCAACCCCCTCATAGAGGCTTTGCGCGACGGACATGGTTTTTTTAGCCGAATAGCGCAGCCTCCTGAAGGCTTCCTGCTGCAAGAGACTGGTGGTAAAGGGTGGTGGCGCATTTTTTCTGGTCCGTTTCTGTGTGATGTTTGAAACTTCAAAGGGAAGGCCCTCGATTTTGGAAACAATGGCAAGGGTCTGTTTTTCATTTTTAAGATCTGTCTTTTTACCTTTGTATTGAAAAAATTTTGCTTCAAAGGAAGGAGGTTCGGCACCCGCAAGGTGCGCTGTCAGGGACCAGTATTCCCGCGGATCAAAAGTCTGAATTTCCCGTTCCCTGTCACAGATCATCTTAACGGCGACCGATTGAACACGCCCGGCGCTCAACCCGCGCTTAACCCGTTTCCAGAGGAGCGGAGAGATCTGATATCCAACCAATCGATCCAGAATGCGTCTGGCCTGCTGCGATTCAAACTTGTTGCGGTCCAGGGTCTTAGGCGATTCAACCGCCTGCTGGATGGCTTTCTTGGTTAACTCGTTAAAGAGGACCCGATAGATTTTCTGACCGTTTTTCCCATCTCCCAGTTCCTGGGCCACATGCCAGGCAATGGCTTCCCCTTCACGGTCCGGATCCGGCGCCAGATAAATGGCATCGGCATCTTTACCGGCGGCTTTGAGATCTTTAAGGACTTTCCCTTTTCCCTTGATGGTCACGTAATGCGGTTCAAAATCGTTTTCAATATCGACACCCAGTTTACTAACCGGAAGATCTTTGACGTGACCCACGGAAGCCATGATTTTAAAATCGGGCCCCAGGTATTTCTTGATGGTTCTGGCCTTGGCCGGAGATTCAATGATCAGAAGGTTTTTCGGCATGCTTTATCGTCCAGTCATTTTTTTGAAAGACAGTTTGAATGGGTTAACAACGTACATACATTTTTCCAGGGAGTTGCCGAACGGTTCCGTTCAATTCCATTTTCAGCAAAACCATGGCCACTTGCCCTGCATCCATATCTCCCGTGCGTGCGATTTGGTCAATATGCATGGGGTAATTTCCGATGATTTCGTACAATTTCAGTTCAACGCCCTCCATATGGCCCGAAGGCAAAGATTTTTGATTGCGATCTATTGTCCCGGTTTCATGGGTCAAAAACCACAGTTCATCCAGAATATCGTCGGCATTTTCAATCAGCTTGGCACCCTGTTTGATCAGCCAGTGGGTACCGGCGCTCTTAAGTGAATCGATACTTCCGGGAACCGCAAAGATTTCACGATTCTGTTCCAGAGCAAGGGCCGCCGTGATCAGCGATCCACTCTTTCTGGCCGCTTCAATGACAGCCACCCCTCTGCTGAGGCCACTGATGACCCGATTTCGGATGGGAAAATTCCGAGGCTCGGGCGCTGTCCCCATGGGAAACTCGGATACAATGGCGCCTGCTTCCATTATTTTTTCAAACAATTTTTGGTTTGATCCGGGATAAACCACATCAATGCCCGTGCCCAGCACGCCGACGGTGAAACCGCCGCTTCGAAGGCAGCCCCTGTGGGCGGACGCATCAATGCCTCTTGCCAACCCGCTGACGACGCCGGCGCCCCGTTTGGCCAGGGCCATTGCAATCTTTTCAGCCGCTTTCAAACCGTAATGGGTCGGATTCCGAGAGCCAACCAAGCCCACAAGGGTCTGCTCCAGCGGTATTTTCCGGCCCTTCATGAATAGAACCATGGGTGGATTGTGAAGCTCACGCAACAGGACCGGATAATCGGGGTCCTGATACGTCAAAACCGTCGCACCGTCCCGTTCAGCCGCCAAGATCTCCTTCTCAGCCCTTTCCGGCAACCCACCATCCAGAATTTTTCCGGCAACTCCCTTCCGTAGCCCTTCCACCCCCATCAGGTCGAAAAAGTCCGCTTGAAAGATGGCCTCAACATCAAGGAATCTCTCATACAGTCGCTTTAAGACGACATTGCCCAATCCGGGAATCATATAAAGGGCCAGCCATGCCTGTCTTTGGTCCAGGAAATGGGTCATGGGGTATCAACGGCTCGACTTCAGGGCTGGAATGGTGGGAATATAAAACAGGATAAAATAGCTTAGTCAAGCATTTTTTCAATCACGGACCGGCCATCTTTAATTCACCGAACACTTTACCATGCTTGATAGCAAATAAAGGCTTTCAGGCAAATCCATCTTTATATCAATACTATCTTTCAATTTTATCAAGACGGGCACCAGTTCATTCCTAATGTCAATTTCTTGGATGTCATCGTGGCCCTGTGCCGCCAGCGCATTTTTAAGCACCCGGTTCAAGTCAACCGCTTTGATTGGGGTGCCGTTGGGGAAGTCCTTTTTTGCGCTTAATACGACCGCCGTTGAAGTTTCCAGCCGTGCATCTAGAATCATGAGATAACCCAGCACCAGATCTGGCAGTTGATCCCCACCTGTTCCGGATGTTTCCATGGGTGTCACAATGGCAAAAAGATTTCCGCGTTCAATGCCCTGTTTATACCCCCGATTAATGTAAACCACCGAATATTGACCGATCAATTCCTGCTGGTCTCTTGAGGCCACAATGGAAGCAACACACTTGCCGACACCCCCGCATTTTTCCCAGTCGGGGTTTGAGGGCTGTATACAACTTGGAATGGGTTTATACGGCAAGACAGGGTCCCCCACCCGCATCACCCGATAACTGGCTGAAATTTCGGCTTTGAATGAATTCAGGCCGACCTTTTCCGTGAGGACCAGTCTTCCCAGATACAGGACCGCATATCCGACACTGCCCAAGCAATCCGATTCCCTGTAGACGCTAAAAATGTCTCCGATCTTGACCTTGCGGCCTTTTTCAAAGGTCACATAAACCTTGTCATATTGTCCCAGAAAAATCCGTTCCGTTTCATCTGAAGCAATGACGCCCCAGGGTTTCACGCGTTCAGGGGACAAAAAGCCCATTGCATCCACATCGCAGTAATCAGAGACGCTGACCCCTCTGGTTGACCACGCGGCATCTTCCGCCCCGAGCAGGAATTGCACACCACTGGCGCTTACCGTGGAAATCGGCTTGATGGGGACATCTTCCAGAAGGACGATCACCTCACCTGGTTTCAGTTTCGTCGGATCGGTGACGGCCGGATTTTTTTTCCAGAGTTCCGGCAACAAGTTCCGGTTCCCGTAGTATTGAATACAGATACTCTCGAGGGTATCTCCCTTGACCACGGTATGGGTTGAGGTCTCTGCCCATGCGAGGACGCAAAACGAAACGGCGCTCAGACTGATCCATAAAACGAAAAAAAACAAATGTCTTTTTCTCAAGGAACCCTCCTAATAAAAAGTTCACTGGCGGCCGGACATCTGAAAATCGACACCAATTATTTAACACCTATACAAAGCCGTTCTTCAATTTGTCAAGCACATGGAAAATAAAAATACATATCAGTGGATTCAAACGTGGACGAAAAGGGGTTTCTAGGTTACAGTTTTAATCTGGAAAAAAGTCCGGTTTATCCTTGAAAAGGTCCTCAAACATGGAGCAGGACTCCCATTGAAGCAACTTTTTTTCACCTTATTCCTGATCGTTCTGGCGGGACTCCTGGTATTTAAGGAGAACCGCATCCAGCGACCTGAAGGGTTTTCCGGGGAAGGTTGTCTTTATTGCCACAAAGGGATGTCGGATTCCGACCGATCTCATCCGGCATCTGCTTTTGGGTGCAGCGCTTGTCACCTGGGAAATGCTTATTCACTGGATGAAAAAAGAGCCCACGCAACCATGGTCGTAAATCCTGGGGACCTTCGTGTGGTGGAAAGAACCTGTGGAAAGACAGATTGCCACGGAGATATGGCGGACCGCGTCAAGAAGAGCCTCATGGCCACAAACAGGGGCATCCTCAGGATTGTTCAGGATGAATGGGGGCATAAAAAACCAAAAAGGGCCCTTTTTTCGGCACAATTATCGGGTGTGGCGGATTTGTATGGCGCCAGTGCCCCCCGGAATGCCCCTTTGGATCTTTACCGTAAAATGTGCGGCGGGTGCCATTTGTGGAAAGAAAGAAAAAACGGCCAGGGCGAGGTTGGAAAACGGGGCGGCGGATGCAGTGACTGTCATGTGGTGGATGAGCAAAAGGTGAAAAACCCCCAGGGGCTTTTGATCCGGCATCCGAAAATGACCACCCGAATCCCTTCCGAAAATTGCGTCAAATGTCACAATCGATCCGCCAGAATCGGTTTGTCATATTTCGGGATATTTGAATCAGCGGGCTATGGCACCCCTTACGAAGGGGCTGACTTGAGCGGCAGACGACTTTCCGGGAGACGTTTTTACTTGAATCTGGAAGAAGATGTTCACTTGAAAAAAGGAAAAATGGTCTGCGTTGACTGCCATACGGCCACCGGATTAATGGGAGATGGCAGGTCTTATGACAAAATGGCGGATCAGGTGGACATCAGCTGCGAGGCGTGCCACGCACCCCGGTTCGGGTCGGACCCTGAAACCTGGGCCCTGGCGGACCGCCTGGCCTTTCTGAACGGAAGGATTCCACAACCTGGGAAGAAACCCATTGGGTTCACCCGCAAAGGAACCCCTCTATACAATCTTCAACAAGTTGACGGTAAACCGGTCTTTTACCGAAAGACCGACGGCCGGGCGTTGAAAATCCAGGAGATCGGCAGCCCGGGAAACGCCTACCATAATATGAACGGCCACGATCGCCTCTCCTGCCAGAGCTGCCACAGCGCCTGGATTCCCCAATGCTATGGTTGTCATTTGACCTATGAAAAATCGGCTCATCAGAAAGACTGGATCACCGGTAAAAAGACGCCTGGCAAATGGAAAGAAGCCCGTACGTATCTGCGATTTGGCAAACCGGCGCTGGGACTTCGCGGTGGTGATCGCATCTATCCCCTGTCACCCTGTCAGGTGTTTTTTTCCGCATCGGAGGATGCCGGATCATTCATCAAGCCAAAATCCTTTGCAAATCTCAACCTTTCGGCATTCGATCCCCACACCACTCAGGCAAAATCCCGATCCTGCATCGATTGTCATACGGATCCCAAATCCATGGGAATGGGTGAAGGAATACTCTACCGTCATGGGACAAAACGCGTTTTCAGGCCGACCCATCGTGCAGCCGACCATGGATTACCCTTCCCTTTGGACGGTTTTGTAAACCTTGGAGGAGAAGCTCTGCAAACGGGGGCGGCAAACGGTGTCAGGCCCTTTAACAAAACGGAAATAAACCGAATTCTTTCAGTGGATGCCTGTCTGGGATGTCATAATACCTATGAGGACCCGATTTATGCAAATTTTTCGAAATCACTGGTACGATTTGAGAAGGATAAGGGGCTGCCATGTTTCAATTAATGCCGCTTTGTCGCTATTTCCGGAAGTTTTTTTGGAGGGCCTTTGTAGTTTTTGGTCTCTTATTGGCGGCACCTTTAATTTCCATATGCGCATCAAAGCCGGATCCGGGAGAAAAAAATTTCAGTGACTGTATGGACTGTCATGAAGGTATCAAGACCATCAGCCCCAGTCATCCCTTTGCCTGTGGTAGATGTCATCTTCATGAGGAACATCGTAAGGATGTATCCCTCAGCAGTCACCAGGTTATCGTGCGCAATCCTTCCGATCCCAAAAACCTTCGACATTTCTGTCTTCCCTGCCATAAAAAGGAGGTTTCGACCCTAACGGGTTCCCTGCATTGGTCCATGGCCGGCATCATCAACCAGACCCGTTATCTGTGGGGTGCCCAGGAAACCGCCGATCCGGCCATATACGGTATTGACGGCCCTCTGAGCCCCCTTCCGGAACCAGGGACTTCCCAATCCGGAAAAACGCCCGCCGACTTCGTGGACGATTTCTTGAGAAGACGCTGCCTGAGGTGCCATCTCCATACGCGGGGACCGGGAGGGACCGGGCTGTATCGCGCCACCGGATGCGCTTCATGCCATATGCCTTACCATGATGACGGCCGTTACCGGGGAAGGGATGTGGCCATCTCAAAATCAAAAGCCGGATACCCCATGAAACACGTTTTCACCCGCCGAATACCCAATGGGCAGTGCCTTCACTGTCATCACCAGAACCATGTGGGCGCCGACTATGAAGGACTGTTCGAGCACGATTATAGTGATGTCTTTCGATCTCCCCTTGTACGGGGAAAACCGAAACCCAAGACACACGGTCTCGGTTTTCACCACCTTTCCAAGGATGTCCATGCCGAAAAAGGCCTTTGGTGCATTGATTGTCACACAAGGAAGGACGTCATGGGAGATGGGCGTACCTACAGCTATCAAATGGAAGTGCCCAAACGGTCCTGCCGGGACTGCCACGGGGGATTCGGGAGCCCCCTGCCCGATCCATCCATTTCATCCATCGGCAAAATGAGCGGCGGTTTGTTCTTTGTTACCAAAAAAAGCGGAGAGAAGCACCCATTGCCCCTCTTTGCCGATACCTCCGCCGCACATGGAATTGATTCTCACAGGAATGTGCGCTGCAGCGCCTGCCACGGACAATGGTCCTATCAGGACTATGGTTTGAGCGTCATACGGGAAGAGATTATCCAGGACTACAAGTGGATTGAGCGTGCGGCACAGGGTGATCCCAGGCTTGAAAAAGAGTTAAAGATGCAGACGGAAAAGGATGTGGCGGGTTATCCCGTCTCAATGGATTGGCTCTCCGGGGAAAAAAGACCGGGCATCTGGTCCATGGGCTGGCGGTTCAGGCGTTGGGAACCCATGCCCCTGGGGATGGATCAAAAAGGACATTTTTCCGTTCTACGGCCGCGATACCAATATTTCATTTCGGCGGTAGACCGTGGGGGCCGTGTGTTTCTGGACAGCGTGGTGCCTCATAGAGGCGACGGCAGCGGTAAAGGATGGGCTTTTATGCCTTATGTACCGCACACCATCGCCCCTTTTGGAAGGGCCTGCCTTTCCTGCCATCAGAACCGAATTGCGGCGGGGTTGTCTTTAAGTGAAGAACCGACACCGACCATGGACACCCGTCTAACCATCCCGTCTCCCCCGGCCGTCCGCACCATGCGGTTGCTCAACAAAGAAGAGAAGGAAACGCTGCTTAAACCGGGGCCGGCGTGGCACAAAAAGAGGCTCATGAACCTGAAGCAGCGACATCAATAAGAGAGTTGGTACTGTAACTTCATCCCTTCCCTTTTGATAAGAATACTTGTGGCGGTGGATTCCAAAACCAAATTAATCCTGGATTCCAGGGTGTCATAATCGTCTGTTTTGTAACCTTCGGGAGGGGTGGGCGCCTCTTTTGACCACCCGCCACCGGTCAGTTCCAAAGGCCGGTTTGCCGGACGGTGAACCACAAAGGCCCCCGCCGTTGCCGGCAGGGTGAGCCTGGCGCTGCTGCCGTTCAGTTTAAAATCCCCGTTGTAGTCACCGGCGGCGTAGCTCCCGTTAAAATCAAAATCGAGGCTGCTTCCCGCAGCTTTTAGTTGAAATGTTTCGAATCCGGTATTTCCGATGCCGGCCCCTTGAAAAAAAGTCCCCTCACAGGCGATAATGAGATTGCGCAAGGTGATAAGGGTCGGTTCGCTGAAATCCAGCTTTGCCTGCGCACCTTTCAGGTTCATAACAAGCTTGCTTAGCGGCATACCTCCCAGGTCCATATTGGCTTGAACGCCTTCAAAATCAAGTGTCAGATCGGTTTCGAGATCATAGGTCCCGATCTGAATTTCCCAATCGTTCAGAGGCGCCGCCATGTCCTGTTCATCGGATGAGCCCGATGAAAACGCTGCCGAAAAGGTGCCGTCCTGAAGATTTTCGGACAACACCGGGGCGAGCGCTTCGTCGTCGTATCGCACAATGATTTTAGCAATAAAATCCGGATCATCGGAAAGCGTGAAAGTAACTTTGGCGTGCTGAATGCTGAAACGCAAGTCCAGCCTGCCGGCACCACCGGCGAGGATGGGTTCAGATCTGACTACAAATTCCTGCTCATAGGCCCACGCACCCATATCCGTGCCGCTTAAAAACAGCAAAGACAACAGAAGGG
>ADZZ01000104.1 GCA_000179315.1 delta proteobacterium NaphS2
CACCAAAACCGGCGCTCTCATCATTATTGAACGGGCCGAAAGGGTTCAGGAATATATGACTGAGGGCCAGAGACTGGAAGCCGCGCCGACCCCGGAAGTTTTGAAAAGCATTTTCCAGAAAGAATCCCCGCTTCATGACGGTGCCATTCTGATCCGTCAGGGGGAGATCACGGAAGTGGCCTGTTATCTTCCTCTCACGCCGGCGGAGGGACTTCCAAAGGAATGGGGAACCCGCCACCGAGCGGCCATAGGCCTGTCCGAACGCTGTGACGCCTGGGTTGTGGTTGTTTCCGAGGAACGCGGGGAGGTTTCCTTAGCCCGTAAAGGCCAAATGATTCATGCGGAGAACCCCCAGGTATTTTACCAACTGATCCAGGAAGCCCTGACCGCTTCAGGTCCAGGTGAGAAATCCTGGAAAGAGAGGATTGGCCATCTTCTGCTCAGCCGCTGGCGAACCAAACTGGTAACGCTTTTTCTCGTCAGCTTTCTGTGGTTAATCCTGGCCGGACAGCAGGATTTTGAAGTGAAATTGAAGGTTCCCCTGCGAATTAAAGGCCTGCCACCTCAAATGGAGATTCTGGAACCCCTCAACGCCAATGTTCAGGTTACCCTTCGGGGCCTGCGCAGAGACGCCAGCATTCTGGATAGGGAAAAAGTGGTCGCAGAAGTTGATCTCTCCAGGGCCCGGCCCGGGAAGATGGACATTGCCATTACCCGCAACGAAATACGGCTCTCCGATGACCGGGTGAAACTGGTGGATGTTGAGCCGTCAAAGCTTGCCTTCGTTTTCAAGAAAGTTCAGAAGAGTAAAGAGCCAGCGTCCTAGAATGCACGCTCATGGACCAAAGATCATTCGTTTCTTCAGCAGGCTCTTGCTCGATGTAAATCCCTTCAATGGTTCCCAGCCTTTTTTCCGGAATCGGATTGAAACTGATATTGGTCCAGAAGCCCATTGACACCCCTGTAAACCTGCTGCACATCCGCGGGAAGGTGGGGCCCGGTACATCGGCGCATGTTGTCCCCGTTTCGGTGGGCGGATATCACCTTGTGGATCTCCTCCAGGGGTGTCACCAGATTTTTTGAGATCCTTCGTTTTAAGAGCATGCCGGCGAAAAAAACACCGGCGGACATGAACACCATGCCCCAGGCCCCGGCGTTTCCAAACTGTTTGGCGCGATGATCCTCGGCAACCATTGCCTCTCGATTGATCTTTCCCAGAAGAACGATGGCCGCCACCGTCTTTTGCTGCGCGGTCCGGTCTCCCAGAAACGCATCGTTATAACCGTTTTTGATGATTTCCAGGACGGCCGGCTCTTCTTCTTCCGTAATGTTGTTTCGGGCCCGTTTCAGGGCATCTTCAAAAGTCGCCTTCAGCATTCGATCGGCCTGGGCGTTGCGGCTGATCATTGCCAGTGCCGCCAGCATTCCTTCGCATGCCTCCAGAGAGCGCTCATTTCGTTCAATGATTATTTCGATGGCCGGCGCCATACGCATGAAAATCCAGATGGATCCAAGCGCCATCAGAAGGTTAAACCCGATCAACAGCCATGCCCCCGTGCGAACGGACTGTGCGATTCTCATGGTTATACACCCTCCATCAATCTGGGGATGGCGGCTTCCGTGGAAACGATTACCAGGCGATCCTCCGCCTGCAACGGTTCTTCCGGGGAGGGTTGGATCAGACGGCTCGAGGTACCGCGACGGATGGCCGCCACTATAATGCCAAACCGTTTTGGAAGCGCCAGGGCAATCAGATTTTTTCCCACCATTGACGGCTGAACGAGAATCTCCGTGAGATGCAGGTCATCTCCAATGGGTGTTTCAGCAATAACATGGCGATACAACAGGCGGTTGGCGAAACGCCTGCCGAATTCCTGTTCCGGGTTGATGATCTGATGGGCGCCGACCAGCTGTAAGATACGCTGGTGCATTTTATCGTTGGCCCGCGAGACAACAAAAGGGGCGCCCATCTGACGGAGCAGGGCGGTGCAGATAATGGACGATTCCTTGGAATCATCGCCGATGGCACACACCACCGCATCTCTTTTGCCGGGGCCCAAGCCTGCCAGCTGTTTTTCGTCTGAGGCGTCCGCCACCAGCGCTTCCGCCGCAAAGGCGGATGCTTCCTCAACCAGGCTTTTGCGGAAATCCACCGCCAGCACTTCAGCCCCTTTTTCCGACAGCGTCTGGGCCAGGGACATGCCGAAATGACCTAACCCGATGACCAATATCTGTTGCGCCATTTTTATGCACTCCTTACATATCAGGTCAAATTGATTTTCATATCCGGGCAGTTGGACTCCGGTACGGACACATCTTCGCTCAAAAGCATGAAGAGCGTCATGGGCCCGATGCGCCCCGCGAACATGGCTATCATGATGATTACTTTTCCGATCTCATCAAGCTTGAGGGTGGCGCCCGTGGAAAGCCCCACGGTTCCGATGGCGGAGGTAACTTCGAAAATAATGTCGCGGCCGGATATTTCCTGCGTGACGTCCAGCATCAGGTCCACCGCGAACCAGACCACAGCAACACAAATAACAATGGTTACGGCGCGGTGGATGGTTGCGGAAGGCAACCTTCGATTCTGAAATATGATATTCTTGCGGTTGTTGATGTTGGCCCAGAAGGTCATTGCCAGGATACCGATGGTTGTGGTTTTGACGCCTCCGGCCGTCCCTCCCGGACTCCCGCCGATAAACATGAAGCAAATCATCACCATGAATGTGGGACTGATGATCCCCGCCACATCCACCGAATTGAATCCCGCCGTACGAAGGGTGGCGGATTGAAACCACGCATTATGGAGCTTATCCATTATGGATAAACCGGATAAGACACCGTTCCATTCAAAGGCCAGGATAAAAAGCATTCCGGACGTCAGCAAAACGGCAGTCGTGGTTAACGCAATACGCGGGGCAACGGGTATCTTCCGCCCCATCAGCCATTTTGGCGCGACCAGGCCGGTCGCGGGCGCCATGCCGCCAAAAATGATGAGGGCGGCCACAGTGTGCAGAACAAGCGGATTGCTCCGGTAGGGTATCAAGCTGTTGCTCTGAAGAGAGAAACCGGCGTTGCAGAACGCGGACACCGCCGTGAACACCCCGCGCCACATGGCCGGTAAGATCGCGTCTCCCGAACCATAAAACAGCCCTGATAGAATCAAAGCGCCGATACCTTCCGCAACAAACGTGAATTTCAGAATCCGGACCAACACGTCCAACAGGTGTTTGTGGTCGATGTCCGTCATGGCGGTCAAAAGACGTTCCTGCCGCAGACTCAACCGCCGGCCCATGGCATGGATGGCAACGGCGGCGATGCTCATAATACCCAGTCCACCCAGTTGAATCAGCAGCAGGATCACGGCCTGGCCCAAAAATGTAAACGCGTGAGGGGTATCGAGAACGATCAGACCGGTAACGCAAACGGCGCTCACGGCGGTAAATGCGGCATCCACCGGGGCAATCCCTCCTTCCGAACTGACGATGGGAAGAGCCAGCAGCAATGTCCCCGCAAAACAAAGAAAGAAAAAGGTACAAAGCAACAGGCGCGCCGGGTGGCTGAAAAGTACGTCCCAACCATTCTCCCGTGCCGGGCGCATGGATGCTGAACGGTAAAACAGGAGCAATGATGACAAAACAAAGAGCATTGCCAGTGTCCGCGTATACCCCACGAAAAACGTTACCGCCAGCAAACCCGTGAACAAAAAGCCCATGCTCATTATAAAGACTCTGAAAGGCCCTCTTTCCCGGTGCCATGCCCAATGAATGAACAATAGCTGAGCTACCAGAGTGGAAGCCGTTATGGTGGAGCGAATTACGAAAGACGGGGTACTGTTCGAGGTCACCCAGGAAAGGCAGATGGCGGCAACGACCGTCACCGCGGCCCATTGTGCGCGCTGAAGATTATCGTCCGCATGGGTCCTTGTTTCAACCCCTGCACGGGGACTGAAATCAAACAGCAAAAATGCGATACTGATGAGAAAAACCAGACCCACCAATGCAGCAAAAGGATTCACAATAAGGTAAGGCGTTGCCGCAAAAAAGCTAAATAGCGCAGCGCACCCACCGAAAATTCTCCCCGTAAGCGGATGGCGAGGCAGCATCATGGCGCACAAAACACACGATGCGGCGGCGGCACAAGCCGCACTCAAACGCCACGGTGCCGGAAGCCACTGGACGGCATTCGCATATGCAAGCATGAAAGGTACCGGGAGAGCCGCCGGCAATGCCCCCTGAAGACCGACCGGCGCGAAAGATGATGCGGGAACGGCCGATACGTTCTTCGCCCCTCCGTGTATTGATGAGTCCCCTTCCACTTCAATTGAAGCCAAAGGTTGCGCCTCCAAGCGTTTGAAACCGAATTCAATGGACAAAAAACTTCGAAACCTTACTGAAAGAACCCATCACTTTGCATTTCTTGTGGAGAATGTTATTATAATAAATCGGAATGTCCGAGTTCCATATGTCTCAAAGCGTAATGCTATCATGAGAAAAAATCAAATGGCAATTTCCAAAGAGGATATTGCATACATATCCCGAATACTGCTGGGGGTAAACTCAAAGTTGTTTATTTGAGTCACCCCCAACAGTATACTGGCGAAAAAGGATATTGTGGTAAAAGTGATAAACGGAGGGACAACAATGCATTACAATACGGCTCTGCGATCCTACACATCCAAGCGGATTGAAGAAATTCGGTCAGCGGATATCTTGGTGGGCATTCCCTGCTACAACAATGAGGCCACCGTTGCCCATGTCATTCAGATGGTAAGCCACGGTTTGGCGGCCCACAACAAGGCCATGCGCAGTGTAATATTTGTGGCCGATGGGGGATCCACGGACGACACCCGGGAGGTGGCCAAAG
>ADZZ01000103.1 GCA_000179315.1 delta proteobacterium NaphS2
CCTGAAGAGACCGGCCGCATGAAGCATGCCCTGGAGGTGGCATCCCGGGTTTTTGAGGTGACCCGGAATGAACAGGCCTCCATAGCGGCCCTCACGGGACCGCTCACCCTTGCGGATATGTGCTTCGGGCGAGGAAAGGGCGCGGCGCATCTGGGGGAGATCAAACAGTTGATGGTTCAGGTGGCGGAGGCTTTCTGTAAAACAAAGCCGGATGTGTTGATTTTCATGGAAGGGCGGTCCCTGGCTTCGGCGGAGATCAAACTGCCCCACAAAAAGATCTTCAACACCCTCAAAAACATCACCGGGTATTACGACGTGAAAACCGGACTTTACGTGCAAAACTACCATTCGGAACAGGTGGATCAGTTTGGAAACCTCAAAATGGATCTCTATGTGCTGGGTCCTTCCCAAGACGGGCGTCTGCCCGAGGTTTCCAAGGTTTGGGATTTGGGGGTGGGCGCACTGGGCGTGGGTCTCGGTCTTCCCCTTGATGATCTGGAGACGGCCGGTCGACTGGTTCAGGAAGGGCGCAGGCTCTATGAAACCACCGGAGGCCGGGGTATCTTTTTTACCAGTCTGGGTCCCGCTACCCGTGATGTGGATATGGAAACGCTTCACAAAATGGTTCAGGAATACTTTCATTGATCAGGTAATTGGAACAATCGCATTGAATAAGGAGATGTGTCATGGGTATCTCAATCAGCGTCGATATCGGCGGAACATTTACGGATTTTTACGCCCGCGGAGATGACGGCAAAACGGAAATTACCAAAACCCCCAGCACCCACTACGATCTCTCCGTGGGGTTCATGAAGGGGATGAAGACACTGTCGCGATCTTTCGGTACGGGGCTTTCCGAATTTTTAGGTCAAAGTGACGTGGTGCGTTACTGCACCACGGTGGGGACCAACGCGCTCATTGAACGAACCGGTCCCAAACTGGGGTTTATCACCACTGCCGGCTTTGAAGATGCCATTTTTCTGGGCCGCGGCCGAAGCTGGGCCGACGGCGGATCCATGCTGGAAAACAAGGACCTGGCCCGCATTCAAAAGCCTGCGCCCCTGATCCAGCCGGATATGGTGGTGGGCGTGCGGGAGCGGATCGATTCCTTCGGCAATGTCATCTGCCCGCTCACCCGGGAAGAGGTCCGTGAAAAACTGCAGATCCTGGTGGACCGGGGTGCCATGGGATTTGTGGTGGGCCTTCTGTGGTCCTTCAACAACCCGGTTCACGAGCGGATGATCAAGGAGATCATCGAGGAGGAGTACCCGGAGGATTATCTGGGCAGCATGCCGGTGATTCTCTCCAGCGACGTCTCCCCCAAATCGGCCGAGTACACCCGGTTTACCACCACCATCGTGAATGCCTACATCCATGGGGTCATGGCGGAGAAACTGAACAAACTGGGCAACGAACTGCGGGACGGCGGATACCGTTGGCCCCTGGTGCTGGTCCACAATACCGGCGGCATGAAAAAAATGTCCCGAACAAGGGCCGTGCTGACCCACAATGCGGGACCCGTGGCGGGCCTTCATGGGGCGCTCAGTATCGGAAAGATCTACGGGCATGACAAGATCATCTTCACGGATATGGGCGGAACCTCCTTTGATATCGGGGTCGTCACCGGCGGTGAGCTCAAAACCTACGATTTCATTCCCCTCATCGATCGTTGGCGTACCAACATTCCGGCTATCGAGGTGAAATCCATCGGCGCCGGCGGTGGATCCATCGCGTGGATCAATGAGATCATGGACAACGCCATGGAGGTGGGTCCCCAGTCGGCGGGATCCATGCCGGGACCGGCCTGCTATGATCAGGGTGGGCGGGAGCCCACGGTGACGGATGCGGACCTGGTGCTTGGATATTTGAATCCTGAGAACTATCTGGGCGGTGACATGCTGCTGGATCCGGATTTGAGCCGTGAGGCCATCAAAGAGAAAATCGCCGATCCCCTGGGCATCGACCCTGTGGAAGCGGCCGTCCGCATCCGGCAGGTGGTGGACGCCCGTATGGGCCAGGAGGTCTTTAACGAAGTGGCCCTCAAGGGGCATGACCCCAGGGAATTCGTCCTTATGGCCTGCGGCGGAGCCGGCGCCACCCATGCCTGCGGGTTTGCGCCCTACCTGAAGGTGCAGAAAGTCATTGTCTCCCCTTGCTCACCCGTTTTCGGCGCCTTCGGCGCCTCCACGGTGAATATCAGCCAGGTGTGGGAAATGAGCCGCACCATGAAGATTTTTCAATGGGCCACCCAGTCCTATTCCGAGGATGTGGATGCTTTCAACGGGGTGGTGGAAGACCTAAGGAACAAGGCGGTTCGGGATCTGCAACTGGAAGGGTATGGGGAGGATCAGATTACATTCAAGCTGGAGCTGGATATGCGCTACGGCATGCAGTACAACCTCATGAAAGTGGTGTCCCCCCGATTGGCCGTCCAGGGCCCCGACGATTTCAAGGAAATCTGCGATACCTTTACCCAACAATACGGTGAAGTCTACTCGCCGGAAGCCACCTTCCCCATGGGCGGCATCAACCTGGAATGTTTTCATTTGACGGCCATGGTGGCCCTGCCGCTCGCTGAACTGCCGTCATTTGAAGAGAAAGGGGAAGCGCCGCCCAGCGAAGCCTTGCTTCCGTCCAGAGAGGCCTACTGGGCCGCCCTAGAAGGCTTCAAGGAGACGCCGGTGTACGATTTTGACAAACTCCAGGTGGGAAACATCATCGACGGCCCGGCCCTGGTGGAGGCCAAAGACACCACCTACGTGATTGAACCGGAGTGGCGGTTTACACTGGATCGATTCGGAAATGCGATTTTGAGCTATTAGCGTTTAGCCTTTTGCTTTTGGTATTTATGCCAACTGCTAACTGCCAACAGGGAGGTGACCCATGCAAGGTATGGTCTATGGAAAAGATACGGAGGTGGTGAAACGGTTGAGTCCGGAACCCATGACCTCCGACGAAGCCGCTGCTCAGGCGGACATCAATGATGTGGATTATGACATTTTTACCCATAAAATCAACATGATCGCCCAGGAAGGGAAGGAAACCACCATGAAGCTGGGCGCCAGTTCCGGGATGCGCTGGGGGGATGTGGCCTTTGGCGTCTACACGGGGTTGGGGGATCTGGCGGTGGTGGCCACCGGCATCTGGTTTCATGCTGTGCTGGGTCAGATCCCGGTGAAATATATCGTCAAACACTGGGTGGATGAACCGTCCGTAGGGGTTCGGGAAGGGGACTCCTTTTTCTGGAACGATCCCTTTTACGGCGGGGTGCACGGGGCCGACATGGGGCTCTGCGTTCCGGTATTCTATAAAGGGGAACTGGTCTGTTTTACCGGAGCCGTGGTGCATACGGGAGAATCGGGCGCAACGGATCCTGGCGGCATGAGCGTTCGGGCCCAGAGCAAATATGATGAGGGACTTCTGGTGCCGCCCCTGAAGGTGGGGGAAAATTATGCCCTGAAAGAGGACGTGCTCACCATGTTCAGCGCCATGACCCGGGATTCCAGGACCATGATCCTGGACATTAAGGCGCGTCTCGCGGCCTGCCGCATCGCACAGCGCCGCATTTTGGAGCTGATTGAAGAGAAAGGTCTGGAATTCTTTAAAGGATCCCTTCGCCGTGTTCTGACCGTAACCGGACAGGCGGCCCGAAAAAAGGTTTCCCAACTGAATGACGGAATATTCAGGCAGCCTCGCTTCATGGATATTGTGGGCGCCCGGATCGGTCTCACCAAGATCGATATTACCATGCAGAAAACAGGCGAAAAGATTCGGTTTTCATTTGATGACACGTCGCCCATGATGCCGAACCTTCCCATGAACACGTTCTTCCAGGGGATCATCGGCCTTACCATGGTCTATTTCTGCGGATGGTTCTTTCATGATCTTCCGGCCAATAACGGATTGCTGGAGGCGGTGGAATGGGATTTCCCGGACAATGTCTTTATCAATGCACAGGGGGATGTTCCCACCAGTATGTCACCGCTCACCCAGACCTGCTTTTCCCACGGCGTTTTTCTGGCCGGCGCCCGCATGACCTATCATCTGGAGCCCAAACGGGCCGTGGCGGCCTGGTTTAACGGATTCGGGGTCCCGGTCTACGGGGGCATGAATCAGTGGAATGAACCCATCGCCGATATTACGCCCGAGATCAATGCCACCGGTGCCGGTGCCCGGCCCGACATGGACGGGGTGAGCGGGGCCGGTGCCTATTTCGCCACCATGAGCGACTGCTCCGATGTGGAAACCACCGAGTCGGATCGGCCGTTCCTCTATCTGTTCCGGAACTACGGTATTAATTCCTACGGGCATGGCCGATTCAGGGGCGGGGCGGGGGTCGGCTTCGGCATGATGATGCACCACGTGCCCTGGGTGGCCATGGGAGCATTCGGATACGGCACCAAGTTTCCGGCGACTCTAGGGATATTCGGCGGATACGGTGTCGCGCCCGCCTTCATTGAGACCGTGGGACAGAGCAATATCAAAGGCTTGCTGGCCGAAAGCAATCCCGAACTGCCCACCCGCCTGGACCAGCTTTACGAAGAGGGGAACCCCGAACAAGGTCAGGTGCAATTGCACAATATCACCATGGCCATTCAACCGCTTTTAAACGGGGATACCTTTTACCTGCCCGTGGGGGGCGGCGCCGGATACGGGGACGTGCTGGAACGGGACCCTAACGACATCTTAAGAGACTTGAAAGACGGCATGATGTCCCACTGGGCCGCACGGAACGTCTATAAGATCGTCTATGACGAAAACACCCTCCGCCTGGATGCGGAAAAGACGGAAGAAACGCGGGAAGCGGCACGCCGGGAACGCCTTCAAAGGGGGAAGCCCTTTGATGAATTCGAAGCGCAATGGCGGGACCTGAGGCCCCCCGAGGAGGCGCTTCAGTTCTACGGCGCCTATCCCCATCCCAGCGAAGGACCCCCTCCGGGACCGCCGGGAATGTGATCAATTGCACAATGGTGAAATGAAATGAGAAACAGGAGTTGTGGAAATGTCTTCAATTGAGGAGGTTCAAAACAGGACCATTCACGGGGTCCTGAAACAGAAAGTAGCGGCGTGCGGATCTCGTGAGTTCTTCTACTTTAAGGAGCAGGCGTTTACCTATGAGGATCTGGACCGGGCATCGGACCGGGTGGCGGCCGGGCTTCAGTCCGTCGGCATGGGCAAGGGGGACAAGGTGGCCATTGTCATGGGAAACCGCCCGGAGTTTCTCTTCGTGTGGTTCGGGCTGAGCAAACTGGGGGCCGTGGAGGTACCCGTGAACACGGCCCATCGCGGGGAACTGCTCACCTATATGGTGGACAAATCGGACTCCCGCGCCCTGATCGTGGAAAGCGGCTTTATGGATCGTGTGGCACCGGTGCTGAATGATTTGCCCAAACTGGAGCGGTTGATCGTTTTAACCGAAGCCGGTGAAACCCTGCCGGAATCGGAGAAGCCGGTAATGGGTTATGACCAACTGGTGGACAACGACGGTGCTTTCGATGCACCCACGGTCACCTGGGCCGATCCCTTCGTGATCATGTTCACTTCGGGTACCACCGGACCCAGCAAGGGGTCCCTCATGCCCCAGAATTATGCGCTTTTTATGGGAAAGGTGTGCATGGAGACCGCCGAATACACGGAAAAGGATTGCCTCTACAACACGCTGCCCCTGTTTCACGGCAATGCGCAGCTGCTTTCCACCATGCCGGCCCTCATGAGCGGGGCGAGGATGGTCTTGGCGGAGCGCTTTTCCGCCAGCCGGTTCTGGCCGGAGGTCAAGAAATACGGATGCACGGAGTTTAACTACATCGGTGGGGTTCTGCCCATTTTGCTCAAGGCGGAAGCCAAACCCAATGATGCGGACAATCCTTTACGCATCATGTTCGGCGGCGGGTGCCCGCCCCATCTGTTTGAAGAAGTGGAGCGCCGGTGGGGCGTGACCCTGCTGGAGGGGTACGGCATGAGCGAAATCGGTCTTCCTCTGCTGAACACTTTGAAATCCAGAAAAATCGGCACCTGCGGAAAGCCCGCCTACGGGTGCGAGGTGAAACTGGTCGATGATTACGGCATGGAAGTGGGTCCGGGTGTTCCCGGAGAACTGCTGATCCGCAACCGGGAGCCCTTTACCATGCTCATGGAGTACTACAAAATGCCCGAGAAGACCGTGGAAGCGTGGCGGGATTTGTGGTTCAACACCGGCGATTATCTGGTCATGGATGAAGAGGGGTATTTTAATTTCGTGGACCGGAAAAAAGATGCCCTTCGTCGAAGGGGTGAAAACATTAGTTCCCAGGAAGTGGAGAAAGTGATCAGCAGCCATCCCACCGTACTGGAATCCGCGGCCATCGGCGTGAAGTCCGACATGAGTGAAGACGAAGTCATGATTTGCGTGACGCTCAAACCCGGTGAGACGCTTACACCCGAAGCCCTGCTCGATTTTGCCCAGGAGCGCATGGCCTATTTCATGGTGCCCCGGTACGTGAGAATCATGGAACAACTGCCCAAAACACCCACCGAAAAAGTGCGGAAGGCGGCGCTTCGTGACGACGGCATTACCTCCGACACCTGGGATCGGGAAGCGGTTGGGTACAAAGTGAAACGGTAGGTTTTTCTCAGAGGACCATACGACCATGTCAGAGAATCACATAAAACCCATGCTGCCGGATATTTTCACCATTCCGCGGGATGAGAAGCACCCGCCCATGCTTCTGGGCGGGTATTGCCGCCATTGCAATGCCCATTATTTCCCCAAACCCCGTTACTGTCCGCGATGCCTGGAACCCCCCGAGCTCAAGGAAATCGGAAATGCCGGCATCATCCACAGCTTAACGGTGGTGAGAACCAAGCCGCCGCTGGGACTGCCGCAACCCTACAGTGTCGGATATGTGGACCTGGAAAAAGGGTCGGCGGGTTCAGGGCTTCGGGTTTTCTGCCTCTTTGATCCGGAATCCGTTGATCATCTGAAAATCGGTCAAAAGGTGGTGCTTCGGGTCGGCCCCCTGGGTCATGACGGCCGGGGAGATACGCGCTTGAGGCCCTATTTCAAGCCGGTTCACGAGAATGAGGAAGGATAAACATGATGTTGGCATCGGTTATCGGTGTGGGAATGATTCCCTTTGGAAAACATGAAGAACGAACCCTGGTAAGCATGGGGGCCCAGGCCTGCCGTCTGGCTTTGAAGGACGCGGGTGTTTTGCCGTCCGGGGTGGATGCGGCTTTTTTTTCGTGCGGTATTGCGTCGCGACTCTTCGGGGATTTTACCATCGGTCAGAACGTGTTTTGGGAAGTGGGTATCAACCGCATCCCCGTGGTGAACGTGGAAAACGCCTGCACCTCCGGTTCCACGGCCTTTTTTCTGGCCTGCAACATGGTGGCGGCAGGCCAGGCGGACGTTGCCCTGGTGTGTGGCGCGGAAAAGATGTGTGTGCCGGGCTTCGGGCTCATCAGTTCCGGAGAAAGCCAACTGGATACACAACTGGGCATGGTGGCCCCTGCCGGCTTTGCCCTTCGGGCCGTGCGCCACATGGAAGAATACGGCACCACGGCGGAGCAGCTGGCCAAGGTATCGGTCAAGAACCGTCAACACGGTGCACTGAATCCCATGGCCCAGTTTCGGGACCCCATCACCGTGGAAGATGTGCTTTCCGCTCCCATGATCGTGGATCCGCTGACAAGGCTATCGTGCTGTCCCATTGCGGACGGCGCCGCGGCATTGCTGATTGCGTCCCCTCAGGCGGCACACCGGTTCTCACACAGCGTCCATGTGAAGAGCTCCGTGCTGGTTACCGGCAATTATGAAAACCCGCAGGATCTGGCCAACTGGGAGACGGATCGGCGGGGTGCGCACACGGCCTACGAAAAGGCGGGCATGGGACCCGAGGATATGGATCTGGTGGAATGCCATGACGCCTTTACCATATCGGAGATCCTGCACTATGAAGCACTGGGTCTGTGTCCGCCGGGGGAAGGGGGCAGGTTGGTGGACGAAGGATCGGTGGCCCTGGGGGGAAGGGTGCCGGTGAACCCTTCGGGAGGCCTTTTAAGCCGGGGGCATCCGGTGGGTGCCACGGGCGTGGCTCAGATCGTGGAAGTGGTGACCCAACTGCGTCATGAGGCCGGTTCCCGGCAAGTGCAAAATGCCAAAACGGGTTTGGCCCAGTGCATGGGTGGTGACAAGGACGGAGACACCAAAAGCTGCACGGTATCCATTTTTTCCGTATGAGGCAGGGATTATGGTGACGAAGATGCATCATGTGGCGGTTTTTGTGTCGGATATGGAACGGAGCCTGCACCTCTTCCGGGATATTTCGGGTATTGAAATACTGGAGATGGGCGGAAGCGGAAAGTTTCCGATTCCAGAGAAATGACGCACACCCATTGATGGAGAGAAATACCCCTTGAAGAGG
>ADZZ01000102.1 GCA_000179315.1 delta proteobacterium NaphS2
TCCGATGCCAAATGCGGCGATGATAACCAGCAAAACCTGGGAGTCGATGCTTTGCAGTGCTGCGAGGGAGTGATACATCGGCTGATCAACAAGACCGCGGCCGCAAAAATCGACGCCTTGAACATGCCCAAACCCCCGAATGACGCCATGCATACCATGGCCACCAGCACCAGCGACGCGAATATGGCCTTGTTGTGACGGGGAGAAGAAGATTCTTCAAGCTGACTGATCAAATAGAATTCCCGGGAATTCCGGTTTCGTTCGTAGAAGGACGGGTGCGTTTCCAGCAGCAGGGTGTCGCCCGGCTGCAAAACAATGTTTCCGATGGTTCCCTTGATTTGTTTGCCGGCCCTTGATATTGCGATGATAACCGCGTTGTAGACCTGGCGGAAATGGCCGCCCACAATGCTGCGCCCGAGCAATCGGTTGGAAGGGGAAACCACCACTTCCACCAGACAGCGATCCGGCCTTGGCGTGCCGATCTCGAACATCCTCTCCAGCACCGGCGTCAAGCCCTTGGTCTTTTGGAGTTCCGACACGGTGTCCTTGCCGCCAACAAAAATCAGGCGATCCCCTTCCTTTATTTCCGTCTCCCGATCAATGGTAGGCAATGCCTCTCCCTCACGGATGATCTCAATAATATTGTAGTCGTTTTCAGAGGTGAATCCAGCCTGCCCCAGGGTTTTCCCCACCAACCCGCTGGACAGGCTCACTTCCATTTCAATGGTGTATTCCTTGGGATCCCCCATCTGTTCGATGGCGGAGGAGCGATCCGGAAGGAGCCAGCGGCTTAACAAAAAAATGGCCCCATACATGACGATGACGCTGGGAAAACCCACCTTGGCGATCTCGAAAAACGCGATTTTTATCCCGGTTTCCTTTTCAAAAATCCCGCTCACCACCAGGTTGGTGCTGGTACCGATGAGGGTACAGGTTCCCCCCAGAACGGCCGCGTAACTCAATGGAATCATCAGCTTGCTGACGGGTATCTTGATCCGTTTGGCCCAGGCGGAAATGGCGGGAATAAAGATTGCCACCACCGGGGTGTTGTTAAGAAAAGCGCTCAACACGGTGGTGGGCACCATGGTGCGCAATTGTGCTCCGGCCAGGGTTTTCGGTTTGCCGGACAAAAAGGGCGTAATCAATTTGATGGCGCCCGTTTCCTGTATGGCCGCCGCCACGATAAAAAGAATGGCCACCGTCAGCATTCCCTTATTGGCCATCCCGATCACGGCCTGGCCGGGATCTAAAATACCCACCGCCAGGAGTAAAACCAATGTTCCCAAACAGATCCATTCCGGACCGATTTTTGTTTTTGCGAGCATCACGAACATCAAAACCACGCTCGCTATGGTAAACCACATTTGCCATTCCATATCTTTCCTCCTTATGTTTATTTTTAAATAAATACATCTTAAATAATATATATTTTTTTAACTATCGCATTAGTTGAATTTTTCACATGGATATGCAGAAATCGTACCATTCTTATTTGGCGGAAATGATACGGAGTGTTCAAAGTAATCATTTGAAATAATTACAATTGTATTTTTCATCTGAAGATTTCCGAGACTTCCGGTGCTCACTTGCTGTCTTTCATTTATTTACAAATTCCCTTGCAGGTGGTCGAAGTCCCGCCCATTGAACGGAAAAAAGCCGTGGGTAGAAAGCAGAGGCCATGATTTCCCGTCTGACAGGCGCCAGGTGAAAAAAATGGTTTCCGCCCGGTGTCCTCTCTTTGTTTACATCCCTTGAACCTCCCGCAACAGCTGGATAAAAAAATATAGTAATATCCAATAGTAATATCCAGATAGCGCTTGCGAACAGGGTGTTGGTCCTTGGCATATATCTTGAAATATCCTCGAAGCATTGCACACATTTAAAAAGTGATGTTAGGCGTGTTTGATAAACCATCTAAAGTATCAACGATTAAAACAGGGTGATCATATGGCGAACGCAAAAGAGATGAACTCGGCCCCCCATGAACCAGGGGAACGGAATCACGGATACTATGCCAGGCTGAACCGCAAATTCATTTTCTTGACCCTCATCTGTTCGGTTGTGCCACTCTTGATAATGGGCTGGGGCATCAACATTCACTACGCCAAGTTTGCAAAATCCCGGATGATGGATTCCTTTCAGGACCGGATTGAAAATCATCGCACAATCATTGAGCTATTCTTAAAGCAGCGTCTCTCCCTTCTTCAATTGATTGCCGATACGCACACCGAAAATTACTTGAACAAAACATTAAATCTCGCGGCCATTTTCGAGGCCATCAACCGGGAGCATGGCGCCATCACGGATCTGGGGCTCATTAATGAAAAAGGTCGCCACCTGGCCTATGTAGGCCCCTATGCGCTCATGGACAAAAATTATTCAGAGGCATTCTGGTTCAAGGAGGTCATGGGAAAAGGCGTTTATATCAGCGACATGTATGAAGGATACCGAAAGGTACCCCATTTCATCATGGCCATAGCCCGTTTTGAGAAGGAAAAAAAATGGATTTTGAGAGCCACCATCAATACGGAAGTCTTTCGTTCCCTGGTGGAAAACGTAACAATCGGAAAGACCGGCGAAGTTTATCTTCTGAACCGGACGGGCATATTTCAAACCAGCCCCCGGTTCGGCGGCAGAATCATGGAAAAAGCCGAGTTCCCCGTGGGGACTTATCATCAAGGGATCGAAATCCGTGTATTGGAACCCGGACCCGGACAGCGTTTTCCCAAACAGTTGGTGGCGGAGGCATGGCTTGAAGATCCCCGGTGGCTTCTGGTGGTCAAACAGGATTATGCCGAGGCATTTGATGCCGTGAACCATGCCAACATGGTCACCCTGATCTTTATCCATTTGAGCGCACTGACCATTCTCATCGTCTCCTTTTTTACCGCAAGGCACATGATCAATGTGATCCGGAAGCGCGACGCGGAAGCGGATCACCTGAATCAGCAACTGATGCAGACCGGAAAACTGGCGTCCCTGGGAAAACTCTCGGCGGGCGTGGCACATGAAATCAACAATCCGCTTGCCATCATTTTGACCGAAAGGCAAATTCTGCTGGACGCTGCCGAAGACGTGGACAATATGGATCCTGAATTCAAAACCCAACTTATGGATTCCTTATCCCAGGTGGATACGCAAATACAGCGCTGCAAACGGATCACCCATAATCTCCTCAGATTTTCGCGTCGGACCCAATCAAGCATTGCACCCGTTGATCTCAATGCATTCATTGGTGAAATCATCGACTTGATGGAAAGGGACGCCAGGACAAGCGGCATTAAATTCATTTCCGATTTTCAAGAAGACCTGCCGACGCTTTCAAGCGATTCCTCTCAGCTCCAGCAGGTGTTTTTGAATATGATTACCAATGCCATTGACGCCCATGCCGGCATGCCTTACGGTACCATCCGCATTACAACCCGGTCGGATGATGAAAAACAGGGAATCAATGTTGTCTTTGCCGACAGCGGTTCCGGGATCCCTCCGGAAATCATGGACAAGATATTCGATCCCTTTTTCACCACCAAGGAGGTGGGCAAAGGAACCGGCCTGGGTCTCTCCATCTGCTACAGCATTGTCAAGCGGTTGGGGGGGGGAATTTCCGTTGAAAGTGAAAGGGGAAAAGGGACGTCGTTCAGCATGTTCTTTCCTTATGAACCCCCTGCGGCTCTACAGGAAAGTCTGGGAGAAGCGACAAACGACGGATAAGCGTTTTCATATGAAAGGAGGACAGCAAGATGAAAGGTTCAAAAATTCTATTGGTCGATGATGAAGTGGTGTTCACGCGCAATATGAGCAAACTTCTCACTGCCCGGGGATATCGGGTTACGGCCGTGAACAGCGGCGATGCAGCCATTCAGGCACTGGACAAAGAGGACTTCGAGGTGGTGGTCCTGGATTTGAAAATGCCGGGCATGGACGGGCTTACCACCCTGAAGGAGATCAAAAAATTGGGGCTCTTTACCGAAACCCTTATCCTGACCGGTCATGGCGCCATCGATACGGCCTTGGAGGCCATTAAATTGGGGGCCTACGACTACCTCACCAAACCCTGTGAAATTGACGATCTGGTCACCAAAATAGAGGGGGCTTGGGGAAAAAGGGATGACGCCGTAAAAAAAGACATTCAGGACAAGATTCAGAAAGTCGTGGAGTCCCCCTCATCGGTTTTCGATGTGTTTCCAAAAGGTCCCAAGAAAAAGAAAGCGGATGCTTGAGGTCCTCTTTTAGATGGAATGTCCTCAATGCGATCCTATCATAAGGAGAAGCATATGAAAAAGAAGGTGATGCAAATCGGGTTCGCATTGCTCGGCGTGTTCCTGATTTTCTGGTGTCAGCCGGTTTTTCCGGCAACCACTGAAGATGTAATGAAGCGTCTGGATGATCTCACCGAAATCATTCAGAAACAACAAGAAGAAATAAAGCGGTTAAAGGACGAACTCCAAAATCAAAAGCAATCCATTGAAAAGGGCCAACAGGTTCAAAAGGAAGAAATCCAAAAAGCGGTCAAGGTGGAAACCGTAAAAGCGGAAAAAACATGGAAGGATTGGGTTCCCAAGTGGGTCCGCAAGATCAAGGTCTCGGGGGATTTGAGACTCCGCTACGAAAGGCTCTGGGATCGGGAAATGTTAAATCAAAACGGAACTCCGGGGAAGCAGGAAGACCGGGACCGTGGCAGAATAAGGGTCCGCCTTTTTCTTGACGCGCCCATAACGGACGAGATCAAAACCCATTTCATGGTCACCACCAATATGTCTACGCACCAGGAGGCGACCACCACCAACGCGACTTTTGGAGAGGACTTTAATGACAAGGGAATCTATCTGGCCAGGGCCTATGCCGAATACAAACCGAACTGGTTAAAGGGATTGGGACTGGGAGCCGGTAAATTCAAGCAAAATTTCTATCAAACAGACATCATGTGGGATACGGACGTCAATCCCGAGGGGGTGTACGAATTCTACCGGTATGAAGGCTCCAAAACCTTCCAGCCCTTCATCTACCTGGGCCAGATGGTGTTAAATGAAAACAACAGAACACCCGATGCAATGCTCTATCTTAACCAAGGGGGATTCACATGGAATCTCGGGCCGGTCAAATGGATTCTTGCCGGGAGCTATTATAGCTGGTCCAACCTGAATGGCACAAAATGGATGCACGGCGGGGACTATAATTCAGGGGGAGGAAATTCATTCATCACGAATCCATCCGGGGAGGTCGTTTATGAATACGGGTATAAACTCTGGGAGGGGTATTCCGAGATCGGATTCCAAGTGGGGGCCTATCCGGTAACCGTTTATCTTGACTATGTTTACAACGCGGCGGACGATGTCCCCAGCGACGAAAACAAAGCCTACAATTTTTCCTTCAAAATCGGCAAGGAGGGGAAAAAAGGGGATTATGCGCTCTATTACAAATACGCCTACATCGAGCAAAATGCCGTCCTGGGTTGCCTGAACGACCAGGATTTTTACGGCGCCAACCGAAAAGGCCACAAAGTGGCCCTCCACTACTGGCCCTTTGACAGCGTTCTTTTGCGGGCCGTCTATTTCTATACCGATCCGGTCAGTGCATGGAAGACGGCGGCCCAGGGGAATCCCCTTTGGAACGTGGACCGTTACAAAGAACATGAGGAC
>ADZZ01000101.1 GCA_000179315.1 delta proteobacterium NaphS2
AGGCATGGGGCCGTACTCGATAGTACGGCCCTTTCCTCATGTCTTTTATTACATGCTTATGTCCATAATGCGTTAAATCCCGGGGGTTTGGGGGCTGGCCCCCATTTAAATCAGTCAAACATTCCTTCAAGTCGCCAAATATTTTTGAATTAAGCTATTTATATGGTTTACAGCAACGATTCGCGGAGTTGGGTTAAGTTATTTGCTTCAACAACTCCAGTGCTTTCTCCTGACTTTTCCCAATTTCAGACCGCGATACGTCACCAATTAGAATCGGATAAGTATATCCGGTTTCTTGGACCAGGAGTCCGCCGAACGCATCTGCGATCCTGTAAATATAGTAATCCTCAAGGTCATCAAACCAGGTGGTGTTTTCATCTGTAAACTCAAAACTGACTGTTTCCAGCCTGCCCTTTAACGTATTGTATATAGTGATTTCTTTCATTTGGGGCTCCTTTTCAATGTTTCCTTTAAACGGTAACTGTCCCAGTCGCAATTGATGATGTGGGCCTTATGCGTTACCCGATCCAGCAGCGCTGCCGTCATACTGGGATCACCAAATATTTCCGTCCAGTCTCCAAATCCCTTATTGGTGGTTATGATGACGGATTTTCTTTCGTGACGTTCCGCCAATATTTGGAAAATCAGCTGTGCCCCTTCCTTGGAAAAAGGAATGTATCCCAGTTCATCAATAATGAGCAGTCCGTAAGAGGCATACCGTTTGACTGCTCGGCCTAACTGTTTTTCATCTCTGGCTTCAATAAGTTCATTGGCTAGGCCGCAGCCGGTGACAAAACGGGACCTGATTCCCTGCTTGCAAGCCTCCATGCCCAAAGCTGTGGATAGGTGCGTTTTCCCGGCGCCGCTTTTCCCAGCAAAAATTATATTGCGGCTTTTTTTCACGTAATCGCAATTGGCAAGCTCCTTCATGAGCCGGACGTCCAGTCCGGGAGCTGCATCAAAATCGAATGTTTCCATTGGCTTTAGATGG
>ADZZ01000100.1 GCA_000179315.1 delta proteobacterium NaphS2
GTTTATTCTAAACGATATCTTAAAGCCTCTACAAAATGCTTTTTCTTCCACCAATCTCGGCAGGGAACGAGCACACTGGTTCTCTTATGCCATCCTGGCTTTCATCATCCCTTTCACTTCATCTATCTCTTCAAACGTGTTGCGTTGCCTCAATACCTTGTTTGGGCTCAACATTAACAAACGTCGATTCTACACCTTTATGGCTTCCAACAAAATACCATGGCATAACCTATGGGCCGCCTTATGGCACCTCATTCCTGACCCCTTGTCCGATGGGCGACTTATGATCGCATTAGATGATTTCATCAATCCAAAGACAGGTCGCAACATCTTCGGATGTTCTCATATCTTCGATCATGCCGCAAAGGACAATCAATCCAAATATCCATGGGCACAGAATGTGGTTCTTATTGGTCTGTTAAAGGTCATCAAAGGACGATGGGCTTGTCTCCCCCTTTCACAGCGATTTTATTTGCCCCAAAAGGCCATAAATGCCAAATCGGACAATATGAGGGTTGCCGGAAAGGTCGTTTCTTTCCAAACCAAACTCCAACAAGCTGTCGAGATGGTAATTCAGGTAGCTCAACACTTTGCCGGCGTTGACATAATAATCGTTTGTGACAGCTGGTTCGGAAATAACGGCCTGTTCAAACCCCTCCGCACTAAACTCGGAAATTTTGTTCATTTGCTTTCAAGATTACGTTCCAATACCGTACTGTACTCCATCCCCAAGATCGGTTCTTCCAAAAAGCCGGGAAGACCCAAAAAATATGGCAGCAGGTTGGGTTCGTGCGCTGAAATGGCGGCGGCATTCATGGCGTACGCTTCAACCTATCACGTCTTCCTGTACGGAAAATACCGTGAAGTCAACGCATACTCCCAAATCGTTATGCTCAAAACACTCAAGTGCCCTGTCCGGGTTGTCTGGGTCTTTCGAAAAACACAGTGGATCGCAATCTTCTCCACGGACTTGAAGCTGTCGGTTGAGCAAATTATCGAGTATTATGGGGCCAGGTGGAAAATCGAGTCGGGTTTCAAGGAGATCAAGCAAGACATTGGAAGCAGCAAAAGCCAAACCCGCAATGCACAGGCAGTGATCAATCACATCAATTTTTCCATAATGGCCGCAACAATCATTTGGATCTATGGTTCACGGCTCGAAAACATTCCCGAACGCAGGCACAAGGTCAAGGGTCGCAACAGTTTCGCCTTTTCCGACCTGAGACATATCATCGCTAAGTCCGCATTGAGCGATGATTTTCATGCCGTTTGCAACCAAGACAACAAACTGCCCCGAAAATCTTTCCTGGAGGCGTTGCTGCGCATGGTCGGCTGATCAAGCCGGGGGCATTTTCTGTGAAACTTCAGTATAGGTATTAAGATTCTTAAAAGGGGGTTGGAAATTATGCAAAAAAACACCAGCGTCACTATCGGCAAACATTATGATGCATTTATTGCGCGACAGATTGAACTCGGACGGTTTTCATCAGCCAGCGAAGCGATTCGTGCCGGTCTGAGACTCCTCGAGGAGAAAGAGATAAAAATGGCAGCGCTTCGACATGCCCTGGAAGATGGCGAACGTAGCGGTTTAGTAGATTATTCCCTGTCTAATCTAACCGAAGATCTCGATAAAGAAAGCATCGAATAGTGCCTCCATTTTGCCTCACAGCCAAAGCTTTAGAGGACCTGAAATCCATAGGTCGGTTTACTGAGAATAAGTGGGGGCGTGATCAGCGGAATAAATATCTGGCCATGCTGGATTCCACTTTTAATTCAATCGCTCATCAACCCGGAGTTGGAACTATCTGCGACTATATCAGGCCAGGTTACAGGAAATATCACGTTGGAAGACACCTCATTTTCTACCGGCAAGGTGACAAGTGTATTGAGATTATTCGCATCCTACATGACAGCATGGATATCGAAAGGCACTTTTAAGAAAACCAGCCTGATCCAATCGCAACGATTGTCCATCGGGCAGTCCATCTTCTTTAGTCCAAGGCAGCCATGAGTTCGTACAAATTGTCAACAACGTTATATATTTCCACTATTTCCACAGGGAATTTGTAGAAAAGGGCATCGCTCGGGGCAGACGACCGGAATTTCAAGGCGGCGGTCTCGTTCGGAGCGCCGGCGGGAACA
>ADZZ01000099.1 GCA_000179315.1 delta proteobacterium NaphS2
ATGGGCTGGGTTTCTCACCATTGAAAGACACCAACTGTTCCCAGTCAAATACAGTGACGGGAAAACCGTGGTGAAAGAGCCTTTCCCGTACTGCAAAGCCCCAGTTTTCCCCGCCGGATCACGGTCCAAAAACAACAGGATGCGAGGAAACCGAACCCGGGAACGGATCCACACCAACCGCTCGATCTGCCCCAAGGAGATGGCATTTCCCATTAGCGCCACGGCATTGCGGCAACCGGCCTCCACAAGCTTTGCTACGTCGAAAAATCCTTCTGTCAGGATCAAGCCGAACATATTTGTTTGACCCAGTGCCGCTTCATCCAGCAGGATGTTATCCTGGTTGTAGATCTCCCAGGCTTTCTTAAACGGATAACTCCAGTATTTTCCATTGAGCTCTTCTTGTTCCATACTCAGTGCTCGTCCCGTATGGGTGAGAATCACCGGTTGAAGACCCTGGCCATTTTCTCTTACACCACGGACCTGAAACACCAGCCGCGAGTTAAGCGGTGAACCTGTCTTCGCCCATGACCGCCGGGGGAGAAACCCACACCCCAGGTATCGACAGGTGGTGGCCGATATGCCCCGCCTGCATAACTCAGGATGATCGGTTCGCAAATAACGACGCAAATCGATTTTAATGGCTGGATTTGTACCTGTGTTTGCGGCTTTCTCTTTCTGTTTGACCAAACTTTTCGGATGATTTGCCGTCGCAATCCCTTCTTTAACCATCCACCGGGCCACCTCGGACATGGTCATTTCCCGGCCTTTTTGGAGCAGCATCTCCCGGCAGAACTGCATGATGCCACCCCCTTTGCCGCTACTGAAGTCCTTGAAAATGTTCTCCGACAAACTGACATGCATTGAGGCCTTCTCTTCATGGGTAAAGGGCGATTTGATCCATATTTCATCGTCCCGGCGGCTCCTTTTAGGATCCACCTCAAGGTCAAAAACCCTTATCACCTCCAGCCAGCTGGCCTGTTCCCAAACCTGAGACAGTTTTACCCGAGATTCGGTAACAAT
>ADZZ01000098.1 GCA_000179315.1 delta proteobacterium NaphS2
ATGAGGAATGTCCATAGGCATCGATCTCTCGGAGGAGTCTCGGGCAAACCTCCCCGCGTCATCCTGGCGGTCTTCATAGATGGAAATCAGCCGGATGAGTCGCGCATAAAAAGCGTTCCATTGACCCTGTGTGGGCGGGGAATGCGCCATGTGGCAAAGGCGCTGCAATTCGGCTTTTGCCCACTTGCCGCATTTGGCTATATCAGGATTTACGCTCTCGGAAAGCTCTCTGGCCTTTCGAATAAGATGAGCCAGGCAGGTTTGCCTTTGTCCCACCCATTTTTGATAGACGCCATAGCCGTCACTGACCAGAATGCCCATCCAATCCTTAATGAGCGCCTCAAAGGCTTCTTTGGATCTATTCGGATGGATCATAAAAAAGGCGACCGCTGTGTTGGCCATGACCCAAAGCCATTGCAGTTTTTCTTTCAAGCGGTGAGACGTTTCGTCAATATAGTTGACAGAGGCATCTCTTGCCTCCTTACCGATGCTCTCATAATGGGGCTTGATGGCTTCGGATGCACGGTCAATGACTTTCTGGATGGCTCCCAGACTGATATGAAATCCCAGAACCGAAGAACAGTAATCCTGAATGATTGTGCGACTGTCCCCCATGTTACCGGCCATTTGGGCGATCATTGCAGAGAGCCTTGGACCGAAACCCGTTCGATGTTCATTCGGAACCACCGCTTTGTTGATCTTTCCGCAGCAGGGGCATTCCCCCTTATGAAGGATGAAATGCGTGACCTCCATTTTGATCTCGGGCAGTTCAATGACTTGATGGGTGTAGTAAGGGTTCGTGTTATCAAAATGGCTGTTTCCGCATATGCACGCTTCAGGAACGATATTGTTCACTTCGGTGGGCTCAAGCATCTTTTGCCGAAAGCCCTTTCTTCGTTTCTTCTTTTTGGATTTATTCTTTTTCTGCTTCTTCGGCCTTTCCTCAAAAGGATTGTCTGAAGAAGGCGGTTTGCTTGAATTACTGGAATTCTTGTTCAGCCTTTTTTCAAGTTCTTCGATCCGTTTTTCAAGTGTGATATGTGAGGAAACCAAATGAAGCAGAAATTGTTGAACAGTTGCAGGGGTATTTGCCCAATCCTCTTCCGAGAAGGGAAACCGCGGTTTTTCTTTGGGTTGTGTCGGGCTGTCTTCTTTTCGATCGGGCATCGCGTGGCCTGTTCATGGGCTCTTTCCCATTAAGCAGTACACGATTTTAC
>ADZZ01000097.1 GCA_000179315.1 delta proteobacterium NaphS2
AAGTTGGACGGGATATGGGGAGGTGCTGCGTCTTACCCAGGGAAGCCCTACTGACCTGACCTCGAAGGCTGCGCAAGAGGTTAGAAAACCGAACCGATAAGGAGTCCCTGAAACGGTGAAGGGGTCGGAGGGTGGCAGATCCACGGATAGTACTGATAACTCGGGACCGATGAACCCCGGAAGCCGGAGCCCGATACAATTGATGCGGCAATGGAGAACCCCGCCGATCTGTTTCCGAAGGTCAAAGAACTGGCAGACCATGGAAAACTTTTGGACGCCCTGG
>ADZZ01000096.1 GCA_000179315.1 delta proteobacterium NaphS2
TTCCGTGTTACAATGAGAAGATCCATCTGCCGTCGCTGCTTCAGCGAGTGATGGAATCTCCGGTCGAAGATAAAGAAATCATCCTGGTGGACGACGCCTCCAGTGACGGCACAACGGAATTGATTCGAGAGAGCCTTGAAAAATGGGTCAACAAGACCGTCTATCACACCGGAAACATGGGGAAAGGTGCCGCCATCAGATCCGGCCTTCATCATGTCACCGGAGACATCGTGATCATTCAGGATGCCGACCTGGAATATGATCCCATGGAGTACCCCAAGCTGCTGGGGCCCATTTTGCAAGGAAAGGCCGATGTGGTTTTCGGCTCTCGCTTCATGGGTGAGGGCCCCCACAGAGTTCATATGTTTTGGCACTATGTGGGCAATCGAATGCTCACGCTCTTTTCCAACATGTTTACCAACCTGAACCTCACCGATATGGAAACCTGCTACAAGGTTTTCAAAACGGATATCATCAAGAACATTACCCTTGAGCAAAACCGTTTCGGCATCGAACCGGAATTGACCGCCAAAATCGCCAGAAAAAAATGCCGTATTTACGAAGTGGGCATTTCCTACTACGGTAGATCTTACGAAGAAGGGAAAAAAATCGGGTGGAAAGATGGTTTTAAGGCTGTTTACACCATCGTGAAGTACGGGCTGTTTCGTTAGTCGTTTTCCTCCAAGCAAAAGCAGAGATCCATTTGAAAAGATGAAACTTCAGAGGTGATAACGCCTGAATCGCATGGTAATATCTTTGCCGGGACACTTTCCCCCTATTTCAACTGCCAGAGCCGCTCGGAAATCCGGTCCAAGATCGATGTCCCGAAGCAGCCATCTGTTTGATTCGTTGGAATCCCCCGCCACATTCAGCAGGGCATTTCGATCTCCCGGCTTGAGAGACACATCAAAACGGTCCAGCGAAAACCTTAGCCCCTTGCCGATGGCCTTCACGTAGGCTTCCTTGCGGGTCCAACCGGCGAAAAATGCGGACACCCGCTCGTCGGCACCGAGCTCTTGGAAGGCCGCTTTTTCATTGGCTGAAAAAAAACGGTTTACCAGTGCAGCAGCTCTTGGTTTCGGTCGAAGCACCTCAACATCAACCCCCACCTCTCGGCCACAGGCGACCGCATAGAGGGCGTATCCTCCCGAATCGGAGAGATTGAAACGGATCATGGTCTCCTCACCGGCAACAGCCGGTTTTCCGCCGGGTCCGTTCCGGAATATGACTTCCTCAGGAGCCATCTCCAGGTAACGACTCAAAATCTCCCTGAGCATTCCATGACGGAAAATAAATCGACGCTGATGTTCTTTGAGGCGAAATCTCTTGGCGCGGCTCCGTTCTTCTTCAGTTAGGATACGCCATAATTCGGAAATTCCTGCCTTGTGATTGTCGATATTTTCCCACCAGAGATCCACTCGATCATGAGAAATGCGATGGCCTGCGTGACCGTTCATAGAAAGTCCTGCCTTCAATTATTTTCCAAAAATCACATCAAAAATGATTCAAATCAAATGACGCAATTCGCTATATTTCTGATCTAAAATTATCGACACTCAGACTTTGCATTAGTTCATATGCAATTCCGCCACTGCTCAATCGCATCATACTCTCTTGAGAAGCACCAAATCCCAAAAGGTTAATACTCCCGTACCACACAATTTTGCGGTCAATGACGGCAAATTTCTGATGAATGAATGACTTGAAAACCACTTCAATTCCAGCACTTGTCAACCTCTCGAAAATCCCTTTTAAAACCGCTTGTCTCTCACTTTTAAAATCCTCAGCAGGCTTGGTAAGAATAGTAAGGATTACCTGTTTTTCAAGCAGCATTTCGAAATATTGCATCATCTGGGAAACTCGTTTTTCGGTTACAAATGGAGTGACGATCAGGATTTCTTTTTTGGCATTCTGTATATCGTTTGTGTAAACGTTGAAAAAGCTATGATTGTCAAAAATGATGTCTGCGGGTGCCCCGGGAATGCTCTCGCCTTTCGCCTGATAACCGATGGAAGCGTAACCTTTCAATCTTCTCCCATACATTTTCTCCAGCATGGACACATGAATATCCACATAATCATAGACCTGGACGTCCTTTTTATTATCACACAACCGATGCAACCTTCCCACATACTGCTGTAAAGTGCCTTTCCATGAAATAGGCATCGCCAAAAAGAGCGTGTCGAGCCTGGGTTCATCGAACCCTTCACCGATGAATTTCCCTGTGGCAACCAGCGTAAGGGGCCTGTTTTGGGGTGTTGCAGTGACTTCTTCCAGAAGCCTGGCCGTTTTCTCGGCTCCCATACCGCCTGTCAAAACAACCACATCAGGAATCCTGTCCTTCAGCTTTTCAGCAATGCTTTTCACGTGAACAACCCGTTCAGTCAACACGATGGAATTTCTGCCTTTTTGATGGCAGTCGACGATATCATCAACGATTAAATTGTTACGAATCTCATCAGTGATAAGTTCTGAGTATATTTTCTGAAAAGAAGGATCATTGTCTCTTTCTTGGCTTGGAAGCCTAAAAGAGGTGAATCTTGGAATAATGTAGTGCTCGAACGGCCTTTCTTCCGCCTGTTTCTTTGCGTCCACCTGAAACCGAACCGGACCACACTGGTACGTAAGAATGGGATGATGCCCATCCCGCCTGGTCGGCGTCGCCGTTAAACCGTAGATGAACCTGGCCGTTGTTTCCTTCATGATCTGTTCAAAGCTGAAAGCCGGAACGTGATGGCACTCGTCAACGATAACCATCCCATAGTCCCTGACAAGGCTTTTCACCTTTCCATCTGAATTCAAAGATTGCATGGTGGCGACATCGATAATTTTACTGAGTTGGTTTTTTCCTGCGCCCATCTGCCCGATGAGACTTTGCTTCTTTTTCCGGCCTCTCTTTTTGGGCAGTTCAGGGAGTTGTTCATCTATCATCAGAAAGTCTGACAATCTTTTAATCCACTGGGATAGCAGCTGCTGCCGGTGTACCAAAATGAGTGTATTGACCTTTCTTCTGCCGATAAGATTTGCCCCCACTACGGTCTTTCCAAAAGCTGTCGTGGCAGACAAGACACCAAAATCATATTTCATCAAACTCTCTACAGCTTCCGCCTGTTCGTCCCGGAGGCTGCCCTTAAATTCCACGCGAATAGATTTCCCATGCTGAGTCTCGTCAAGCCAACGCGGCTGGAGGCTGAATCGATCGAAAAGCTCACGCAAATCGTTTTCGCACCCCCGGGGTAGACCGAGATGGGTCTCAAAGTCATCAAAGCAGGAAATAATTCTGGATTTACCATAAGTTGGCATCCTCATAGCCTGCGCTTTATAATATTCCGGATTTTTGAAAGCTGCCAGACGTTTCAACACATTCAAAGCCTTCTGAGAGAAACCATCCTTACTGATAAATAACATGCCGGATTTAACGATATCAAAGGCCTCCGGAAAATCCAGCCTTTCCAAGCTGGTACGTGCCCGCTTCCAGGGTTTTCCCTCACTTGGATCGTCCTCATTCAGATATCCCAGTTCGTTACCTGAACAGAGTTTTGTTATGAGAGAGGATATTTTCTTCAATTCCAGGGTTTGCACTCGTGAGAGGAATCTCCACTGATCCTGATACGGGGTAAACTGTTCATCAACAAAAAGGCTATGCCCCCTTTTTCTTGCCTTCATTTGAAGGGGGGCTGCAATTAAATTTCCCAATCCTCCTTTGGGCATAGAGTCCTGATTCGGGAAAAGTCTGTCATAGGATTTAAACCTGATCTCATGCCGTTTCTCCATGGCATGAGTGAGTAGTGCGGTACCAAATCTTCTTGCTGTTATAGCAGGTACATTTGTTTCAAAGAAAAACCAAATATGAGCGCCATCTCCCGACATGGATCGTTCAACGGCAAACGGGATACCAAATTCCCCACATACTTCCCTCACAACGCCAACGTCCTTCTGCCAGCCCTCATCGTCGAAATCAATGGCGAGAAAATGACAGGTTTCATCCCAGCAAAACGGGCATATCCCGATAACCATCAACCCGCGCAAATGGTTTTCAATCGTCTTTTTGTCCAAAACCGCATAAGATCGGTTCTTACATTCAGAGCATTTCTTTCTAGGCTTCTCACATACACCCGGTTTCCATTCATTCAGACAAACAGGGCTGTATCCGCATTTTCCGGCCCTATTTTCCCATCTTTTAGTATAGACATCCTCCCTCCCTCTGAAAAGCGACATGAAAAGCTTAATCTTATCTTCAGGTGGAGAAAGGTTGGTAACGATTTTATCATCTACAGTCTTTTTATCTTGAAGTGAACCAACGGGGCCTTCTTCGAATAAAGGCAGGATCTCTGTTTCAGGTTCAGGACAGTCCGGAAACAGTAGTTGTCTCTTCAGTCCCCGGATCTCAGCTTTTAGAGAACGATTCTCTTCAAGGAGGGTTTGGCATTTTCTTTTCAGTTCTTTGCAGCCGGCACAATCGACTGTAAAATTCTCAGGATTCATTGATAAGAACGCCTTGTATTCGGTCGTAATCTAGAATCTGACCGTTTCAGTGTGGTTTCGCTAACCTAAAACTGACAACCTAAAGGCCAAAACGACAACCTAAAATTGACCCCCCTGAGTGGACCTCTGGTAAGAAGGATTGCTAAATATCAATCCTATGCTGGAGGCAGAAAGGAGAATGCTCACGGTGGATCAATACAGCTACATACGGACGGCACATAGGGTTTATGGCAAAGCCATAAAACAAATTGCCCGGGAGACGGGACATTCCAAAAATACAGTTAAGAAGGTTCTTCGGGGAGAATACAGCGGTTATAAGCCAAGGATTGGACAAGCATACCCTGTTTTGGCCCCCTATATTAGAACCATCGACCGATGGTTGAAGGATGATAAGGATCGTCCCAAAAAGCAGCGGCATACGGCGGTGCGGGTTTTTAATCGTCTCAAACAGGAGCATGCTTTTCAAGGATCTGAGACAACTGTCCGGCGATATGTTCGCGAGGCAAAATTGAGATTGGGCGTTAGTGGTCGTGAGGTATTTATACCATCAGATCCACAGACCGGCGTCGAAGCCGAGGTGGACTGGGGAAACTGCATTGCCATTTTAGGGGGTGTCGAAACACGGCTGAAACTCTTTTGCATGCGATCCAAATTTTCCGGAAAGCATTTGGTTCAGTGTTATCCCTGCGAGCGGCAACAGGCCTTTTTTGACGGTCATATAAAAGGGTTCTCATTTTTTGGCGGTGTTTTTCCTGTCCTACTTCAACGCTAATCTTAACCGAACCAGCCTTGCTAATGAAAACTGAACCATTGGGGCTTTGAACTTAAACCTCAATTGGAGTTGTGTGGTCTGCCGAGACTTAGATCCCTTGAGCGAAACTGGTTCACGGATGGGTTTCTGTTGTGGGAGACAGTTTTGAACGGGATCAAGACACGCGAAAATATTGAACGAAAAAAAGACAGCGGAAGAGAGATTCAGTTTACTTTCGTGGAGTTATGTGGAAAATCTGCATTTGGTTCCATTTTCGGGTATGATTTTGGGGAGTTAATATAGACCCACTGAGCGATGGGGGGTCTGATTTATTAAAAAAGGTAAGGCCCGAAGTTGCCGCTTCGGGCCTCTTTTTTTGGGAAAAACAGAAGCAGACCGTCTTCCCCGGACAATATAAAGCATACCCATCATAGGTCTGCTTTTGATCCTTTTCAAGATCAAAGGCGTCATGCCCTTAAGGCTTCTAAAAAAAAATCCAGTGTAAAAGTTGTGGATTCATTTTCCATGTGTGCCGGAGCTGTTTCAGAGGCCAGGCGTACTGTAGCGATCAATGTCGTGAACAAGCCCGCACGGAACAGCGACGACAAGCACAACGCCGTTACCGGCAAACAGAAAAAGGCCGCAAAGCCCATCGGAGGGCGGAACGTCGGCGAAGAATAAAAAAAAGTAAAAAAACCGTGGATGATCAGGGTTCAACACCCCCGTCATCCGGTGATAAGGTGCCCTCCAGGTGGTCCGGCGTGGGTCCGAGATGCCGTTTTTGCGGCTCATGGGGTGTTATTGTGAAAGATTTTCCCCGCCGAGGCTACGGCAATCATCCACAAACTGTTCCGGAGGTGTTCACATGATGGTTAAAAAGCCTCTTTTTCCAAAACGAATACGCAAAATCGCCGGCGGTTTTGCCTTTATTGAACATCGCTTTTTGCGAAAGGGTTTTTGGGAGAGCCTGAGTCATATTGAACTGCTGCTCTACATTTTTCTGGTGGTGGTATCTGACAAAAACGGGCTGTCTTATTACGGCTACGACAAAATCCGCCGGATTCTAAGGGTGGATGCAGATCAATATATCAATGCCCGTAATCGCTTGCTGGMCAAGGACTGATTGGATTTGACGGCCGTGTGTTTCAGGTGCTTTCCCTTCCGGATCGTCCAGTGATCGTGAAACCTGTGAAGGAAGTCCGGAACGGGGGATGGTTCAGTCTTGGAGAAACCGTACAGGAAATCATTCGGGAGAAAGGACGTGGGATCAACCCGAACAGTTGATATTCATCTGCTGGAATTGCGCTACGCTCATTGCCGGATCATGAACCACCAGGCTTTAAAGCAATTGCGGGATTCCATCGAAACTTACGGGCAAATCGTTCCGGCCCTGGTTGTTACAGAGAAAGACAAACTGATTCTGGTTGATGGGTACTTGCGTGTTCGAGCGCTTCGTGCCTGCGGAAAGGACCAAATATGTGTCCATTTATCAGAAGAAAACGAACAAAATGCCATGTTTTCGCTTTTGGCCAAAACCAATGAACGGCAATGGGAAGCCATTGAGCAGTCGGTTTTGCTTCAGGAATTACATCGGCGGTTCGGGTGCAGCCTCTCCCATATCGCAGCCCGGATAGGACGCGACAAAAGTTTTGTGAAACGACGGCTTGATCTGGTTGAGGCCCTGCCTGAAAATATTTTGAAAGCCGTGATTTCAGGAACGCTTTCAACCTGGAGTGCCAGCCGTGTCATGGCGCCGTTGGCGCGCGCCAACATTAAAGACGCACAAAAACTGATGGCCCACCTGGAAAATGAACCTTTATCCACGAGGGAACTGGCCCATTTTTACGAACATTACCAAAAAAGCAACCGGTCTGTTCGAGACCGCATGCTGGAAAATCCCTTTCTTTTCATAAAGGTTCAAAATGAAAGAATCCAATCCGAACAGGCCAAGGAGATTCATGACGGACCGGAAGGCAAATGGTTCAAGGATATTAAAATGGTATATGCTGTGCTCGGACGTCTGCTGAAAACCGTTTCCCATGTCCATTATCCAAAAAGCGATCCATTTAAGAAACAAACCCTGAAAGCCTGGGTGAACAAAGTCGAAAATCAGGCGGCAAAACTCAAAAAAGAGATAGAGCCATGATCAGACAATCCAAAAAAGATGCCATTTTGGAACTGAAAAATACCGGTATGAGTTTGCGCAAAATCGCCCGAACGCTCAAGGTCAGCCGAAATACCATCACGAAGATCTTAAAGGATCCGGATGAAGCAGCACCCCACAGAGAATCCCGGCATGAAGAACATGTCCCTTTAATCCGCGATCTTTTCAAGGAATGCAAAGGAAATGCCGTGCGAGTGGCGGAGGAACTGGAAAGCCGCCATCAGATCACGATTCCTTATCAAAGTCTGACCTGGATCATGAGAAAACACGAGATCCGGAAGCGAAAAAAAAGACGCGCGGGACAATACCATTTTAAACCCGGTCAGGAGATGCAGCATGATACGTCACCCCATCAGGTTACCATTGATGGGAAAAAAGTATCGGCCCAGTGCGCTTCCCTGACACTGGCCTTTTCCCGAAAGCTTTTTATTCAGTATTACCCGCGTTTCACCCGGTTTGAGTGCAAGGTTTTTCTGTCAAAAGCCTTCGATTTTATGGATGGGGTGTGTTCCCGGTGCATCGTTGACAATACCAGTGTTATTGTGGCCGGCGGCACCGGACCTGACGCATTGATTGCACCTGAGATGAAATACTTCGCTGATATGTATCAAACCGGGTTTGTGGCCCATGCCGTAGGCGATGCCAATCGAAGTGCCCGCGTGGAAAGGCCTTTTCATTTTGTGGAAAATAACTTTCTTCCTGGAAGAACCTTTGTCAGCTGGCATGATTTGAACCGGCAGGCCATCGACTGGTGCCGGAACACCAGCGACAAAACGTTCAAACGGGCTTTGGGAATGATACCGGATGAGGCCTATATCATTGAAAAACCGCATCTCATTGATTTACCCCCATACCGGCCGCCGGTCTATGTGGCAAAACACCGGGTCGTCGATATCGAGGGATATGTGCATTTGGACACCAACCGTTATTCCGTCCCTGAAGCACTGATTGGAAAATCCCTGGAAGTTCAGAAACACTGGCGCAAGGTCATCGTTTATGACAAAAGCCGGAACGTGGCGGAACATGACCGTATTCTGGATAAACGTGATACGCGAACAACTGTGCCGGGACATCATGTTCCGATTCGAAGAAAAAAGGATGCCCGGGTCCCTTCAAAAGAAGAACAGCTGTTGGTGGGAAATGATGCCGTTCTGGATGCGTATGTGGCCGAACTGAAGAAAAGAAGCCATGGTCGTGGCGTGGTCAAGTTACGCCGTCTGCTGCATCTGCAACGGACTTATCCCGGTGAGCCTTTTCTCAAAGCCGTAAGACAGGCCCTTAAGTATCGACTTTTTGATCTGTCCCGTCTGGAAAACATCATCCTCGATTATACCGCGGGTGACTTTTTTGATCTGTCATGAAAAAGAAAATTGAGCAATTACTCATTGACTTGAAGTTTAAAGGCATGGTGAAGACCTTCGATGAGCAGTTGGCTTTGGCCGAAAAGAACGGGCTTTCCGTTTACGAGGTCATATACAACCTCCTGGCTGAGGAATTACGTTTCCGGCAGGAGCGGAGCATGACTTATCGGCTTCAGATTGCACGGCTCCCATGGGACTGGACCCTCAACTCCTTTCCGTTTGATCTTCAGCCCGGAGTCCGGAAAAGCCGGATGATGACTTTGTCCGGCCTTGATTTCATCAATCGAAGAGAAAACATCGTATTTCACGGAAAGACCGGCGTAGGGAAAACAGGCCTGGCCGTCGGCATACTCCGTCAAGCCATTATTGCCGGGTACCGGGGGCGTTTTTATAATGTTCAGGATTTGYTGGATCAACTCTATGCCTCTCTCGCCGATCGATCCACCCCCAAACTACTCAATGCCCTGTGCCGATATGATCTGCTGTTGCTCGATGAACTGGGATACCTGACCCTGAAAAAGGAGCAAATGAACGCCTTTTTCAAACTCATGAAAGAGCGATATGAAGCCGGGCGGCCCACCATTATTACGACCAATCTCCAGCCTGAACAATGGTATTCCCTCCTTGAACCAAAGGACATGGTCGATGCTCTGCTGGATCGCCTCAACCATCGGTGCATCAATGTTCATATCGATGGGCCTTCTCTCAGAAAAACAGATGCCGGCTAATCCATTTTTCTAAGCCGATCTAAACCCTCTCAAACCTCATGATGCCACATGGCTTTCAATTATCTGTAAACCTATAAGAAAAAAACCCTTTTCAAGACCTCTTCTCAAAAAACACCGCCTCTCACATTCCAGTTTATTCTGCAGAAGCAACAGAACAACGCGCAATCACCGGTTCCGTTACGATTAGCAAAACTGGTTCTGTTTTCGTTAGCGGCCAAGCTGTCCTAATCTATGACAACCTAACAACCGCGGTCCAAAAGATACTGCGTGGGAAAAATCGTGTTCTCCAGGAGTCGTATGACAAGTTCCGGGGGTACTACAATTTTGAGCCCCGGTTCTGCAATCGGGGTCAAGGTCATGAAAAAGGCGGTGTCGAGGGTTTGGTGGGATATGCACGACGCAACTACATGGTTCCTGTTCCAAAGTCCGATTCCCTGGAAGAACTGAACCAAAGACTTCTCAAAGATTGTCTTTCCTATGGCGGTCATCAAATTGACGGCAGGGAGCACACGGTCAATGAACTGTATGAGAAGGAAAAGGGGGATCTGTTGTCCCTGCCGGACATCCAGTTCAGCAACCTTGAAACCGCAGGCTGCAAGGTGGATAAATACTCCACGGTCATGGTGGATAAGAATCGATATTCGGTCCCAACAGCGTATGCCTATTGTAAAGTCCGTGTGGTTTTATATGTGGATGAGGTGGAGATATTTTACGGAAGCAAAAAAATCGCATCACATGGGCGACTTTTTGGGAACAACAAATGGAGTCTTCTCCCTGAGCATTATCTTGAACTGATTTTAAAGCGGCCCCAGGCATTTGAATCAGCCCRTGTTATCAGGCAATGGCGTTCGAACTGGCCTGTTTGTCTGGAACGGCTTTTGGATAAATTCTGCCAAAAGCAGGGATATACCAAAGGTGTCAAGGAGTTCATTCTGGTTTTGATGCTTTACAAAGGCCACTCTGCCGAAGCCATCGAATCGGCAGTTGAGACGGCGCTATCATCRGGGGCGGGCTCCAGCCAGGCCGTTAAACACATCTTAATCCATAGAGAATGTGGCAGGGATCAATCGTTTTCAGCCCTGGAAAACTGGCAGACCTTTCCGGCTCCGGACGTATCCATTTACGGACAGATCGGAGGTGGACGATGAACGCCGGTATGAAAGCACTCTTAATTGAGAATCTCAAAAAATTGAAACTGTCCACGATGCTCCGTGAGCTGGAGGGCGTGATCCGTCAAGCGAATCAGGAGAGCCTGAGTTATGAGGAATTCCTTTTAAATCTGAGTGAGGCCGAAGTTCAGACCCGACAGGAGAATGGCCGCAAAAGGCGACTGCAGGAGGCCAAATTCCCCATCTTAAAGCCAATGGAAACATTCGATTTTGATGCAGCTCCCGGACTGGACGTCCGGCTCATGAAGGAGCTTGCCAATTGCGATTACGTGAAAAAAAGCCGCAATATAATTTTTGCTGGGAAAAGCGGCGCCGGGAAAACGCACCTATCCACAGCTTTGGGCATGGAGGCTTGCAAGCAGGGAATCAGGTCCCGTTTTGTCACCGGCTGCGGCCTAGCCAATGAACTTATTGAAGCCAGAGATGAAAAACAGTTAGGCCGAGCAGTCAAACGGTATGCCTCTTACGGACTGCTCATTATTGATGAACTGGGATACATTCCTTTTTCCAAGGAAGGGGCACAGCTGATTTTCCAAATATTGGCGGAACGTCACGAAAGAAAATCCGTCATCATAACCACCAATAAGGGATTTGGAGACTGGACGGAAATATTTGGTGATCCCAGTATGACGGCAGCGCTGCTGGATCGGGTAACGCATAAGGCCCACATCATCAATTGCGACTGGGACAGTTACCGTTTAAAGGAAACATTGAAAAGGAGCCCCAAATGAAAGAAATCACTATATACAATACGTTAAAGGGCAGGCTGGAAACAGTCAGTTTTGAGTTTACAGATGAAAACACCACCTGGTTTGATGACCTTGAGGATTACTATATTTACAGGATCGCAGATGCGTTCGGCGGACTCCTGGTCCAAGAAACCGGATATACTTATCCGATTCTAATTGGTGACGTATCGCGGTCTGAAATTGGGAAAAGTCAGGAGAAAGCACTGGAGTTGTTGAAGCAAATAACTTAACCCAACTCCGCGAATCGTTGCTGTAAACCATATAAATAGCTTAATTCAAAAATATTTGGCGACTTGAAGGAATGTTTGACTGATTTAAATGGGGGCCAGCCCCCAAACCCCCGGGATTTAACGCATTATAGACATGAGGAAAGGGCCGTACTATCGAGTACGGCCCCATGCCTACGTCACCTGCTTCGGCGCTCGGGTTGCTTCCCAGCAGTTGCCCTATCCTCCGAGCAGGTGAAAACAGCGTACCAGAATATGGATAAATGCAAAACTATTAAATCATAGAGGGGTCAATTTTCGGTTGACGTTTCGAGGCATAACCGTTCGACATGAAGTCTCGTTCTAAGCGATAAAAATATTCCCTGGAGAAGCCGAACAATCTGCACGCTTCTGTGACGGCAGCCTTTTCCACACGGGCGACGCGGAGCATCTCGTAGCGGACTTGAGGTAGATCCAGAGGGTCGAAGAACTCATGTTTGCAAAACAGGTCGTGGATCACGCGTTCTGGCCTGAGGTTTATCAGGCCCTCCTTTCGGAGGAATTCGGTTTTGGAATCGTTGCTCATGGCTTACCTCCGCAATTGCTTTGAGGCAAGCGTATCAGACCGGGCACAATATGTCAACCATTTATGTCGTTTTTAAATCTGTCATGGTGTCAATCTTCACATGCAATATCGGTGTGCACAATACGAATATTGATCGACATTAGCGGCAATAAAAAGTTGACAGAGCCAATAATAATCAATATATTAAGGAGTTTTAGAGGTACAACCCTTTCTGTTCAAGAAGGTTTTGGCATGTAGTATTCCGCAAATCAGAATCAGATTTAGAGGATATGCAAACGTCATATATAGTTGACGTACTACAGCCTGGAAGGCGCATGGAATCTGTAAAGAGCATTACCAAAGTGGTGTCGAATTTAGGGACCACGACCGGTTTTCCAAAGACGTCTGAAAAAGCTCAAAAAGAGGCTGGAAAAGTTATTGCATTGGCCAGCCCCGGACGAAATTCTGCAAGAGATTATAAAAAAGGTGAAAAGACAGCAGCCACGCATTCTGACATTTGTAGAGCATCCAAATGCCCCTTACCACAACAATTATGGCGAGTTTCTGATTCGAATAGGTGTACTCAAACGTAAGGTGTCCGGTGGAAGTGTTTCTGCTGAAGGCGCGAATGCGTATGCTATTTTACTCAGCGTCTATGTGACTTGTAAACTACGTGGGATATCCTTTCCCGAATACATGAAGGAGAGCCTGCAACATTACATAAGGACAGGCAAGCCCATGTTGCTGCGAACATACTCAACGTTCATTGCCGAAAGCTGCAATCAAAAAATGGCAGCATAACAAGTAGAATCCCCAAAAAAACTGGCGAGAACTGCGAATTCTCTGAAATCAGTTTGAACTTACGAACCGCAATACCCTGAAATATCGTTGTCCGGCAGCTGTATATGGTTTTTCTTGTAAAGGATGCGGAGAGTGTTCATCCGCAGGACAAGTTAATCCTTTAATCCTGCAGGACAAGTTAATCCTGGAAGTTACGGCCGAATTGTCAGGATAAACATCACTGAGAAAGATCGGCGAATCTTCACCCCTATCCCATATGGTACACAGGGTTGGAACCGGGCGTATAATCGGCGTTCTTCCCTGGAGAGAATCAACAGTCGGCTCGATAATGATTTTGGTTTTGAAAAACATTACATACGTGGTAAAGCCAAGATGCAAACAAGAGTCGGGTTGGCCACTGCCGTAATGATGGCAATGGCTCTTGGTCATGTAAGAGCTGGCTGCATCGATCAGATGCGCTCCCTTGTGCGGCCGATAGCTATGGCCGAATAATAGTTGCAATAATGTCAGCGGTTCCGTGAAAAAGCACAAAAACCGGCGATTTGAAAATGCAGTCATTTAGAGGAGCCTTTAAGGTTGGCCGGAACCCGGAAAAGGGCTCCGGCCCTAGTTGAAAAGATTGTAGGATTAACCGTCGATTGTGTCCTTCATTCGGTAGCTTTTCSCCTTGATGAGAACGGTTTCGGCATGGTGTAAGAGCCTGTCGAGRATGGCGGACGTRAGCGTTGCATCGTTGTTAAAGATTTCAGRCCAGTCTTGATATGCRCGGTTGGAAGTGATGACCATGGCGCCCTGTTCGTATCGAAGGCTGATAATTTGAAACAGGAGATCGGCCCCTTTCTTGTCAATGGGAAGATAGCCCAGTTCATCGAGAATCAGAAGAGACGGTTTCGTGTACTTTTTGAGTTCCCGCTTCAGGTGTCCGGCAGCGTGGGCCGCGGAAAGGGTGTTGATCACATCGATGGCGGATGTAAACAGGACGGAATATCCTTCCAGACAGGCGTTGTAGCCGAGTGCGGATGCCAGATGAGTTTTTCCAACGCCTACACTTCCCAGGAAAATCACATTGGCCTTTTTGTCGATGAACTTCAATCGAAAAAGATCCTGAATCTCAAGACGGTTGATGCTCTGCGGCCAGTTCCATTGAAACTGGTCCAGGGTTTTGATGACCGGGAACCTGGCGAACCGGATACGCCTTTTTGTGGCGCGGTCCTGCCTGAAAGAGGCTTCCCCCTCGATGAGCTTGGCAACATACTGCACATGCGCCCAGTTTTTCCGGGCCGCTTCTTTGGCCATGGGGTCGTAATGATCCCGAATAAAGGGAAGTTTCAAATATGACAGATTGTTTTCAATGTTCGATTCAAATTTGTCCATGGGGCTCCTTTCCGTTATTCTGATAAACGTTGAGGTTCGGCTGATCCACCTTCAGTTCAAGGAGATCTTCCCGGCGGGTCAAATGAAGCGCACCCGGCTCAGGCAATACTCGGGAGCGCTGCTCAAGAATGTTGGCGATGTACTCCGAAGAAAAGGCCTGGAAATGAAACGCATCCTCCATGGCCCTGGCTACCGATTCAGTGGAGTATATCTCGCTCAACGCGACAATCTTGCGTACATGATGCATGGGGTTCATTCGACGCTGTTCCATTTTCCGGTAATACTGCTGCGCCCTTTTGGAAAGGGCCATAAACCGCATGAATAATTTCTGATCCCGGGCCTTTTTTCGCTGAACCAATAATGGTTTTACGTGATCCGGGTCTTCAAAATCCTGATGACGGTCGTAACTGCGTTCATGACGGGCGATGAGTTTGTCCTGAAAATAGATGCAAAGCCTGTCGGGATAGGCTTTCAACAGCAAACGCAATCCGGCATATTCGGCAGGGACCGAGTATTTGTTGGTATCGAGCGTTATGCGAAACTGGCTGGAAGCCCTGACCTGGCTGATGGCGCCCACATCAAACGGGTTGTGGGGCAACGGATTTAAAAGACTCTTTTCCTCCTCAAAAAGATCGATCGGTCTTTTACGGGTAACTCCGTGAATGCGGACGTTGGCGATGTTGTCCAACCAGTACCCGGCAGCCGGTCCAAGGGCCTGAAAATCAGGAATACGGAGTCCCGCAAGGAAGTTCTTCTTCACATAGCCCACGGCATTTTCCACACGCCCTTTTTCGTTTCCCTTGCCCACGTTGCAGGGGGTGATGGTAAAACCGTAGTGGTTGGCAAAATCGAGATACTTGGGGTTAAAGGTGGGGTCCTGCCCCACAATCCGTCTCAAGACAGCGGACTTGAGATTGTCCACCATGATTTTTTTGGGACATGTCCCAAAGAAATGAAAGGCATTTTGATGGCAGGACAAAAAATGTTCCATGGTTTGTGAAACGGTAAACTCCACATAGGCCATTCGGCTGTAACACATGACCATGACAAAAAAACTCAGTCTTCTTTTGGTGGATCCCACGGGTACTGAGCCGTAGGAACCCCAGTCCACTTGGGCGCATTCGCCAGGGGCAAATGAAAGGGTCAGATAGGGCGATACTTTGGGAGGACGGACTTTTCGAACGTACTTTTTGACAATGGAATAGCCCCCTTCAAAACCCTTTTCCCGAATACGCGCAAGTATCTGGGCGGCCGAATAGGGATAGGCTTCGAGATCACGGATAATATCCTTTTGAAAGGATCCAGTTTACTGGGTCTCCAGCCTGATTTTCTGGGCATATAACGCTCTTCCGAGACCCATTTTCGAACGGTTCGGCTGTTCAGGGAAAGTTCCCTGGCGATTTGTTCGGCGTTCAGATTATTACGCTTGAGTTCTTTGATTTGACAGAACGTCTCATAATCGATCATGGCTGACCTCCATCATCTGTTTTAAAATCCGTCCCAGCGACTGGGGGTCTCCTGATCGTTTTTGGGGATGATGGTCCAATGCCAGCACCTGGTAAAGGGGCTTTTTGTGAGCCACCAGGCCCGCACGGATCAGCTCTTCCCTGGACTGTTCCAACGTGGACGGGGCCATGGAAAGCCGTTCGGAAATAGCAGGGTCTGAATAATAGCTGAGACCCTGAGCGTCTGAAACCGTTACCAGGAATAGATATAGAGCGCCTGCCGGGTGGCTTAATTTCTCGATGTGATGCTCACGCACCAGACGGTGATCGACCCAACTGAACTGCTTGGGAATCTTACGGATACGCTGTGGACAAATGGGATGTTTCCTGACCATGACTGCCTCCTTTTAAAAAAACGGGTTTTTCCAAAAAGTCGTTCCCCAATTCTCTCAAACGGCGGGTGATCATGGCTATGTCATCTTGTAACGCATTTCCAGTTAAGTGGGCGATTAGGCCAATTAAAACAGCGCGTTGCTCAAACAAGGCGTCTTGTAACGCATTGGGAGTTAATTCTGCGTTAACTATATGATTTTGTTTTGTATCCGCCGATAAGGGATCTTGTAACGCATTTTCCTTGGATGGTCTCCGCCAGTACCCCGGATGATCCCTGCGCCACTGCTGTACCCTTGCGACATTTTCAGGTCCCCGGAAGTAGTTGCGGTTTTCAGGCTTGTTGAGCCATCGCTTTTGACTTTCCGCCTTGCCGGCTTTCCGGCATGCAGTCTCGACAGAT
>ADZZ01000095.1 GCA_000179315.1 delta proteobacterium NaphS2
TTTATGAGCACAAAGCGGCGTTACTCCAGCGTCATCAGAACGCCTTCCGCTTCAACCGTATCGCCATTATTGCACTTCACTTCTTTAACCGTACCCGATGCTTCCGCCACAACCGGCAGTTCCATCTTCATGGCTTCCAGGATGACCACCTCATCTCCCTCACTCACCGCATCGCCCGGTTTCACCTTTACATCGATAACCTTCCCCCCCATGGGAGCAGCAATTTCACTCACAGCCAATACCTCCTTCATTCAATAATTTTCCCAACTGCGCATGATGCAAATGGGCCGGCACAAAACTCTGAAAATCACTTCAAACTAAATTCCTCAAAATTTATAGATTGATATAGATCTTCATGGCAATTTACAAAGAATTCATATAACATGGTTTTGCCACATCTTGTCAAGCACAATATCAGCGATACCAAATAAAACAGATGTCTTGACAGGATGGAACAAATCATCTATCTTCCCATAACTGCCTATTTCTATTGTAACATATGGAAACAATGGACTAAACGGGGCATATTTCCAATCTGGAACGGACCGTCGGTGAATAGACGGCCCACGGAGAATCATAATGCCGGAATACAAATGGGTTGGTGAAACAAAAAAGGGGAAAACCATTCGTGGTGAACTGGAGGCTGCCGATGAAAAGATGGCGAGACTGCAGCTGAGACGCCGCAACCTCAAAATCAAAAAAATCAAGGAAAAGCCAAAAGACCTCTTTGCAAACGTTGCATTCATGCAGCCCAAAATAACGAGCAAAGATCTGGTTATTTTTACCCGTCAGTTTTCAACAATGATTGATGCCGGTCTTCCCCTTGTGCAGGGACTCACCATTCTGACCGAACAGATGGAAAATAAAACATTCAAAAAGATTTTAAAACAGGTGGTTACCGATGTGGAAGGTGGTGCCAGCCTTGCTGAATCACTTCAGAAGCATCCGAAGGTTTTTGACAGCCTTTTTGTGAATCTGGTGGCGGCCGGTGAAGTGGGTGGTATCCTCGATACGATTTTGCAGCGTCTGTCCACCCATATTGAAAAGGCGCAGAAATTGAAATCGCGTATCAAGGGTGCAATGACCTACCCTGCCATTGTGGTGGCCATTGCTATTCTGGTGGTTTCAGTGATTATGATTTTTGTCATCCCTGTATTTGAAAGCTTATTCAGGGATTTCGGATCGGCACTGCCCCTCCCCACACAAATTGTGGTTAATATCAGCCGCTTTACCAAGAATAATATACATTACATGATTGGCGGTTTTATTATCCTGTTCTTTGCTTTTAGGAAATATAAAAGTACCAAGACGGGACGAAAGCAGGTGGATACTTTGTCCCTTAAACTTCCCGTATTTGGCCCGCTACTCAGGAAAGTGGCTGTCGCCAGATTTACCAGGACTCTGGGAACCATGATTGCCAGTGGCGTACCGATCATTTCAGCCATGGAAATTGTCGCCAAAACCTCCGGAAACGTCGTGCTTGAAGAAGTGATCATGGATGTCCGCAGCAGTATTGCCGAGGGGCAACCCATTACGGAACCACTTTCGGAAAATGAAATCTTCCCTAATATGGTGGTTCAAATGATCGGGGTCGGAGAAGCCACAGGTGCTCTTGAAACCATGCTGGAAAAAATCGCGGATTTCTATGACGACGAAGTGGACGCAGCGGTTGATGCATTGACTTCCATGCTTGAACCCCTCCTAATGGTTTTCCTGGGCGGCACCATTGGCGGACTTGTCGTTGCCATGTATTTACCCATCTTCAAAATGGCTGCGGCCATGGGTTAACAATCAAAAACATGATGAACCAAAGCCGTAGTGATAAGGATTCAGAACTGCTGAAACGGCTTCAAGTTCTGATGTTCCTGCGCGTACTGTTCGTTTCGGTGATTCTGGGCGCCCTCATCATCATCCGTTTCAGGGAAGCACACACTGAACTCAGCGACGTTCCCTTTGTCCTTCTTGCGGTTATATATCTAACCAATATTATTTATGTTGTCCTCATAAAATTTTACAGCAGAATCCGACTGCAAGCCTATTTTCAGCTCCTTTTCGACACCTTTTTTGTCACTGTCTTAATTTATACCACTGGTGGCATCGACAGCTTTTTTTCATTTCTTTTTATTTTAAATATAATCAGTGCCGGTATTATTTTTTCCCGCAGAGGCGGCATCCTTATCGCCTCTGCAAGCAGCATCCTGTATGGATTGATGCTGGATCTTCATTACTACGGCCTGATTCACCCCGTCGGAAGCCGATTGCAGTATGCCTCAAACACCTACAACAGTGCCTTCTTATTTTATACGATTCTGGTGAATATGGTCGCGTTCTACCTGGTGGGTTACCTGAGCGGTTTTTTGTCTGAACAGATGAAACGGAGCCGGGCCGAACTCAGAGAAACCAGATTCGATCTGAATAAATTGGAGATCCTGCATGAAAGTATTGTCAATAGCATTACATCAGGGCTCATAGTGTTGGACGAAGAGGATCACATCATACTCTTCAATCCCAAGGCGGAAGAAATCTTCGGCATCCGAAATAGTCTGGTTTCCGGACGGTCGCTGAATTCTGCACTTCCCGATCTTCAGGAACATCTAAAAAAAGTTTCGGAAATGCCTCCTTTTATAGACATTCCCTATCAGAAAACGAACGGTGTAAATATTTACCTGCGGGTTTCAGTTTCCCCCCTTCGCTATTTATCTGACGAAAGGGGTGGCAAAATTCTTGTTTTTCAAGATGTGACAGAAACAAAGCGAATTGAGGAAAGCATGAAAAGGGTGGAAGGACTGGCGCTGGTAGGAGAGATGGCCGCCGGCATTGCCCATGAAATCAGGAATCCAATGGCTTCCATCAGCGGTTCCATAGAGGTGTTGAAAGAAGGGAATGACTGGGATAGTACCCAAAAACGACTGATGGCAATCGTGTCCAGAGAAATCGATCGTCTGAATCAATTGATCAGCGATTTTTTGATCTTTGCACGCCCAAAGGAAACAAAATGGAGAATTTTCGATCTCAATGAGCTCATAAAGGAATCCCTGACACTTTTTAAAATCAGTCCGCGCTGGAACAAGAACATTCGCGTCATTACGCATTTCATCGATTCCGTAATGATTGAGTCGGATCCGGCTCTCATCAAGCAGGTGCTATGGAATCTTTTTTTGAACGCCTGCGACGCCATGCCGGAGGGCGGAATCCTTGAAATCGGTACCAAATGGGCCTTTAACACACCCCAATCAACAGAAAAAGATGTGGCAATTGTCATCCGGGATACCGGGGATGGATTTGATTCTATCGCCCTTCCTAAATTGTTTACTCCTTTTTTTACGACAAAGGAGCGTGGGTCGGGTCTCGGGTTGGCCACCGTAAAGCGGATTGTGGATCAGCTTCGGGGCAGGATTTCAGGGAAAAATCACCCGGAAAGCGGAGCGGAGATTGTTATCACGCTTCCCATGGGTCCGGATGCCGGCAATTAACTGTAAAAAATAAATATATCAAGCTAACCTAAATTGGACTCTGGAAAAATGTTGTCATGAAAATATGTGATCAGAATTGGTTTTCTACCCTTAGCCGCCCCAGCCGCTATCTGGATAGCGAAATCAACACGATTTATAAAGACCTTTCAAAAACCGAAATATCCATCGCACTGGTATTTCCGGATACCCCTGAAGTGGGCATGAGCCATTTGGGACTGAAAATCCTTTATCATCTCTTGAACAGCCGGGAATGGATCGCCGCCGAAAGGGCCTTTTCTCCCTGGCCCGACCTGGAAGATGCACTTAGAAGAAACGATGCTCCGCTAACCACCAGCGAATCCGGACGGTCCTTGAAAGACTTTGATCTCGTTGGTTTCAGCCTTCAACATGAACTCTCCCATACAAACATCCTCAACGCCCTGGATCTTTGCGGAATTCCCTTTATGTCCGAGGAAAGGGGGGACACATATCCCCTTATCATCGCCGGCGGACCGGCGTGCTTTAATCCGGAACCGGTTGCCCCGTTCTTTGATGCCATGGTCATTGGCGATGGGGAGGCCACATCGCTCGAAATATGTTCAATCCTTCGTAAAGCGAAACAGGAGACCGGTATTGGAAAGCATGATATTCTGAACCGGCTCTCCCGTATTCAAGGGGTTTACATTCCTTCTTATTTTCTGATGCGTCATGATGCGGATGGCAGCATTGCGGAAATTTTGCCGAAACGTGATGACTACAAATGGGTTAATAAGGCCGTTTTATCCCGCCTTGATATCTATCCATATCCGGAACGCCAGATCGTCTCTTTCACGGAGCTGGTCCACGACCGGGTTGCAGTGGAAATATCCCGTGGGTGCACCCGTGGCTGCCGGTTCTGCCAGGCCGGAATGATCTATAGACCCGTGAGGGAACGGAGCCCCGAAGCCATTTTGAACATTGCCGAAAAAACCTTGAAACTTACCGGCTATGAGGACCTGTCGCTGTTGTCACTCAGTTCCGGTGACTACAGTCACATCGGTTCGCTTCTGTCCACACTCATGGACCGTCATTCTTCCAACCACACCAGCGTCAGTCTGCCTTCGCTTCGCGTGGACAGCTTGGATGCCGAAATGATGGCACAGATTAAAAGGGTCCGAAAAACAGGGTTTACCCTTGCCCCCGAAGCAGGGAACAATCGTCTTAGGCGGGTCATCAACAAGGGCCTGACCCAGTCGGATATTTTGGAAACGGCGAAGATTGTCTATCGGTCCGGATGGAAACTGATCAAGCTCTATTTCATGATCGGCCTGCCCTTTGAAGAGGACGATGACCTCCGGGACATTATCGATCTCGCGGAACAGATCACCAGGCTATCCGGCAAGAAAGGCCGTCGGGAAACCGTAAATGTCAGTATTTCCACCTTCGTACCCAAGAGCCACACCCCTTTCATGTGGATGCCGCAGATCACACTGGAGGAAAGCCGTCGAAGGATAGAACTGATTCGGGATGGCCTCAGAAAGAGCCGTGTCCGGGTAAAATGGAATCAGCCCGAGCTGAGCTGGTTGGAAGGGATCATGGCCAGAGGTGACAGGCGACTGAGCAACGTCATCATTGAGGCATGGAAGCTGGGTGCAAGGTTTGACGCATGGAGCGAACATTTTAAATTGGACGTTTGGAAAGAGGCCTTTTTTCGCTCCGGGATTGAACCGGAATTTTATCACAGAGAAAGGGATATTCGTGAAACTCTTCCCTGGGGCCATATTCGATCGGGCGTTACAAATGCGTTCTTCATAAAAGAATTAAAGAATGCCCAAAAAGAATCTTTTACTTCCGATTGTCGCGAAAAATGCCATGAATGTGGTGTCTGTGATCATGAAACCATTGATCCGGTCCTTTATGGAAAAAGGTCCTTTCAGCCGGAAGAGATTTCACCTGTCCGGCACCTCAAACAGCCCGGCGGCAAATTTCGTCTCACCTTTACGAAGATGGGGAATGTCCGGCACCTCAGTCATCTGGAGTTGGGACGCGTGCTGAACCGTGCCTTCAGGCGCGCCGGTTTGAAACTTGCCTATTCCAAGGGGTTTCATCCCATGCCGAAAATATCATTTTTTGCGGCCTTGCCGGTGGGTACGGAAAGCCTGGCGGAAACAGCGGACATTGAACTGGCTGAACATTTAGATGCGGATGATCTCAAGGCTGCGATTAACCGCGAACTGCCCGAGGGAATCAACATCACAAATACCAGAAAGATTTCTTCATCAGAAAAAAAACGCCATATCAAAGCATCACGTTTTCTCATAACCCTTGAAGAAGCGGCCTTCAGCGAAGCAAAACTTATGGAATTCCTTCGATCCAAACATTTTGAGGTTGTCAAAATCAATAAAAAAGGGGAACATACCCTTGATGCTCGAAAGCTTGTAACTGCCATAAAAATTGTTTCGCCTGAACAACTCGATGTGACCATCCGACAAACGGATACATTGACCCTAAAGCCGGCGGAAATCGTCAAAGGTGTCTTTTATTTGGGGGAAGACGAACTTTCCGGCATGAAGATATTGAAAACCGAGCAAATTTTCCATTGAATCCAGAAGAATCCGGGGAACTGACTATGTCCAACGAACTAATCATCAATTCCAGGTCTTACGAAACCAGGGTTGCCCTGGTTGAAAACGGCGTTGTTGTTGAACTGCATGTTGAAAGAGACAGCGGTAAAGAGTTGATGGGCAACATCTATCGCGGCAGAGTCGTACGGGTTCTGCCCGGTATGCAGGCAGCATTCGTGGATATCGGTCTTGGGAGAACGGCATTTTTGTATGTTTCGGACGTTTACAGGGATTTTTCAGATTTTGAGCGTATAATGCTCAACGCCAGTGAGGTCAATGACACCCTGGATGCCGATAAGATTGACGAATCCCTTAAAAGACAATCGTACCAGGGTAGTTTTCAGATAGAGGACCTGCTCCACGAAGGGCAAAGCATCATGGTTCAGGTTTCAAAAGAACCCCTTGGCAACAAAGGGGCAAGATTGACGTCTCATGTATCGCTGCCGGGGAGGCATCTGGTGCTGATGCCCACCGTGAACCACATCGGCGTATCCCGAAAAATCGAAGACAAAGAAGAACGCGAGCGGCTGAAAGGAATCGTGAAGGAGATTAATCCCGGATCATTTGGTTTTATTGTTCGAACGGTGGCGGAAAACACAGGCAAGGAAAAGTTGGAAGCCGAAATGGATTTTTTGCTGAAGCTCTGGGCCAACATCAGGGATAAAATGGAGAAAGGACATAATCCCGGTCCGTTATATAAGGACCTTGCCGTTACGCTACGGGCCGTGAGGGACCTGTTCACCAGAGAGGTGGATCGTCTCATCGTTGATTCCGATGAAGAGTACGAAAAGATTATGGCCTTTATCGAAACCTTTGCGCCCAGATTGAAATACTCCGTTGAGTTGTATGAGGGCGCCGGGCCCATTTTTGACGCATTCGGCATAGAAATCGAAATTTCCAGAGCCCTTGGGAATAAAATCTGGCTGAAATCGGGCGGCTATATTGTCATAGAACTGACCGAAGCACTGACGTCAATTGATGTCAACACAGGCAGTTATGTGGGAAAGAGGAACCTTGAGGAAACAATTCTGAAAACAAATCTTGAAGCCGTAAAAGAGATTGCCTACCAGCTTAGGTTCAGAAACATCGGCGGCCTTATCGTCATTGATTTCATCGATATGGAAAAAATTTCAAACCGTGAGCGGGTCAGCATGGCCCTCAAGGAGGCGCTCAGTAAAGATAAGGCTAAGACGAATATTCTGCCCATGTCCGATCTGGGATTGATTGAAATGACCCGAAAGAGGACTCGGGCCAGCCTGAACCGCCTGCTCAGCGAACCCTGTGCTTATTGTGACGGACGTGGGACACTAAAGTCGCCCAAAACAATTTGCTACGAAATTTTCAGGGATCTGGAGCGGGACTACATGCATCCCGAAGAAGGGGGCAGCATTCATATCCTGGTAAATCCTGAAGTGGGCAAGATTCTGAGGGAAGAAGAGCAGGGGTCAGTGATCGATCTGGAAAAAAGGGCGGGAAAACGGATTATTATTATCGGAAAAGAACACTTTCATCAGGAACAGTATTCTATCGAACTTTAATCTCTTTTGATGCGCTCCTTCCGCAACAGGGTTAGCCCCGAGTCTATTTCTTCCTTGGAAAATAATTTTCCGCATTTTGTACACTGAAAGCGCGCTCCAACCATTTCGTCATAGATGAGATCGTCGGAAAAGTTCACGCCGTGAAACCGAAGACCAAAATTGTAAACCTGTTTGAAATCCTTGCCGGCGCATACGTCACACAAAAAATAGTCCAGGATATCATCCATCAGAATCTCCCCGAAAAAACGCTTCCTTCAAAAAACCGAGTAATCCCTTAAGGCTCAGAGAACATCTTTTCAACAGCATAAACAGGGGCTTTGAGACATTATTTCAAAAATGGTTATTCAAAGTAAAGCCTATACGATGCTGTTTCAAAAAAGCCCTTGTATACTTTTCTGACGCTTTTGACAATGTTTTTTTGACCGCGGACCATGGATTGGTTACAATCGCTCAAAACCCGTCAGCACGCTGACGCTTTACGCAAAAACCATGTGCAATGGACTGATTTTCGGGAGACGCTTTTGGTGTATCTGAAAAGAGGCTTTTCAAAAAATGCCCTCACCAAGTTTTTGGGGCTGATTGTCCTGGCAGCCGGTGCCTTTAGCCTGTATCGCTTTACGTCACTCAAAGAAGTGATCACCCCCCAGGCACTCGAGGCCATTCTCGACGGATCGGGGCTGTGGGCACCGGTTGTCTTCATGATGCTGGAAGCTGCGGCAATCACCCTTTTTGTACCCGCCAGCTTCCTGATTGTTCTGGCGGCCGGTCTTTTTGGGGCCTATTGGGGTTTTCTATATGCGTGGATCGGAGCCTGGATCGGTGCGGGCTGCGCTTTTCAGGTCGGCAGAACATTGGGCCGGGATTTTATAGCCGCCATTTTGGGCGAACGGCTGAAACGATATGATGATGTCATCGAAAAAAACGGTTTTAGAACGGTGCTCTATCTTCGTCTGCTCAACGCCCCCTTCACCCCCATGAATTATGCCTTGAGTCTCACGAAAGTCCATTTCAACGACTTTCTGCTCGGCACGGGCCTGGGCGTCATGGTTTCGGTTTTTGCCATCACTTTTTTAAGCGGCATGTTGAGGGATGTCTGGATTTACGGCAGATGGAGTGATCTTCTTTCTTTCAAAATATTGTTCGGCATTCTCCTGTACGTGTTTTCATTTTTTATTCCGCTGATTATCAAAAAAATGAAGCGCCCACCGAAATAAAATTATCCGGAAAACGGCTCAGGAATCGATCAGCATCTTCTTCACTTTCCCTAAAGCTGTTCTGGGGAACTCTTCACAAAAAACAATTTCGCCAGGCCACTTATAGCGGGCCAATTGCTTTTCGCAGTGGGATAAAAGGGATTGGCATGTGGCATTTGCTCCTTTTTTCAGCACGACAAACGCTTTTCCACGCTCTCCCCATTCGTCATCCGGCACACCGACGACAACCGCGTCTTTCACAGCCTCATGGGTTTTCAGCACCCCTTCCACTTCCACGGGATAAACATTTTCACCACCGGAAATGTACATGTTCTTTACGCGGTCCACCAGGAAGAAATATCCCTCTTCATCCATTCGGGCCAAGTCCCCCGTATGCAGCCAGCCGTTTCGAATGGTTTCTTCCGTTCTGGCCGGGTCCTGCCAGTACTCTTTCATCATGATGGAACCCCGAACTGCAATCTCCCCCACATCACCGGCCTTGACAGCTCTGCCGTTATCATCCATAAGGATCACTTCCGAATGAAAAACCGGACGACCCACCGTTCCCGGTTTCTTTATGGAATCCTCTTCCGACGCCCAGAAAAGAATCGACGTTTCCGTTTGTCCCATGATCTGTCGGACGGGGAAACCGGCTTTGCGGCAGGACGTCTGAAGTTCAGGCGTGACTTTTTCACCGCCGATTGCCGAAACCCTGAGACTTGAGACATCTTTTTCCACCGGAAGGTTCTTTTCCAAAAGCGCCCTGTAAATGGTCGGAACCCCTAAGAACTTGGTAGCGCTGTATCGTTTAATATCCAGGTACGCCCGGACTGCATCGAATCTGGGATGGATAATCATGGTGCCTCCCTTGTAGAGGATCGGTGAGGCCTGTATAAACAGGCCGCCGGAATGGAAAAGCGGTAGGATGATGAGCATGATATCGTCAAAATGAAGCTTGAAAAATAAATCGGCATTCAGGCAGTTAAAAAGGGTCTTGCGATATGAAAGAACGGCGCCTTTAGGCGATCCGGTGGTTCCGGAGGTATACATGATCACATGGGGTTCTTCAGGATCGGCAGGCGCCAGGGATTTGGTGAGAAACGGTTTTTTTCCGTCAAACTTGCGAGTTTCCCTATCAAATCCGAGGATGTTGCCCCGGGGTTCCTCTGCCCCCAGGCAAGCCAGCAGCATGGCCGGTCTTTGATCGCGGAGTTTCAGCTCGTTCACACTCTGACGGTACGCTTTTCCGAAAACAAAGAGCCTGGGTTGGGCATTTCCAAGAATATATTTCAATTCAGGGCCGGTCAGTCTGAAATTGATGGGAACAAAGATAGCCCCCAACCGGGCGCAGGCCAGATAGAGGTCTATGAATTCCGGGCAGTTTCTCATCATGACGGCCACCCTGTCTCCCTTTTCGATTCCCAGGGACTGAAGCCAGCAGCTCACCCGATTGGCCCTTAGATGCAGTTCATGGTAAGTAATGGTCGATCCCTCAAAAAGAATGGCAGCCTTTTCCGGATGAAGTTCTTTCCACCGCTGCACCCACCAGGCAATATTCATGGATTTAATCATTTTTTTCCTTTCGGACGTCTTCCGCTATGGATGGTCATGGTGCCGAACATCAACAACCGGCAGCTTACGGATTCAAAGCCGGCTCTTTGCATGGTGGCAGCCATTTCGTGGGGTTTCATGAACCCTCTGGTCGTATTGGGAAGATAGGTGTAAGCAGACCGGTTGCCACCCACAAGACGTCCCAACAGGGGGATGATCAGTTTGAAATGAATCAATATCAAGGGTCGCACAAGGTTCTGTTTGGGTGGAGAGGTTTCCAGGCAAACCACAACGCCCCCCGGTTTGAGGACCCGCAGCTGTTCCTGAAAGGCCTTTAGCGGATCCAGCACATTGCGAATCAGATATCCGGAAGTGACCGCGTCAAATGTGTTATCGTTAAAAGGCAGCTTTAGCGCATCCGCTTTGCACCATGGGATTTGATCTCCTCCGGGCCGGCTTCGACCTTTTTTAATCATGCCAAGTGAAAAATCGACAGCCGTTGCCTGTGCCAAGGGTTCCTTTCGAAGCGCAGTAAACACCATATCCCCGGTTCCCGAACCCACATCGAGCAACCGTTTGCCGGGGGACAGCTCGGCTTTTAGAATGACGCGACGGCGCCACCCGGAATCAAAGCCGAACGTGATCATCCGGTTCAGCACATCGTAGTGACCGGAGAGCCGATCAAACATACTTTTTATTTCTTGTCGTTTTCGGGATTTTCCGTATGGTTTCAAGTGATACTTTCTCCTTTTTATTATTCGCACCCGCATCCCATTTACGAGGGATATATAGCCTTTTTGTTTTAGCCTGTACAGTGGATTTCTAAAGCGTTATAAGAAGACCATGGAAGCACATCTTCAAACCTGCCGCACAAATTCCAGCGGATAATGATCAAGTCGGGCTTCAAACCCCAGGATGCACATAGGGTTTGGGTCAGGATGAACAAATGGCAGTCAGTGCACCGCAGGGCAGTCCGCTTCACCCTGAACCTCAAATGGGTCAAAGAGCAGGGGCTACTATTTCTGAATGACTTCACGAAGCGACCTCTTGAACTACCATTGTTCAGTCGCTAATCGAGGAGCGGCTTACCTGGCTGGTACGAGCCACTCACTTATCACCACACCCTTTTCTAATCCTCTCCGGTGTCAGTTCATCTTTCTCCCTTCACAAAAAACAATCCAAAAGGCAATAAGGTCCCGACAATGGATCGGTTGAACCTTTCCTGGTTTACCACCAAAGTTGGTGGGTTTCTGAAAAACTAATATGAACCTAACATACGGGTGTTAAGAATTTTTTGATGGTAGATTCGACGTTTAATTTACATGGGGGAGGTATACCTTTGGCAGAAACCGTCATTCTAGAAAACAAAAGGCCTATTTCACTGACGGCCTCAAGGCTGGAAGAGGGCATAACCGATTCAGATGAAAAGCTTTTCAGACGCATTACCACAACGGAACTGGACCGTGAACAGCTCCGGCGGTTGATCACCCCTTCCAAAGTATACCCCCAGCAGAAATCCGTTCTGGCAGTTCACTGGCATCCGGAGTTTATTCCCCTGGAACTGGTCGCCCAAAGAATTGCAGCCACATTTCCAAACAGGGAGGACCAGCTTCTGATTCCCACACAACACAATGAACTTCTGAGCTTTGAAGACTATTCGGGCGTTGAAATGGACTGTTACAGCAAAGGATTCAATCAAAAGGTTCAGCTCCTCCTTCACTTTCGAAATGATTCACTAAACAATTGCGATCGGCTGAAATCCATGCTCTTACACACCTTCAAATATCGGTCGCATCAACTCTATGAATACATGGAAACCATCACGAAGCCCGTTGCAACCAGAATTGAGAAGGCTGCCCGTGAAACCGGCTTCGGAGAGGATCTCATTCGATTCGTGAGAATAAATGTTTCAAAAATAAAAGCGCTTTTGGAAAAACACGAACAACATATCCCGCCCATCATGATCAAAAACAAACTGCTCAGAAATTTTTTTGACGGTTTGAGAGAACCTTATGGTGATGACCTCATCGATCGGGTTCAGACCTTTTTGAAGGCGGTGAAAGTACAGGTAAAGGCCAATTTCTCCTTGAAATACTTCTACCGAACCTCGGAGGTGATCGAAGAGGCCCGTTCCCTGGGAGCGGGTATCGTGGTGCCCCATCCCGAACAATTCTGGCCCATTTTACTGAAAGAATACGATGTGGACGGTATCGAGGTCTGGAACCCGCAGTCCCGGCGATACACGGAGTTCTTGATTTCAGTGCTCAACCAGCGAAACCGAAAGATTGCGACGGGACAACGCAAGCTCATTACCTTCATGGGTGATGACACCCATTTGGGAGAAAAAGCAAGAGAGCCTTCCCATCAGGACCCTGAAAAAGCCCGTCGTGAAGTGGGGCTTCAACCGGCCTGGGATGATGTGTCCATCCGAAAAACCCTGATCATGGCCGGCGTCAGCAGGGCCAATGTTATTGAGGCGTATAAAGACCGGCTCGCAGGCTGATTGGACCTTACCATACTGTTTGAAAGAGGTGAAACCATGACAGAAGAGGATCGTTTTAATTGCGAGTCCCTTGAGGATACGGAAACCATAGCAAAATACCTGCAATCGCTTATCGACGGATTCGAAAAAAAAGAAATTTCGCTTAAATCAGATGAGGGAGAGTTTGTACTTCACCCCGGGGATATGATTGATCTCACGGTCAAAGCGAAAAAGAAACGGAATAAGTCGAAGCTGACCCTTAAGATATCCTGGAAAGATTCGTTTAACGCGGATGATTCCCTTTCCATCAAGGTTTGAACGCCATGGGCCATGAATCTCTGAACGAAAATTTTCGCTTTCTGGTGATTGAAGTGGAAGGCCAGGTGAGGCTGACGGCTCAACTGCTCCATACATGTCAGACGGATCTTCTGGACAAGATCGCCGCCAAAGACGATTATATCGACAACCTCAAATCGGTTGTGGAAAAGAAGTGTTTTTCCCGTTTGACCGGAGATGTTCCGACCGCACAGGAAGACCTGAACACCCTTCGTGCCATCCATATCATGAGTGTCAATTTGGAACGTATCGGTGATTTCTGCGTCAACATTGCCAGGCAAACTCGGTACCTTTCCTCCGTCGATTTCATTCATCGGCTGGAATACAGGGATATGATCGAAACCATTGACGCTACCCTTAGCCGGATTACCCCGGTTTTTCAAAATAAAGACCTTTCCGGAGCCCTCCGCATCTGCCGATCCGAATATCATCTGGACCGCATGTTCAAGGAACGCTTTGATCAGATTCTGACATCCCTGCGCAAGGGGAAAGATGTGGAAGATCTGCTGACGACACTGTTCATTTTCAGATATCTGGAACGTATTGGCGACTCCCTTCTCAACATGGGAGAAGCCCTTCTTTTTGCCATCAATGGGGAAAAGCTCAAAATCGAGCAATATGAAACCCTCCGGGAAACCTTATCCAATTCCCAGCTGCAGGCGAGTTTCCTCGATGTGGAACTCTCCTCCATTCTGGGCAGCCGTTCGGGTTGCCGTATCAGCAGAATTCAGCCCAAGACCGGGGACCGGACCCAGGGTATTTTCAAAGAGGGCAACCGGAAAAAAATACGATGTGAGCATGAAAATATGCAACAGTGGGAGGCCATTCAGCCGGGACTTGTACCCAACGTACTCGGATATCATGAAAATAATGGATCGACAGCTATTATTGTCGAGTACCTCTCCGGACTTACTTTTGAAGAAATCCTGCTGAATTCAGAGGAAGAAACCCTTAACACGTGTGTTCTGCGCCTGATAAACACTATAGACAGGATCTGGCGACAAACCCGTCGACCGGGCCATTTTCCCACGGACCACATGGCTCAGTTGAACAAAAGGCTTGAGAGCATCAGAGAGGTTCATCCGTCCTACCATCGGGATGAAAAATGCCTGGGAGACCTGGACATACCCTCTTCCGACCATCTCATCAGCGCTTGCACGGCCATTGAAAAAGAGATTCCCGCTCCCTGTCATGTCTTCATTCATGGAGATTTCAATGTCAATAACGTTTTCTATGATGCGCGGGCACAGTCCATCCGATATATTGATCTGTACCGTTCCCAATTCTCCGATTATGTCCAGGACGCCTCCGTCTTTCTGGTTTCCAATTATCGGCTCCCCTTTTTTAGTAATGAGGTCAGGAGACGTCTGAATTATGTCATCCGTCGCTTCCTGGTTTTCTTTCGGAAATTTTCAAATGAAATTGCAGATACGCTTTTTGAAGCCCGCATGACGTTGGCCCTGGCACGCTCTTTTTACACCTCTACCCGCTTTGAGCTGAACCCGGGCTTTTCAAGACATATGTTCCTGATTGCCCATTTTCTCATGGAAACCCTGGTTTCACATGAGAATTCCTGGGAAGCGTTCACCATTCCCGAAAAGGTCCTGTTTTCCTGATGGCTTTCAACAGTTTTTCAAATACAGGCATCAGCCCTCCGCATCAATGTCCTTTCGAAACGCTAAGTATAACGCGGAAGATTAGCCTTCCGGACCCTGTGAAAATTACCCTTTACGAACGCAGTCCCGATCTGGGACCCCGCATTCTCTTTTTCAGCGGTGGCAGTGCGCTCAGGGATCTCAGCCGGGAGCTTATTCGATATACCCACAATTCCATTCACATCATTACCCCCTTCGACTCGGGAGGAAGTTCGGCGAGACTGCGGCAGGCTTTTCACATGCCCGCCATCGGCGATGTGAGAAACCGATTGATGGCCCTGGCGGATCAGACCATTCATGGTTTTCCGGATATCTACAATCTCTTTGCCTATCGGTTCGCCAACGGGCGCTCTCAGGAGGATCTGCAGCTGGAACTGGGCGCCATGGTTGACGGTCGTCACGAAATGATCAAAGGTATTCCGGATCCCATGAGAAAGATTATTCGCCATCATCTGCGCATGTTTCGAAAACAGATGCCGGATGATTTTGACCTGAAAGGCGCCAGCATCGGAAACCTGGTACTCACCAGCGGATACCTGGAAAACGAACGCCATCTGGATCCGGTCATCTATATTTTTTCACATCTGGTTCGGGTGCGCGGCGTGGTGAGACCCGCAACCAATGGGGATTTTCACCTGGTGGCGCATTTGAAAAACGGGGAAGTCATTGTGGGACAGCACAACATGACCGGAAAAGAGGTGCCGCCTCTGAATTCACCGGTTCAGCGAATTTTTATTTCAAATGACCTTCATTCGCCAAAACCGCTGGAACACCCCATTCGGAATAAAATGCGTCAGCTGATCGCCGGGGCGGATCTTATCTGCTATCCCATGGGAAGCTTCTATACCAGCGTCATTGCCAATCTTCTGCTCAAGGGGATGGGGGATGCCATCGCGGACAATGCCTGTGCGAAAATATTTGTGCCAAGCACGGGAATCGATCCGGAAACAAGAGGAATGTCGTTAGAAGAGCAGGTCAAAACCCTATTGCATTATGTTGAAAAAAGCGCCGGGCGCCCACTGAAAGTGGCGCAAGTGCTTCACTATGTACTGATGGACACCCGGACGGCCCATTATCAAAAAGACTTGAATCACAACGAAATGAACCGATTGGGAATTCGTATCATCCACTGTCCACTGGTGAGTCGAAAAAGCGTACCTTACATCGATCCGGCATTATTGGCACCCGTTCTTCTGTCTCTGGCCTAAAGGCCGACGGTTGGGTTATGGGCTGTAAGAATATTTCATGACACGTGGTTTATTAGACTTTTGTAAGAGATCATATTGACCTTGACGAAAACACGAATCTCAACCTAATTGGCAGGTGGAAAACATCAGCATAAGGAAACAACCTATGAAAAAAATTGCCGTAATCGGAATTCCGGGGGGCTGGTCATCGGAGCGAATGGCCGACACGCTGAAAATGGAAACAGGCTTTCGATGCCTGATCGATATGAACAAGGTGCGTTTGAACCTGGATACGGGCCGGGCCTACGCCGATGACATTTGCTTAAATGATATGGATGGTCTCATCGTTAAAAAGATCTCTCCCGCATACTCTCCCAACTGTCTCGACCGGATGGAAATTCTGAACTTTTTGCACGAAACCGGTATTCCCATCTTCTCGAAACCGCATAGCATCCTGCGCCTTATAGATCGTCTCAGTTGCACCGTTCGTCTTCGGGCGGCCGGAATGCCCATGCCGCCCACAATCATCACTGAAGACATGGATCAAGCGCTTTTCGCGGTGGAACAATTTGGAAAAGCCGTTTTCAAGCCCCTCTACAGTTCCAAGGCCAGGGGAATGCTGGTCATTGATGCAGGCGTGGGTGCGCGTGATGCGGTTCACGCGTTTCAGGCAGCCGGAAATCCCCTCATGTACATTCAGAAATTCCTGCCCAGGGCCAATCGGGATCTCGGTGTGACATTTCTGGGCGGTAAGTACCTGGCCACCTACGCCAGGCAAAAAAACGGAGAGGCCTGGAATACAACGACGCGGTCTGGTGGAAAATACGTTCCCTATGAACCATCGCCCGAAGTTATCTCCCTGGCGGAAAGGGCACAACACATTTTTGATATGGCCTTTACATGCGTTGATGTGGTGGAAACGGAAGGGGGCCCCTTTATTTACGAAGTATCGGCATTCGGTGGTTTTCGCGGGTTACTGGAAGCAAATGAAATGGACGCAGCAAAAGCCTATGCACGGTTCGTCCTGGATCAAATTCAATAAGACGGAGGTATCATGACGTTATCCCCTGCAATCGATGATATCGTCGCCGCGCATTTGAAGTATCAGCCGGCGGATCATCTGGTCAAACTTCACTTCGGCGGAATACGGATGGATGTTCATACCAACTCGGCCGTCCTCGAAGATAAGCTTCTGGATTATTTCCGTGATTTTATCGGAGAAAAGGGAGAACCGATCATAGAGATTACGGCCATCGAAACGGCTCCCCTGAATTTGGATTTTCCCTTGACCGTCAAAAAGCCGGATCCCGGCAAGACCAAGATCAAAGAGGAATATTCGAATCTCGCGGATGGTCGGATTGTCAGAAAACGCCTCACCGGCATGGTGTTCGTGTTCGGGGGCAAACGGAACCTTGCCATCGGCCCCTGTGTCGATAACGATAATCAAGTGGTCAATTTCATCAACAACCGTTTTATCGAATTCCTGATCAAAGGCGGATGCCTGCTCTTTCACGCGGCCGGGATCGCCTGGAAGGAAAAAGGCCTTGCCATCTCGGGGTTTTCCGGTGCCGGAAAATCGACACTGGCGCTTCAAATCATGCGGTCAGGAACGGATTTTATCAGCAACGACCGGGTGATGGTGGAGATGGACTTCCATCGGCTGAACATGTACGGCATCGCCAAGATGCCCCGCGTCAATCCGGGCACCGTCCTGCACAATGACAGCCTGCGCGCCGTTATCCCGAACGGTGAACGCGCCGTCTTTGAAGCACTCCCGCCCAATGAGCTGTGGGATCTGGAATACAAATACGACGCTTTCATTGATGAGTGTTTCGGTCCGGGAAAATTTAAACTCAGTTGTCCCATGTGCGGGCTGGTGGTGCTTAATTGGAAACGGGTCGATGCCCCTTGTGAGGTTCATCTTGTGGATCTCAATGAACGAAAGGACCTGTTGCCCGCGTTCATGAAAAGCGTCGGGCTCTTTTTTGAAATGGATGACCCGGCACATGCCCTTGATTTTTCGGAAGATGCTTATCTTTCGCTTCTCAAAGGATGTCCGGTTCTGGAGATCACCGGCGGGGTCGACTTTGAAGCGGCCGCAAGTGCCTGTCTGGATTTTCTTGAGAATCAATGCGGATAAAACATGCTAAATGAGCCCTTTCAATTTGAGGAAAGCATTTGCAGCCTCCTCCGGACTCAATCCCTTACCATCTACTTGAAAATTCAGACGCTGCATTGTCTCATCATCAAGAATGCCGCCCAAGGACAATAGTGCCTTCTCAAGTGCAACATTTTTCTCAAGACACTTATCTCTCACAACAGGTGCCGCATAGTACGGAGGAAAAAATTCTTTGTCATCCTGAAGCGGCTTCAATCGATAGGCTTCAATACGGCCATCCGTGGCAAAGGCGCAAATCACATCCACCTCCCCGTTGGCAATGGCGTTGTACATCATTGACGGTTCCAGATCCTTGACTTCCATGAATCGCAGGTCGTAGGCATGGCTCAATCCGGGATAACCGTCCGACCTTCCTGAAAATTCAGCGGTAAAACCCGCACGAATCTCACCTTGGTCCTTTTTCAGATCCGAAATCTTGTGCCACCCATTCTTCCGCACCCGGTCTTCACGGACCGTTATGGCGTAGGTATTGTTGAATCCGAAAGGGGTCAGCCAACGGATACCGAAGCGTTCCTGATACGCTTTCCGTACATGGCGCATGGCCTTCTCGGGGTCCCTGATCACCGGTTCCTTGAGGATCGCGGTCAATCCCGTGCCCGTATACTCGGCGTAAAGATCGATTTCGCCGTTTAAAAGAGCCTTATGGCAGATCATGGTACCGCCGAGGTTGAAACGGCGTTCAACCTTCAGTGAAGTTTTTTCCTCTATCAATTGGGCCATCAGCTCACCCAGAATCAACTGTTCGGTGAAATTCTTTGTCCCGATAACGACCGTAGGAACCTCCGATACACTTGCTTGATTCCATCTATCACCGCCGCTCACATAGACCGCTATACCGGCCAGAATCAAGAGGACCGGCAGCACCCGTGTTGCCGACCGCAGCATACGCCGAACTGACCCTTTTCTAGCGCGTCTTCTTTCCGGTGCAAAACCCCACTCAAATGCCCCGATGGTGAAATCTATAAGGAGCGCCAAAAGAGCAGCGGGTACGGCGCCCAGTAAAATGAGCCTCGTGTTGGAGAGCGCAAGACCGCGGTTGATAAACTGGCCCAGTCCTCCGGCGCCGATAAAAGCGGAAAGGGTGGCAATGCCCACTCCCATCACCGCAGCGGTTCGAATCCCGGCAACGAGAAAGGGGGCGGCCAGGGGTATTCTGACCATTCGCAGTTGCTGTCCCTCCGTCATCCCGATACCCTTGGCTGCCTCCATTACTTGCTTAGATACCCCCTGCAAACCGGTAATGGTATTGCGGACAATGGGAAGCAGCGCATAGAGGGTCAGGGCGATGATGGCCGGTAAGACACCGATCCGGTGTAAAAGGGCCAGCAGGAAGGCCAGCATGGCCAGACTCGGAATGGTTTGTAGGATGCCGATGGCCCCCATGGTCGCCTTACGGAGCCATGGTCTGTGAAACAAGAGGATCCCGACGGGTATCCCGATCAGCATGGCCGCCGCGGAGGAAACACCTGTGAGCATAAGATGCTCACCCGTTCGAAGCCAGAGTTCAGGCAGGCGATCGACAATAAAGGTTCCCAAGGCTTCAGCGGCCATCGGACCATCCCTGGAAATCCGCCAATTGCCGGGCGGGTTTGGAAAAAAGATCCTTTACGAAGGGGGTGGCCGGTGTGGAGAGGATGTCTTTTTTCGGCCCGATCTGTTCCAGCTTGCCTTGATGCAAAATCGCAATGCGATCACCCAGTAACAGGGCTTCAAAGATATCATGGGTAACAAAAACAATGGTTTTTTGCAGTTTTCTTTTCAGGTCCAGTAATTCCTGCTGCAACGATTCGCGGTTCAGCGCATCAAGGGCGCCGAACGGCTCATCCATGAGCAGATATTCCGGGTCGGCGGCCAGTGCACGGGCCACGCCCACCCGCTGTTGCTGTCCCCCTGAAAGCTCTTCAGGGAACCGGTCGGCAAAGGTTTTTGCCGGGAGCCCCACCATTTCCAGGAGCTTTTGAACGTTTGCTTTTTTCTCATGAACGGATTCACCTGAAAGCCGGGGTACCAGCCCCACATTCTGTTCAACGGTCATGTGCGGGAAAAGGCCGATTCCTTGAAAAACATAGCCGATCCGTCGTCTCAATGTAACCGGATCCAATTTCATGATATCCTCGCCCCCCACCTCGATACGACCGTCCGTCGGTTCAATGAGCCGGTTTATCATCTTAAGGGTGGTGGTCTTACCGCAGCCGGAGGATCCCAACAAAACCAGGGTCTCACCTGTGTTAACCCTCAAAGACAGTTCCATTACGGCATAGGAACGGCCGCCGTCAAAAGACTTGGAAACCTGTTCTAATTTTATCATGCCTTGCTCCGAAAAGGCCCCTTCAATATTATTTTGTTGCCCGGAATTCAGCTTTTATGCTAAATATTTTATAAAATTTCGTGCATCAGGGGAAATGATTATGCCTCAAACCACAAATGGTGTGCCAAATGATAATTCCAAGGATTTGTACGCCATACGAACGAAAGAGATCATTTACGCCATTCGCCGGCTGATGCAGGCGGGAGAGCATTACACAAAGAAATTGAACAAGATTTACAACGTCAGCGCCGCCCAGATCAATTGCCTCATCGCCCTTCATGAAAACGGCCCTCTTTCTCCCTCCATGATTGCAAAACATGTCATGGTCAATTCCAGTACCGTCACCGGGATTATCGACCGGTTGGAAAGCAAAGACCTTGTCAAGCGCTTGAGAATATCACCGGATCGCCGGGTGGTTACCGTGGAGTTGACAAAGGCCGGCAGAGCCCTTGCAGAGAATGCCCCTCCGCCCATTCAACAAAAAATTGTCGATGGCCTCAACAGCCTTTCCCCGCAAGAAATCGACGAGATCGCGCTAACCCTCAAACGGCTCACGGACATGCTGGACGTTCAGGATCTGAAGGTCACGTGACCCCAAACCATCGTTCCTCTTTTTTCCGGTTATTCTGAACGCTAACCCAAAGATTACATTTATTTAAATAGTTACGCTGAACAAAAGGATTTCCTTGACAATGGAACCCTCCTGTTTTATATTTTCAGTTCAAACAATTTGTAATGATACCACATCGCATAGCATGATTTCAAAACAAAAAGTTGGAAACAGAAATCAAGTGATTAGGAACTAACGTAACCTCTTTAATAAGTTGATGAATCTTCAGGTCCAACATTGGACCTTTATTTTTAGGTGAGGAGGAAATTTTGAACAACGCACAGGTGGAAAAATCAAAGTCCCTTTTGGGTGATGCGGCCGTGGAGATGCTGCTTAAGTGCCATACGGACGCTTTATGGACGCTTGAGAACCTGGGAGTGGGGTGCAAACAACCTGAAATGCAGCAGGCCTTTAAGAAGCTTGAAGCGGAAGGACTGGCGGCCGTTTATGAAGACCGGATTTTTGTCATGGGAGATCTGGTGGAGAATTGTCTTAAGACCACTCCCGGGGTGAATGATTTTTTTGTTCCCATGAGCAGCTTTTTTATCGGGGGTACCGCCCCATATGTCTATAACGATGAGAAAGGGGAAGGGGGTATGTTTCCCACCACCGAAGATGCCGCTCGGATTGCCCGCATCGCTGAAAAAAGTGATCCGGTCGGTGGCATGGGACGCGGCATCAAGCTGAAGGACGAGGTGGAGCAGATGACCCTGATGGCGGAAAACTGCTCAAAACCCCTCTATTTCGCCGTCACCTCGGACAAGGCGTTGGCCCGGGCCGTGGAGATTTACGAACAGAGGAAGAACATCATGATTGTGTTCTGCCTGACAAGACCCCCCCTGGAAGTGAACGAAAATTTTTCGGAGTATTTCGTCAAGGTGGTTCAAGCGGGACTTCCCACCTTTATTTCAGCTATGCCCATGGCCGGCATCAGCGCCCCCTACTGTTATAATGGTGTGCTCTCCATGACCCATGCGGAGGTGTTGTTCGGCATTTGTGCAGCACAACTGCTCAACCCGGGCGTTTCCTGTGTTCACGCAGGCTTCCCCACCATCGCGGACCCCAGCATCGAATACAACCCCAATTACGGTTTGGTAAGCCATAATTATCTGAATCTGCTCATGACCCATCTCAACCTCATGCTGGATCTGCCCTCCTTTCAAAGCGCAGGAACCACCCATGAGGAAAACCTGACCGATCGGGCCTATGAAGACGCCAAAATGGGGCAGGCGCTTTGCATGAAATACGGTTTTCACATGATTCGCCATCCTTTTGCCTTTCTGCGGTACCTCATCGATTTTTCCTTTGAAAAACTTGAAAAGTCTATTGAGATCGCAAAGACCGTCACGCCGGAAGACGCCCCCGAAGTGGAGGAGGTGGCATACGACGAACGGGGAATGGAGTCCCTGCGCCATACGGGCCTGGGCATGTATATGGAAGATTCGTTGACCACAGCCAATTTGGGCAAAATATTCGTCCATTAAACCATAACAAGAACAAGTCGTACCAAAAGGAGGTAACAAAAAATGTGTGGCATCGCCGGATGTTTCGGAATCAAGGATACGAAAACCATCAATAGGATGCTGGATGCCCTGCCCCATCGCGGACCCAATGATCGGGGAATTCACGAACATAATAACGGTGTGGTAGGACACACCCGTCTTTCCATTGTGGATGTGGCGCGCGGCCATCAACCCATACTGGCCGACGAGGGAAACCGGGGGATCGTTTGTAACGGGGAAATCTATAACTTCAGGGCCCTTAAAAAGAAGTTAAACGGCGCTTTCAGGTTCACCACCAAATCGGACACGGAAGTGATTCTTCACCTCTACAAAAAGCACGGGCCCGAATGCGTCAAACAGCTTGAAGGGATGTTCGCCTTTGCCATTTTTGAGGGAGACAATTTCATGCTGGCGCGTGACCCCATCGGCATCAAGCCCCTTTATTACGGATATCAGAATGATAATCTCTATTTCACTTCCGAACTGGGCGCCATGACCCTGGCCGGCGTGGAGGAAGTCCACGAATTTCCGGCCGGACACTACTATACGCCCAAAGACGGTTTCGTCCAATATTACACCATTCCGAAGATTGAGGACCACATTTTGACGGATGTGGATGAAACCTGTGAGATAATTCAAAAATCGTTTATCAAAGCCGTTAAAGACCGGCTGCTGGCGGACCCGGAAGTGCCTGTGGGTTCCTTTTGCAGCGGTGGGTTGGACAGCAGCCTGGTGGCTGCCATCGCTGCGGACGAGATTCCCAACCTTCATACTTTCGTGGTGGGCATGCGGGATGAATACGGGGATTTAAGCGATGATGTGAAAGCTTCCCGCATCGCAGCAAAGCACATCGGCAGCACGCACCATGAGTTGATTTTTACCGAAGAAGAGTATCACGAAGCCCTGCCCACGGTGATTCAGAAACTGGAGACCTATGATCCGTCGCTGGTTCGCTGTGCCGTACCCTGCTATTTCACCTGCAAACTGGCGGCCGAGTATGTGACGGTGGTGCTGACCGGTGAAGGGGCTGATGAGCTGTTTACGGGCTACCATTACATGAAACACTTTCCCTTTGACAAACTGAACATGGAAGCCCGCAGGTGCATCGGCAACGTCCACAACATAAACCTCCAGCGGGCCGATCGTATGGGCATGTTGTTCAGTCTGGAACTGCGGGTGCCGTTTTTTGACGTCAACATGGTGGATCTCTCCATGAAAATCCCGCCGGAACTGAAGATCCGCGAGCACAACGGTGCTAAAATCGAAAAATGGATTCTTCGAAAAGCCTTTGAAAACACCAACTATCTCCCGGATGAAATTCTGTGGCGGTACAAGGTGCAATACACCCAGGGCGCCGGCTGTGAGAGTATCGGAGAACAGATGGCGGAAGACGCCATGACCGATGACGAATATGCCCGCATCAAGGCCGAAAATCCCGACGCGGTCATCAACAGCAAGGAAGCCGCCTATTACTTCAAGATCTTCAGGGAATTTCACCCTCAGGACTCCATCCTGGGATCCATCGGCATCTGGACCGGTTTTGACTTTGCAGAAGAGCGAGAGCATGTGAAGGGAACCGTTGACGGTGACCTGAAACATGACCACGGCGAAGACACTGAAGACTCAGCAGAATCCAAAGCCGCTTAACCGGATCTTTAACCAACCCATTGGCCCGGAACCTGTTTTCAGGGTTTCGGGCTTCTCTTTTATTAAATAAGGAGTTTTTGGAAATGGCAATCCCAACCCATTGTAAATATATCGTTATCGGAGCCGGCATCCACGGCCTCAGCACCGCCTGGCATCTGGCCAAAGCCTTAAAACAGAAGAAATCGGGCACCGGTGAAGACATCCTGGTCATCGACAAAACAGCCATCGGCGCCGGCGCATCCGGCATCGCATGCGGCATTATCCGCAATAACTATTTTCAGCCGGCCATGCGGGAACTGATGGCCCACAGCGTCCGCGTATGGGAAGAAGACACGGAAGCCTACGGTTTCCACCCGGTGGGTTACATGCAGATATCCCCTGAATCCATGCACGGGGACGTGAACCAGATCTACCAGCAGCAGAAAGACATCGGCTACGAATCCGCCTTCATCGAAGGGGAAAAAGACTGTCTCAATTATATGCGCCAAAACATTTTCGAGGACTGGCAGGCCAAGGGAATCACCTCGGTTTTACATGAAAAGAAGGGTGGATATGCCAACCAGATGAAATCCCTCTACCGATTGGCGGACAAGGCCGAAGCCTTAGGCGTACGCATTATGACGGGCGTCAAGGTGACCGGGCTCAAGACGGACAAGGATTCGATAACGGCCGTTCAAACGGACAAAGGGGACATTGAATGTGACTGGGTTATCGCGGGTCCCGGTCCATGGGCCAAAGGCTTCTGGGATATGCTGGGGCTTCCCAGCGAAATCGAAATCCTGGGACCGGACGGTACGCTCCATTCGGGGAACCGGATGTGGACCTACTGGTGCCTGGTTGAAGGAACACTGGGGGTGGATCCCGCATATGGCATGAACAATCAGGGAAAAATGCCGCCCGTCATTCATGTGGATTCGGAGGCCCCCCTTTATTCCAGTGAAAACGGATCGCTGATCACGGACAAAATGTGGGGCATCTATTACAAACCGGACTTCGGCTTCGGCGGCGTTCAGGGGGGAGCCGCTCCCTATATTGTGGAAGGGGACGTGAACGTCGATCCCTATGGCATCGATTCGCCCGATTTCACCGTCACGCCGGAATTCGTTCACATGTGGACGTCCGCCCTGGCCCATTGTCAGAAGCGCTACGAAGATCAGCATCAGAAATACAAAAACGAACCCTCCGGGGGCTTAGGGTGTTTCACGCCGGACAGTTTTCCCATCTTCGACGCCATGAAACAGAATTGTTATCTGATTCTGGATTCCAATCACGGATACAAGATGATCGGTGTGGGAAAACTGGTGGCGCAAGAGGTGCTGGGGGAGAAACAGGCGCTCCTGGAACCGTTTCGTTTCGATCGCTACCGGAAGGGGAAATTGCATCCCGTTTCCCACAGTCCGTTCCCTTGGAGTTAAACGAGACACCGGGATCGACCCATGGAGATCACGATTCTGGGCTCGGGAGGCTGTACGGTCATTCCCAAGCCCCTCTGCCCATGTGACATCTGCCGGGAAGCCCGGCAAAAAGGGGTTCCCTACGCCAGGAGCGGACCGGCCGTTTTCATCCATGATGAGAACCTTCTGATCGATACGCCGGCCGAAATCGGCCGGCAATTGAATCAAAACCGAATCGATTCGTTGCAGCATCTCATGTTTACCCATCTGGACCCGGACCACGTGGAAGGGATTCGGGTGGTGGAACAGATCGCCCTGGATTTCAGGGACTGGCGGGCTTACGAAAACAAGCGGATTACCCTTCTTTTGCCCGAACCGCTGGATCGGGACATTTTTCGTCTCAAGTCTTTCTATGGGTCGTTGCTCGATTTTTACCAAAGACAGGGATATGTGAAATGCATTCCCTTCAAGCATCAAATCAAGATCGGAGAAATGAGAATTCTGGGGATTCCCGTGGACCGGGGGCAACAGATGGTCTTTATCTACGTCGTGGAGAAAGCCGGTCGAAAACTGGTTTATGCGCCCTGTGACATTCGACCTTTTCCGGAAACGCGGTCCGAAGTTCAAGGCGCCCATCTGTTGGTCATTCAGCCGGGCATTTTTGAAACCGGCCTGAAACACGGGTTCACCTACCCGAAAAACCATATCTCGCGAACCACGCTCTATACCTTTGAACAAACCCTTGCTCTGGCAAAACGCATAGCCGCACAACAGGTTCTTTTCGTTCATCTGGAAGAATACTGGAACCGGGGCTACGATGACTATTCGGCCATTGAGAGGGAATATAAAGACGTTCGGTTCGCCCATGACGGCATGCGCGTCAACCTGTAAATGAGGAGGCATTTTGGAAGCGATTAACGAAATTTATGACGAAGCCTATTTGAAGCAAATCCACGAAGACGCCTTGCGGGTGCTGGAGGAGGTGGGGGTCAAATGTGTATCCCCGGAAATTCGGCAGATTTTTGAAGATACGGGCCTTGCGGCCTTTGATGGCACCACCGGACACATTCATGTTTTAAAACAGCTGGTGGAACAGGCCCTGGCAACGGCTCCCAAAAGAGACCAATACTGGATTCCCGAAGACGCCTTCGGTGTGGGGGGAACATCCCCTTTCGTCTACGACGACCAAAGCGGAGAACTGATACCACCCACCTTTGAACATGTGGTGAAAATTGCGTCCATCGTCGACCAAGCCGATGAAATCGCCTTCATGGCCCGGGGCGTGCTCATTCGAAATGAAGAGGCGAAAGTCATGGACACGCTCATCGAACATTGCCGAAAGCCTCTGTATGTGGCGGCCGTCACCGACGAAGGGATTACCCGGGCCGAAGAAATTCATCAACAACGGGGAGGGCTCACCATTCAATTCTCCATCATCAACAGTCCCTTGAACATCATCGAGAGCATGATCCCCCCGTTTCTTTCCTGTGTCCGAAAAGGGCTCCCCATCTATGTTTCCACCATGCCCATGGCGGGGCTTTCCGGACCCTATTCCATGTCCGGGCTTCTGACCCTGACCCATGCGGAGGGGCTGTTCGGCATCACCCTGGCCCAACTGGTCAACCCCGGCATCACGGTGGTTCACGCGGGTCTCCCCTCCATTGCCAACATTCAGAAAAACTATGCGGTGGACCTGGGGTTGATCAGCCACAACATAGCCAACCTGCTCATGGAAAAAGTGAACAAACTACTGGATATTCCGTCCATTCAAACGGCCTGCACCACCAGCCAGGATAAACCGAACCGCATTGCCGAGGAAGAAGCGGTGGAGGGCTTCGCCATCATGAAAAAGTACGGCTTTCACCAAATGCGCCATTGCTTTGGCTTTTTGAGTGAATTAATATCTTTTTCCATCGACAAACTGGAGCGGCATGTGGCACTCTGTCGTGAAACGGGTCCGGAAGATACCCCTGATTTTGAAAGCGAACCCTATGACCCGGAAGGATTTGAAGTCATCAAACGAAACGGCAGCCAGGCCAACTATATGCGGGACGACCACACTTTGAAGAACACCGGCAAAGCCTTTCTGCATTAGACGGGAGCCCGGAATTATTTATGAAAGTCGCCATCGTTCAGACAGCGCCCATATTGCTGGATCTTCAACACAATCTGGATGAGGTCCTGCAAAAAATCGGCGAAGAGAAGGAAAAGGGGGCCGAGCTGATTGTTTTTCCGGAACTGGCCCTGACCGGCTACTTTGTGGGGCAACGGTATCATGAGGTGGCGCTTCGGATGGATTCCCCGGAAATTCAGCGAATCGTCGCTGCGACCCGCGGCACTGCCGCCGTGGTGGGGTTTATTGAAGAATCCGTCTCCATGAACTTTTACAATTCCGCCCTGGTGGCCGTTGACGGCAATCTGCTATTTGCCTATCGAAAGCTCAATCTTCCCAACTACGGGGTCTTTGAAGAGCGGAAATTCTTTTCTTCCGGGAAACAGGTGCCGGTTTTCAGGCTGAACGATTTGAACTTTTCGGTCTTTATCTGCAACGACCTGTGGCATCCTGCACTCCCCTATCTGGGAGTGGCTCAAAAAGCGGACGTGTTTGTGACCATATTCAACTCCAGCCAGGGCTCCATGGGCACGGAATTTTCAAATATTGAAAGCTGGGGCATCATCAACAAGTTTTATTCCCGTATTTTCGGCATATACAATCTCTGCGCCAACCGCGTGGGGGAAGAAGCCTGGAACCCGCGGGAATCTATGCTGGCAATTGAGCACGCGCCGGAAGAAAGTCCTTTCGATACGACTCCCAAAAAAGAATGGAAATCCTTTAAATTCTGGGGGGGAAGCGAAATCATCAATCCCTTCGGCCAGCAAATGGTCAAGGCGGCGCTTCACAGGGAAGAGGTGATCTGCGGGGAAGTATCAAGGGACCTGCTTCGGCAAAAGCGAATTCTGCTCCCCTACCTGAGAAACGACGACCCGTACTTCACGCTCCGGGAACTTCAGCGCATCCTTTACGGCAAGCGCAGTAAAGATTCTGTTGATCAATTTAAAACGGATACCTCTTGACAGTATCCGGAAACAAAGCCCATTGACTAACACCCTGATAGCTTCTAGGATATATAAGGGCCGTTCATTTGGGAGAAAGTCATGGCTTCATCTCTCCAGCAGGTGGCAAACGTTGAGCCTCCAAAGGACTTTTATGTCCTTGTGGAGGCTTTTTGTTTTGGGGTTGATACGTAGGGGAGATCATCCAATGATTGATGAAAAATTAAAAACCAGTCGGTTTGTAGCGCTGTTTTTTTTCGGCCACTTCCTATTTTGTTATCCGGTGATGACGCTGTTTAATGAAGCGGCAGTCTTCTTGGGGATTCCCATATTCTTTTTCTTCATGTTCTCAGCCTGGCTTGTGCTGATCGGCTTGATGATTATTTGTGCAGAAAGCGATCCAAAGATTCATCTGGATGAATCCGAATCAACGCCAGGCAGGATCGATTCTTGAATCATGATACCGCAAAAAGCCATTCTCCTCTTATCATTCGGATATATCAGTCTCCTATTTGCCATTGCCTTTCATGGCAGAAAACGGGCGGAAATTGGTCAAAGCATTATCAGCAATCCATATATTTACGCCCTGTCTCTTGCGGTATATTGCACGGCCTGGACATATTACGGTAGTGTCGGCGCGGCAAGCCGATCCGGGATTACCGGGTTTTTAAATATTTATATCGGTCCGACCTTGACCATGATCCTGGGGTTCCCGGTCATAAGGAAGATCATTCGGATCAGTAAGGCAAACAAGATCACCTCCATTGCCGATTTTATTGCATCGCGTTATGGAAAAAGCTCAACCATAGCAGGGGTTGTAACAATTATCGCCGTTCTGGGTATTATCCCTTACATCTCAGTCCAAATTAAAGCCATTTCTACCACCTACCAGTTGTTGAGCAGTAGTTCCCGGCCGGACTCATTGACCCAGTTGCCGCCATTGTTTCATGATACGGCACTCTATGTGGCCTTGCTTTTGGCTGCCTTTGCCGTTTTGTTCGGCGCACGCCATCTGGATGCCACAGAGCGCCATGAAGGTCTGGTGGCCGCCATCGCCTTTGAATCCTTGGTTAAGCTCTTGGCGTTCCTATCTGTGGGGCTATTTGTAACCTATGGTATTTATAATGGGTTTGCAGACCTTTTTGAGAAATCAAGTGTTATTCCGGAGATAAAGAAGCTCTTCGTCATGGAAATGAACGCATCCGGATTTTCAGGATGGTACGGGGGGTTGTTTTTGTCCATGCTGGCGATTGTTTTTCTTCCCCGTCAGTTCCAGGTGATCGTCGTGGAAAATGTGGATGAAAAACATTTAAATAAAGCCATATGGCTCTTTCCCCTCTATCTGCTGCTCATCAATATTTTCGTCATTCCCATCGCGTTTGCCGGGCTGTTGAATTTTGCCGGGGAAAAGGTTGTGGATGCAGATTTTTTTGCACTCATGCTTCTGTTGGCTGAACATCATAACGCGCTAACCCTGTTTGTGTTTATCGGAGGGCTATCCGCCGCAACAGGCATGGTCATTGTCGAAACCATTGCTTTGTCGACAATGATCTGCAACGATCTTGTCATGCCGGTATTATTTCGACTGTCTGCGTTTAAGCTCTCCCAAAGAAATGACCTGAGTAATATTCTGTTAAATATCAGACGCGCCGCCATCCTTCTGGTTCTCATCCTGGGTTATCTTTATTTCCATTTTGTGGTGAAATACTACACGCTTGTCTCCATCGGGCTGATCTCATTCGCCGCAGTGGCGCAATTTGCGCCGGCCATTATCGGGGGGATCTTCTGGAAGGGAGCCACGCGCGCAGGCGCATTGTCCGGTCTGATAGCAGGCTTCTTCGTATGGACATATACGCTTGTGTTGCCATCGCTTGTCCAGGCCCGGTTTCCCCTGGAAAGTTTTCTGACCTACGGTCCCTTTGGGATAGAACTGTTAAAGCCCCGGCAATTATTCGGGCTGGGCGCAAACCTTGAAGGATTTAACCAATACGCCCATACAATATTCTGGAGCATGTTTTTTAATATGGGTCTGTTCTTCGGGGTCTCTCTGTTTTCCAAACAGAACGAAGTTGAAAAGAAACAGGCGACTTTATTTGTGGATGTGTTCAAGCATTCTGTTGAAGCAGAAAAATCCTCCTTTTGGAGAGCAACCGCTTCCGTAGGGGAATTAAAATCTATTCTTGAACGTTTTCTTGGAAAGGATCATACCCTTGAGGCACTGGAAACCTATGCCAGGGAAAATCGCATCAACCTCGAACAGGAATTAACGGCCGATGCAGGTCTTGTCAGTTATACGGAAAAGCTTCTGGCTGGGGCCATCGGATCGGCTTCCGCCCATGCCATGGTGACCTCGGTGGTCCAGGAAGAACCACTGGGCGTCCACGATATCATGAGCATCCTTGATGAAACTCAGCAGATTATTATTTACAGCCGGGAACTTGAATCAACCACCAAAGATCTTGCTGCTGCAAATGAACGGCTCAAAGAACTGGACCAATTGAAAAATGAATTTATTTCCACGGTGAGCCATGAACTCAGAACCCCTTTAACTTCCGTGAGGGCGCTGGCTGAGATTCTGCATTCAAACCCGGATCTTGACGCCGACCGGTATCAAAAATTTACCGGAATTATCATTACCGAGAGTGAAAGGCTGTCCAGGCTGATCGACGATGTCTTGAATTTCCAAAAGATCAAATCCGGTAAAACGCAATGGGAATTTACGGAAACCGATATGGGGGAAATCATTGAAGACTCTGTGGTATCAACAGGCCAGCTCGTCCATGACAATCATATTGATCTGACATTGCTTCTTCCGGAAGAAAAAGTGTATGCATCAGTAGATCGGGACCGTTTGATACAGGTCATGATAAATCTGCTATCCAATGCAGTGAAATTTTGTGATACGGATCAGGGACGGATTGAAATCGGCTTGTCAAGGGAACAGAATTTGATCCGCGTAACCGTAAAGGACAATGGCATCGGCATCAGTGCGGCGGACCAGGAATTCATTTTCGAGGAATTCAGGCAGATTAAAGATTCTTCCAAAAGAAAACCATTTGGAACAGGCGTTGGACTCACCATTTCCAGACATATTATTGAAGCCCATAAAGGGAAGATATGGGTGGAGAGTGAACCGGGAAGAGGGGCCAAGTTTGTTTTCACCATTCCCGTGGTACAAGATTCGAACGCCTCGTAATGGACCGGGATGACACGACACCCTTCTTGATGTTATGATGGGTTATTGTCTTAAACAGATCAGTGGGGTGAAAATCATGAAAAAAAAGATATTAATCGTTGATGATGAGCCCAATATCATTGTCCCCCTTGAGTTCCTGATGGAACAGAATAATTATGACGTCAAGGTGGCGGACACGGGGGAAAAAGCCCTTGATTTAATCGAAAATTATGGCCCGGATCTCATTCTTCTTGATATCATGCTGCCGGGGATGGATGGATACGAGGTCTGCCAGAAAATCAGATTGAATTCCAGCTTTAAAACCATGAAAATCGTATTTCTTTCAGCCATGGCGAGAACCATTGATATTGCGAAGGGAATGGGGCTTACCGCAGATGATTATATCACAAAACCCTTTTCCAACGCGCATGTTGTGGATCGTATTAAGGAGCTTTTAGAGGACAAATAGATCCGTTATTCAGTGATAAATTCATTTTTCAAACGCAATTGAAGCAGCTTTATTTTCTTGAGAACTTCCTTTAACATCGCACATTCCGCACCTGCTGTACGAGTTTTCTGAATTATAAAATCGTCAATAAAACCAATATGTTGTCGATTTTTCTGGACATTTGTTTCCTATGGCCGAAAATAACGGTTGCTAAATGAATACCCCATATTATTCGAATGGTTACGCTTTTCTCGCAGATTCTGATCAAGTATGCGCATCTGCCATGCACTCAGTTTTACCTGATTTTCACATAACATACCAACCATATTATGGAAAAATTGTTGACTTGCGCCTACCGGCATGGCAAAGTATGCGCAAAATGATTGTTTATTGCACATACTTTGCCATGGGGTGGATATGGATGCGGAAAAGGCCATCAAGGAATTTCAAAAACGAAAAGTGGTCACAATCGAAGAGATTGCGGATCTCCTCGATTCTTCCGTGACCACCGCCAGAAGACAACTGAAAAAATGGCGGACTTACACGAGCTTTAATATGAATGGGCGTTATTACAGTCTTCCGGGAATTCCGCGATTTGATGAACACGGCATATGGAAATACCGGGAGATCCTTTTTTCACAATACGGAAACCTTATGCAGACAATTTCTCAGCTTATCGAGAGATCTGAAACGGGATTGAATGCCAGACAGATTGCCCAACTGGTTGAAATTGTCCCTAACAGTTCCGTTTTTTCCCGGCTGCAGCATGCTCCGGGAATCCGACGAGAAAAGCATCAAGGACGTTTTGTATACTTCTCCGAGGAAAAATATCAGGAGCAAAAATCGGGATTGTCCAGACCGCATCATGTAAGATTTCCGACAGATTCGGAAAGCGTGATGATTCTTGTTCAACTTGTCAAATACCCTCATAGCAGCATCGAGGAACTGTTCGAAAGAGTTGCAGAGCAGGGAATCCGGATTGAACCTCAGGTAATTGAGGCTTTTCTGAACCATCATGGTCTGTTAAAAAAAATTCCGGATACAAAGTGATCCGTTGCCTTAAGGACCATATTGAAAAAGTTGTGGAAGGTGTCTGTGCAGGCAACCTGTTTTTCGAAATGCCAACAGTACACTTCTTTTCAGAAGAGGCCTTCTGTTTCGGGAACAATAAAGTGTTAAAGACGCGGGAAAAGAAAGTCGTGACCCTGGATATCGGCGCATTCCGGGCCAAAGAAACCATCATGCAATCGGAGGATGACGGTAAGGTATACACTTGCCGAGAGTTGAAGAGCCTTGCACCGCACCGGTGTACATTTGGCTATGACGTTATTGTATATGTGGGGTATGCCCTCTTTGTTCACTGCCGCAGCGAAAAGGACATTGTGAGTGAATTGGCTCGGAAAAACATCTCGATTTCTGATAGAGAAGTGAGTTTTTTAGGCAAGAAGTTTGTCACCTACCTTGCCGTGGCCCATCGCGAAAGTCGCCAAAAAATAAGAAGCGCGATGGATCAGCGCGGCGGATATATCCTTCACGTTGATGGAACATGCGAGGGCGATAGCCCACACCTGTTTACAGGTCTGGACGGTATTGCCGAAGTCGTTCTGGACAATATAAAAATCCCTTCGGAACAAAGCGAGTTGCTCATTCCGTTCTTTGAAAAAATCAAAGGGCAATACGGCGACCCAATCGCCTTGGTTCACGACATGGGAAAGGGAATCCTTTCGGCTATTGCAGCGGTATTCCCGGGAACACCTGATTTTATCTGCCATTTTCATTTTTTAAGAGATATCGGCAAGGACTTGATGGAAGATGAATACAAAAAAATCAGGAATCGCCTCAAAAAGCACAAGATCCGTGGTTCGCTTCGACGGATGGCCAAGAGTCTTGAAAGAACTGCTGTTCAAGACCGCAAGGTAATGGAGCAACTAAATGCCGGCATAAAGCATGGGGATGTCAGAACCGGTGCCGAAATGTCGATCGCGTCCGCATTTGCTTTGATTCAGTGGGTTTTTGATATTTCGGCGGAACTGAATGGATATGGCTTTCCTTTCGATCTTCCTCACCTCGCTTTCTATCACAGATTGAAAACGGTTTACACCCTTGTTGAGGCAATTTGGGAAAGCCCGCACAAATACGAAAAGACGCATAARCCTCTTCACAAGCTTTTCAGATTGATCAAGCCAGTCATGGCTGATCAAACCCTAAAAAGATCAGCCAAAGCCCTCGATAAGAAAGCAGAGATCTTCAATGCACTGCGAGAGGCGCTCCGCATCGCACTTCCAGAAGGAAAAAATGGCCTCAATGATGATGGCGATGATACGGATATGAAAACGATCAAGGAAAAGGTAGCAGCGTTCCAGGAAAAATTAAAATCTGAAGAAACCTTGTCAAAGAGAGATGAATACAAAAAGATGATTCAGCAGATAGATACATATTGGGATAAGCTCTTCGCAGATCCCATCTCTGTTCATACCGCTACTGGAGAACAACTTATCCAGCCCCAACGAACCAACAATATTCTGGAGCGCTTTTTCAGGGATCTCAAAAGAAAATACCGCAAAAAAACAGGGACAATTTCTTTGAACAAGACATTGAAAACAATCCTCTCGGACACTCCCCTCGTCAAAAACCTTGAGAACAAGGAGTATCTCGACATTATACTTGATGGTTGCAATACGCTGGAACAACGTTTTGCGCGGGTTGACAGCAAATTGGTTTTGCAGGAATTAGACAAAAAAAGGAAGGAAACAGGCAGGCTCCCACAGATTTTGAAAAAGATGATACGGGAACCGGCGTTCCCTCGAAAACTGGGAGAATTGTTTGGTTGTTAAGCAAAATCAAGGCCAACCGTTATTTTCGGCCATAGTTTGTTTCCTAATAATCCATAATACGCTCAAAACTCTATTTTTTGGGGCCGTTTATGGAGCAATTGAATGTCATTACGAAAAGGGTCGATGTTCTTCCCATGGTAAAGTACTACATTGATCAGCTCGGGATCTATGGGCTTTTTTCGAAATACGTCAAGAAGCCGGAACAATCGCCAGTTGATCCTGCTCAAATTCTTTCGGTTGTGGTAGCCAATATCATATGTGCATCACAACCCCTTTATAAAGTTGAACAATGGGCCGCTGATTACATGGATGGACTAAGTGAATATGGGCTCAACGCTTCAATGTACAATGACGATCAAATTGCCAAAAAGCTTGACTGTCTTTTCAAGGCAGACCGAAATTCCTTTATGTGTGAATTGAGCGCAAATGCCATTGGAGTATATCTGCTTGAAACAAGACAGATCCATAATGACAGCACATCGGTTACTTTCACCGGCGAATATGAAAATCAACACCCCGGAGCCGTTAAACTGAAATACGGTTTTAACAAGGACCATCGGCCTGACTGCAAACAAATCGTTTTTGGTCTGAATATCACGGCTGATGGAAATGTCCCCTTATCATTTGAATTGTTTGATGGAAACCGCACTGACGATACAACCCATGTCCCCAATTGGAATGCCCTCCGGGAATTCCTGGGAGAGTCGGATTTTATTTATATTGCCGACTGCAAACTATGTTCACAGAAAAATCTGGACCATATCCATGAACACGGTGGAATATTTATTACGATCGTTCCCAAAAACCGATCTGAAGTCAAACAGTTCCACGAATTTCTAAAAACAAACTCCATCGAATGGCAATATGCCTATGAAACGCCAAACAGCCGAAAAAAAGCAGAAACCATCCTATACAAAACATACGAAGGCGAGCCTTCCAAAAATGGATATCGTATCAT